>JBIKSY010000200.1:0-7224 GCA_044348365.1 Chthoniobacteraceae bacterium
ACTGGAAGCCCGTCCCCTGCAGACACTGTGCGC
Organism: Chthoniobacteraceae bacterium; assembly: GCA_044348365.1. Lineage (GTDB taxonomy): Bacteria > Verrucomicrobiota > Verrucomicrobiia > Chthoniobacterales > Chthoniobacteraceae > Chth-196. Next base: position 34 of record JBIKSY010000200.1, read on the forward strand.
AGAACTGGCCGAATTGGATCCCGAGGCTGCTCGAAACGTGGATTTGCAGAATCCACGCAGGGTCATCCGCGCCCTGGAGGTATGCCTTCTGACCGGAAGGGCGTTTTCCAGCTTTCGCCCGCCACTGCAACCGGACGCTCCCCTTGCCGGTATCTGGCTCGCCCTCCCAAGGGAAATACTCCACGAGCGTATCGCCCGTCGGGCGGCCGGGTTGTTTGCGGAAGGAGTGGCCGCGGAGGTTCAATCCGCGCTGCCCTTTCTAGGTATCACGGCCCGGCAGGTTATCGGACTGGAACAGGTCGCCTCGGTGCTGACGGGGGAGGCCACGGAGCGGGACGCCACCCTGAAAATCGTGGAGGCCACACGTCAGTACGCACGCCGGCAAGAAACCTGGTTTCGGAAGGAGGCCGTGCTCACCGCAACAGCCCCTGAAGACGCCGTGGAAACGGCTTTGAGGATTGTGCGGCAAAAAGCCGGCGCATGGCCATCGGGAGTTTAAGTCGAAAAATACGAACGCCCCAACCTGAACCCTTTGGCTTCCGCTGCACGCACCCTGGGGCGGGGCTTATTTTGCAACTGGGACCGGGAGCGCTGCTTTCGGAGGGGAACCCGGTGTCGCAGGGGGAGGAGTAGCCGGGGGCTTTGGCATCGCAGTCGGGGCGGGCGCAGGGACGGGCTTCGAAGCGACCGCTGGAGCAGGCTTGGGCGCCACCAATGGGGCGGCCTTTGAGGCCACCACAGCAGGCTTAAGCGGCTGAGGATCAGCGGCCGATGCGGTCCGTGCGTCTGCAAGCGCCTGTTGGTTCAGCACGTAAGCCAACGCGGGAAGCACGCGCCTTGCCTCACGCGCCTGCACTCCCGGGTGTTTGTAAAGCTCGGGCGCCAGCGAATCCACCCAAAGTGCGCTCTCTTTGGCGGAGTCTTTTCGAAGACTCGCCCACAGCACAAACTGCTCCAACCCACCGGTACCAACACATGCCGGAAAGTAGCTGGAGAAGGGTGCGAACTTGCCCGTTTTCAAATCCTCATGCATCCGGACCAGGCTTTGCATGTAGGCCACCCATTCCTTCTTGAGCGGGCTGAATTTACTGGCAGGCGCGTTTGCATTGACCAAACAGCTTTCTGGAAAATCCCTCACGGACAACCGCTCCAGCAGCAAAAAACCACCTCCGGCCACCTCGGAATTGATGCGGAAGCACATCGTTTGGCAGGAGTCCTTGGACAAATGCATCGTTCCGAGCTGAAAGTGCCCTGCCAGCACCTTCTCCAGAATTTCAAGCCGTCGCGCCGCTGGGATTTGCATTGGGGGGACGAACCCCCCGGAACCGCCTCCAAGCCAATCCAGAGCAAAGCCAGGGCTGTCGGCCTTTGCAAGCAGGCCCGAGACCAGTTGGACCTCTGAAACTCCCAGCAACCCGGCAAAGGTTGCATGCGTTTCGCTATCAGCAAGGAACGCCTTGACCCAAATAATCTCTTCCTCGCCCAGATCGCCGGCCGTCTTGAGCACCTGTTCCAGAAACTGCTGCAAAACATCAGAGTAGGCCGCCTCGCTAATCACCTTGGCCGACCTCAGGGCCCTCACCCGGAGACGGGGCGCAATCTTGCCTTCCTGAATCCAAACAGTGCGGTCCTCCTTCACGGCACCGCTCGAGAGCTCAGCCTCCACCGCATGCAGACACACTTGGGACAGTGCAACGCTCCTGTCCGCCGTTACAGACTCCGCTCCATTGTGACCCGGAGTTGGTTGGACTGGTCCCGCATTCGCAGCAACTTTGGAAACCTCGGTGGGAGCCGTTTTTTTTGCGTCCAGCACCTCTGCTGCCCGCACCAGTTCGGCCGAGACCGCCACCTGCTGGGCGAGACGGTAGGGCCAACTCGGGTCCCGCAACACCTTCGGGTTTTTTTGCCTGAGCAGCTTGACCCGCTCTAGAAAAAGGGAATTGAAGGCCGAACCCGGCACCCCCAAAGAAGGAAATTCAGCGAGCGCCTTGGCCTGCCACTCGGCCAAAGTGCCTTCTCCGAAGGCAACCGAGACGGAGCCAACAAGAACGGCTGCCGTCAGAAGCAAAAACCGGCGACCAAAGCGAAACCCTCCCGGCAGGCGTCGCATTGCTTTTAATGTGCACATTGGAATATATTCATCAAATAACATGAGAGGTCGAGCATTAAGACACAGACGAGGCCTCCTCTCCGGAAACGACCGGACCGGCGCCAGCCCAGCACACTGAATCGGATCCGCCCGCTTAAACGGCGGCTCGAAGGACCGAATTTCGCTGGATGTGCCCCGCAGCGAGGTCCTCCAATTCGCCGAGCGAGGCTATGGAGGAAAAACGCAACCGCAGTTCCCGGGCCTCCGCCATACCCCTGGAGTAGGCCATCAAACGGGAACGCATAAACTGCATCGTGATGCCCTCCGCCCCCGAACGCCGGGCCGCCTCCCGGCAGTGCCGCACAATTTGGGTCCACTGCGCCTCCAAAGTTGGCTCAGGCAGCAGTTCGCCTGTTTCCAAATGGTGCCGGATCGCCCCAAACACCCAGGGTGCGCTCATCGCGGAACGCCCGAGCATCACGCCCCCCACCCCTGACTCGCGCCTGCGCCGGGCCACATTCTGGGCGGAAGCCAGATCGCCATTGCCGATCACCGGGATCTCCACGGCCGCGGCCACCGCCGCAATCACATCCCAATCCGCTTCCCCGCTGTATCCCTGCTCCTTGGTGCGCCCGTGCACCGCCAGCGCCCTGACCCCGCAGTCCTCCAAAATCCGGGCAGTCTGCACCGCGTTGATGGAGGTTCTGTCCCAACCAATCCGGATTTTTGCGGTCACCGGATGCGGCGCCACCGCACGCACGACCGCCCCGGCAACCCGTTCCAAAAGAGGGCAATCGCGCAGCAGGGCGGAGCCTCCGTTTTTGGACACGACCTTGTTGACGGGGCACCCAAAATTCAAGTCGATGAAATCCGGCCGCTTCCATTCGAGCACCATCTGCGCGGCGCGTCCCAGATGCTCCGGATCGGCCCCAAAAAGCTGCACCCCCAGGGGGCGCTCCTGCTCGCTAAAGTCCAAATACTCGAGGGTTCTCGCATTTTTACGAAAAATGCCCTCGGCGGCGACGAACTCGGTCACCACCACGTCGGCCCCGTACTCCTTGCAGTAGCCACGAAACAAGGAATCGGTCACCCCGGCCATAGGGGCAAGGTAGACAGGAAACCGGTTCTGAAACCACGGGAGCATCCGGCGAGCTTACTGGCGGACGCCCACCTAGGCAAACACGGCGCAGAACAGAACGGTTGCGCGGAGCGCCGGCGGGCCCTAGGCATCTGTGGCCCCACGTGCCGTACCGCAAAATGACGCCGCTTCTCTCCCAGCTCATCACCCGGATCCAAAGGGAAGGCCCCCTAACCTTCGCGGCATTTATGGAGGCCGCCCTCTATGACCCTGAGCACGGTTATTACGGCTCCGGGCGGGCCCGGATTGGTGCCCGCGGCGATTTCCAGACCGCAGTGAGCGTGGGCCCACTGTTCGGGGCGCTACTGGCCCGCCAGTTTGTGGAAATGTGGGAGCGGTTGGGACGCCCCTCAGAATGGACACTGGTGGAACAAGGCGCCTTTGACGGGCAGTTGGCGGCGGACGTGCTTTCCTCGCTCACAGCAGTCGCACCCGAGTGCTTCAAATCGACCATCCTGCGTTTGGTGGAGCCCCTGGCTCCGCTGCGGGAGCGGCAGAGGGAGCGACTTTCCGCTTTTGGGAGCCGGGTCCGATGGCACACATCTTTGGAAGATTTACCTCCCTTTTGCGGAGTACACTACTCCAACGAACTACTGGACGCCTTTCCCGTTCACCGCCTGCGCCTCACGGACTCTGGCTGGCGTGAAATGCGCGTGGGCACAGACGGCGCCGCCCTCCAGTGGATCGAAACGCAGGTGGAAGAACCAGCGGTCAGGGCCGCTGCATCGCTGCTTTGCCACCGCGAACCGGGCACCTATGCCGAAGTCTGTCTGGGGCATGGCCTGCTGCTTGCGGCGGTCGGAGCAAAGCTGACGCGCGGCTGGCTCCTGACGCTGGACTACGGTATGTCGGACGCCGAACTGGCGCTCCCCATCCGTCGGGACGGCACCCTTTCCGCCTATAAGCTGCAGCAACGCCGGGAGGATTTGCTCTCCATCCCGGGAGAACAGGATCTCACCGCGCAAGTGAATTTTTCGGCGGTGGCAAGGCATGCCCTCGAGGCAGGGTGGCAGCTGGAGGGATTTGCCGAACAACACCGGTTCTTCACCGGACTCGCCCCGCTTCATTTTCAGGACGCCACCGCCCCCCTTACCGGGGAAGAGCAGCGCGCCCTGCTGGCTTTCCGCACCCTGACGCACCCCCAGCTCATGGGTTTCCAGTTTAAGGCACTCTGCCTGAGCCGCCAAATTGAACAGTCATGCCCCCCCGGGGTGGGAGGCGGTTGGGACGCTCCACCCGGCTCCAAACGCCCGTTGTCAGGGCTTGCTCTGGCCAGAAATCCGGAGGAAAAGCTCTTCGGAGCGGGGGCACCCCCAGTCCCGGTCGCGGTCCAAACCGCACCGTAAGCAGGAATACCCGCTGACTAGCATTTCCCTTAGTAAAAACAGGGATGTTCCGCATTGCCCTTCCTCGGCTGTTCCGAATAGGTTTCCGCCATGTTCTCGAGATCCTCAACCAGTCCCGTCTCTGTGGTAACCGGCGGAGCGGGCTTCCTTGGCTCACACCTCACGGACCGGCTGCTGTCCGAAGGGCACCGGGTGGTTGGCTTGGACAACTTCATCACGGGAAATGCGGAAAACATAGGCCACCTTGCGGGCAATCCGGACTACCGGTTCGTGCGCCAAGACGTATCCAACTTCATCTTTCTGCCGGATGACATCGACTTCGTGTTCCATCTGGCCTCTCCAGCGAGTCCCATTGATTACTTGGAGCATCCCATTCCCACGATGAAAGTGGGTGCCTTGGGCACGCACAACGCCCTCGGGTTGGCGAAGGCCAAGGGTGCGACCTTTTTTCTGGCCTCCACCAGCGAGTCTTACGGGGATCCGTTGGTGCACCCGCAACGCGAAGATTACTGGGGCAACGTCAATCCCATCGGACCACGCGGTGTCTACGACGAAGCAAAGCGGTTTGCGGAGGCCTTGACGATGGCCTACCACCGCTACCACGGCGTGGACACCAAGATCATCCGGATCTTCAACACGTACGGCCCGCGGATGCGGTTGCGGGACGGGCGTGTCGTGCCTGCATTCATCGGACAAGCCCTTACCGGAGAGCCGCTTACTGTTTTCGGAGACGGCTCTCAAACCCGCTCCTTCTGCTACGTAAGCGACCTGATCGACGGAATGTTCAAGCTGGTCATGAGCGACTTCCACGAACCCGTGAACATCGGCAATCCAAGGGAGATGACGATCAAGGAGTTCGGGGAGCACATCATACGGATTACGGGGACGCATTCGGAACTGGAGTACCGCCCGCTGCCGGTAGACGACCCCAAGGTGCGGCAACCCGACATTGGACGGGCGCGGAGCATCCTTGGCTGGGAGCCGAAGGTGGACTTTGAAGAAGGCATCCGTCATACTATTGAGTACTTCAGGAACCGTGTTGGCCCGGCCAAACCATAGGATACCCAAGCGGCTCCTCCCCCCCCCTTACCCCTCCCGGAACCATGAAAATATCGCCCCTCCGAGCAGCCCTTTTTCTAGTCGTTGCAAGTGTGTCGCAGACATACGCAGCAAACCGTCCGGTGGACGGAGTGAAGGTCAACTTCAGTCTGATCGGTTCGCCGCAAATCGTGGCAAGCATTCCGTTGATGACGCAGGCGAAAAAGCCTCGGATCATCGGTCCGAACGAACCCCCGGCGGTCTGGCTGGAGGTGGAGACAGAGTTTGACTCGTTTCAGGAGTTCCCTGAACTGACGTTCAAATATTCCCTGATTTTAACAGGGAAACAGGGGACGCCCCCCCGGTTGCTGGAAGGCGAGGTTGTCCACGTGGACGTAGCACCGGGACGTGAACGACACTCAGTGATGTACATCGCTCCGAAGACCCTGAACCGGCTTTCGGACAACAAGGCGTTCTCCGTAAACAACATTGCCGGCGTTTATGTGGAGATCAGTTCTGGCGGGCAGTTGATCGCCTTCGGACAGAAGTCAGTGAAATTGACTTACGAAAACTTTGCCAAGGCCCGTGAGTCGCTCACAGACAAGCTGACCGACGCTTTTCTCAACAAGGGCCAGACCCCTTTTGCCCCACTGTTTTTTGACTATCATGAGGCCATCAAAACCTCGGCGCGCTAAGCCCAAGTTTCATGTCCACCCCGAAGCGGATATTTACACTCAGCTCTGGCTCCCAGACGGTTTCTCTGGCCGAATTTAGGCTGGGCAAACAGGGTGCCCTCCAGTTGCACGCCATCGAGACCCGGGAGCTCATCCCTGATCCGGCTGCAGACGCCACCCGTGTGGCCCAGTCGGCCCTCGCCATCGGCGAGATGGTCGAAAGCATGAAGGGGAAAGGATTGCCTGTGCGGCTCACCCTGCCTGCACAGTCGACCTTCAGCCGCATGGTGAAACTTCCCGCGATGAGCGGTGCGGACCTGGAACAGACTGTGATGTTCGAGGCAAAGCAGAACATTCCCTATCCGCTTGAGGAGGTCGTCTGGGACCACAGGATCGTGTACGAAACGCAGGCGCACGAACCCGAGGTTCTGATTGCTGCCGCCAAAACCGACTTGCTGGAGGAATGGACGGCCGCTGTGGACGGGGCCGGCATGCAGCCGAACGGAATCGAGTTGGCCACAATCGCATTGTACAACGCCTTCCGTTTCAACTACGGAGAACCGGAGGGCTGCACGCTGCTCATCGACCTGGGAGCCCGCACGACCAACCTTTTGTTCATCGAACCAGGCAAGTTTTTCATACGCACCATCTCCTCGGGCGGAAGCACCCTGACCGCCGCGGTGGCGAAGGAGTTCGCCGAGCCCTTTACCATGGCAGAAACGCGCAAGCGTACCACCGGGTTCATCGGCCAAGGCTCCAATTTTGCCGAACCAGAAGACCCCGAGCAAGCGCGGCTGGCCAAGGTGCTGCGCAACGCAGCCACCCGCCTCCATGCCGAGGTGACTCGCTCGGTTTCCTTCTACCGCTCGCAGCAGGCGGGAGGAGCTCCACAGCGCGTCATGCTGT
>JBIKSY010000201.1:0-7205 GCA_044348365.1 Chthoniobacteraceae bacterium
CAATGCATTTAGTGGACGTCCGGTGCGCATATTCCACACTTGCACACCTTAAAACTTATTGCACGAATTAATCATTCACCACACTAGACCGCCCCCACATTAGCGGGGTATTGGACGCTCTTTTGGCGCTGGTGGCGTGGGCAAGGGACGAAAAGGGACGCCCGCTGGTCACTCTGCGCGTCCAACTCTGGCTGCGGGAGTTGCGGCGCATGGTGGCTCCGGTCTGCGCGGACTCTAAACGCATTGAGCTGCTGGCCAGCAGCGATCTCAACCGCGACAAGGGCGGCCTGTTTCTTCCCCTCATCCGGTGCGGGGACTGCCACACCACGGGTTGGTTAAGCCGGATGTCCACCGGCCAGCAGCGGATCGGGACGGACTTGGACGAAATCTACAACACCTGGTTTGCCAACCACCCGGAGGCGGTGCGCCTGTACGCGCGCGCAGCGATCAAGCGGCCGCATTGTGAAGGGGTCGAGCAGCGGCTGTGCGGCCAATGCGGCCAGCTCCAGAGCGGCGCGGAGCAGTGTATCGCGTGTGGGAATCCGGAACTGGTAGAGGTGTTCCGCGTCACCGCGCTGCACACCAGCGCCTCCCGGGAGGGAGTGACCTACAACAAACACGACCCGGTGTGCCCCGCTTGCGGAAGCCGGTTCAGGCTTCTATTGCTCGGTGCCCGAAACGCAACCCTCGGCACGGTGGCGATCGAGCAAAGCTGGGCCAGCCCCTTCAACGACGACAAAAAGCTGATCGCATTTTCCGACTCGGTCCAAGACGCAGCGCACCGGGCAGGTTTTTTCTCGGCGCGCGCCTACATGAACGCGGTCCGCACTGGCCTGGCGCAGGTCATCGACCGGGTGGCGCAGCCGGAATGCGCGTGGCCGGAGTTTCTCCACCAGGCGGCAGCCCTCTGGCGTGAGCAGGGCACGGCCTGGCACATGAGCGACGAACGGTTTGTTTCCGAGTTCATCGGACCGAACATGGTCTGGCAAAAGGACTGGGCGGAGGGGCTCCAACGTCACGATGCGCTGCCCGCCAGAAGCCGCCTGCCTGGCCGCGTTGAAAAGCGCCTCGGCTGGCAGGCCTTCGCGGAGTTCACCTACCTCAGCAGGAACGGGCGAAACCTCGAAGGGATCGGCAAGGCAACCCTAGCACCGCGTCTGGCCAGTTTGGAAAGGGCGGCTGCTGCTCTCGTGCCGGTGCTGCACGAACAATACGGCGTGCGCCACGCCACTCCGCAGTCGGTGCTGCAGTGGCTTTGGGGGTTTGTCACACACCTGCGCCAACGCGGCGGCGTGCGGCATCCGGAAATGGAAGCCTACGCTGCGGACGGAAACATCTTCGCCTTCGCGCGGACGGCCGGCCGACAGGAATGGCTGCCGGGAATGGGGCAGCGCACCCCGCACCCCGTGTTCCTGTTGCTCGGACAGGCGCATGGTTTTGACGCCCTTTTGGGACAGGGACGGCCCACCTTTTTTCAAACGTGGCTGCTTGCGGCACTCGGGGGCGGCGGCTACCTGATGCCCGAAGGGGCTGACGGGCCCATGTATCTGGAGGCGATCCAGGCTTTGGAAAAAGAGGGGGTGCTGGTGCGCCTCAAAGGGGACAACGGGGACGCAGTGGCGCTGAACCCAGACGCACTGTGGTTGTACGCCGAGGTGGCGCAACTCCAGTCGAAGGCAGGCCTCCGGCGTCTGAGCGTGCCCAGTGAGGCCGCGGAGGCGCTCCTTGGAATGCCGTGCCTGGACGCACCTCAGGAGGCTTACGAGACCCACCAAAAGAACAACACATGGCTGGCGCGTCAGTTTAGCCGGGGAGATTTGCGGCGCGTTTTTTCTGCGGAACACACGGGTCTACTGCAGCGGGAACAACGCGAGGCACTGGAGCTGCGCTTCAAGTCCAAACAGCCCCACCCCTGGTACGAAAACCTGCTCTCAGCCACGCCCACTCTCGAGATGGGGGTGGACATCGGCGACCTTTCCTCCGTGCTGCTCTGCTCCGTGCCCCCGACCCAGGCCTCCTATTTGCAGCGGATCGGCCGGGCAGGCCGCCGCGATGGAAATGCCTTCACCGCCACAATGGCCGATGGCGCCAGCCCCCATGATTTGTACTTCTTCGAAGACACCGAGGAAATGTTGCGCGGCGAGGTAGTGCCCCCCGGCATCTTTCTCAAGGCGCCCGAGGTCCTGCGGCGCCAGCTTTTTGCCTTTTGCTTGGACGCCTGGGTGGGTTCGGGCGTGGCGGCCTCCGCCCTGCCAGACAAGACGAGCGAGGCGCTCAACGCGCTGGATGCAGTGGATGAGGGGAGGTTTCCAGGCATCTTCTTTGCGTTTGTCGGAAGGGAGGAGGACCGCCTGCTGGAGGGCTTCAAGGCGCTTTTGGGGACGGACCTGGATGCCCGCGTGGAACAGCGCTTGGAGGCGTTCATGCGGGGGACCGAAGAGGAAGACTCCCTGAAACTGCGGCTGCAAAAGCTACTGGAGGAACTTTCAAAGGAACGCAAGTCCCACAACCAGCGCAGGGAAAACATCAAAGGCCAAATAGCGGAAATCAAACGCCGGCCGCAGGATGATGCCACGCGGGAGGACATCGAACAGCTGGAGCGCGAACGCAGGAAGGCCATGGAGGTAGTCAGCGAGATCAATCAGAGGGAGCTTCTCAATACGCTGACCGACGCCGGCCTGATCCCAAACTGCGCGTTCCCAGAAGCCGGCGTAGAACTGAAGTCGCTGCTGTGGCGCAAAAAAAGCAGCGACGATCCCGAAGGAGTGGGCGCCTACATTTCGCTGCCCGCGGAACGGTACGAGCGACCGGCCAACTCGGCACTTTCTGAATTTGCACCCGAAAATGTGTTCTACGCCAACCAGAGGAGGGTGGAGATCGACCAGATCAACGTCGGGCTTTCCAGTCTGGAAGAGTGGCGCCTGTGCCCGTCCTGCCAGCATATGGAAAACTTGGCACTCCGCGCCGACGGCCTCGCCGCCTGCCCCCGGTGCGGTGATCCTATGTGGGCCAACGTGTCGCAGAAGAGAGTGCTGTTGCGCTTCAAGCAGGCCATCGCCAACAGCAACGACACGGAAGCCCGCATCGACGACAGTACCGAGGACCGGGAGCCAAAATTTTATGTGCGCCAGATGCTCTCTGACTTTGAGCCAAAGGACATCAAGCAGGCCTACCGACTCAAAAAAGAGGACCTGCCCTTCGGTTTTGAGTTCATCGAAAGGGTCTCCTTTCGGGATGTGAACTTTGGTGAACCCACCAAGCCGGGCGAGTCCTACTCGGTGGGAGGACAACTCAAACCGAGGCCGGGATTCAAACTCTGCCGCCAGTGCGGCCAGGTCCAGCGCCCGCCCAAGAACAAACATGAGCGGGAGATGGGCCAGTTTCACGCGTTTGACTGCCCGTCGCGCGGGAGCAACGAACCGGAGAACCTCGTCGAGTGCCTGTACCTCTACCGAGAGTTTGTTTCAGAAGCACTTCGGATTCTGGTGCCCTACACCCGCTCGGGGGTGGACGAGGCCTCCATCCTGTCGTTCATGGCGGCGGTACGGATCGGGCTCAAACGCCGGTTTGGCGGTAAGGTTGACCACGTGCGACTGATCACTCAGGAGGAGAAAGGCCGGGATGGGGCAGCCAACCGCCATTACGTGATGCTCTACGATTCGGTTCCGGGCGGGACGGGTTACCTCCACGAGTTACTGGCCGACGGGGCCACCACGCTGGTCGAGGTGCTCAAACTTGCACTGACCCACCTGAGCGAATGCGCCTGCAATCAGGACCCTGAAAAGGACGGCTGCTACCGCTGTGTCTACCAGCACCGGTTGGGGCGCTCCATGGCCCTTGTCTCCAGGGACCGGGCCCGGGCCATTTTGGAGGAGCTCGTCGGCGGGCTGGAACACCTCGAAAAGGTGGAATCAATAGCGGACATTTACATCAACCCGCACTTCGACTCGGAACTCGAATCGCGGTTTATCGAAAGCCTGCGAAGACTCAGCCGCGTGAACGGTCTTCCTGTCGTGCGCCTCACCCAGGAGATTGTGCGTGGGAAGTCTGGTTTCCTGCTGGAGGTAGGAGAGCAACGCTACTGGGTGGAGCCTCAGGTTGATCTGGGGGCCACAGAAGGCGTCCGGCAGGCTTGCCGCCCCGACTTCGTTATTTCACCTGTCCGTGGCCGTTCGCCCCGGCGGCCGGTCGCGGTGTTTTGCGACGGTTGGACTTACCACCAGCACTCCACACAAAGCGACGCAGCCAAACGCAACGCTCTGGTGCAAAGCGGCAGGTTTTGGGTCTGGTCACTTACCTGGCAGGATGTGCAAACCGCCCTGGAATCCAGTTGGGAAGGCGGCGTAAACGCCGGCCTCGCCGGTACGGCCCCCGGACTGCTTCCCTCTGGGATGGCGCCAAAGTATGCGGAGGAACTTTGGACCGAGAACGCTGTGTCCGGGCTGCTCCGCTGGCTGGCCACCTCGTGCGCCGAGGAGAGGGACAGCCACGAGGACAGGCTCGCCATGCACGCAGCCGCCACTCTCGTCCGGTTCATCCCACACCCACACAGCGACTCACATGCAGAGACCAGGCGCCTGCTGGAACAGTTCTGGACCGGTGTTCAACCATTGCACTGCGATAGACCTACGAAAAGCGCGGTTTGCGGCAATGTTGAAGGTTCTGGTGTATTCTTCCGGTACTACTGGCCTGCGGCGCTTCTCTCCAGCGCAACGCGTCCCCCGGCCAGCCCCGGCGTGGTCGTTTATGATCCAGACCAGTGTGGTACCGACCCGGACCGGCACGATGCCTGGCGCAAGTGGCTGGGCCTTTTTAACATCCTGCAGACCCTTCCCGGCTTTCTCCTTGCCACCCGTACCGGACTCGACACGGGGGACCATGGCGTCTTTTCCGAGCCGGTTGCCGAACGTAAAACCGGTGGGGACGGCGGTCTAGGCGCCGCGCACCTCGCTGCCTGGAATGACTTTATCGAGCAATCCCTGAGCACTCTGTCTGGCGGCCTTAAAAAGCTTCGGGAGGACGGGCAACCGCCTCCGGATGAATGCGGGTACGAATGGGCGGAAAACGGTGTGATCATCGCGGAATGCGAGCTGGCATGGTGCACCCGGAAAATCGTCCTCCTCCTCGAGGCCCAGCAGGATGCGGAACCTGTGTGGGCCAACAGGGGATGGACCCCCATTGTGGCGCAGGAGGGCTGGGTGGAACGGCTTGCCGCCGCCCTGAGTGGTGCAGGCGCGCCCTGAAGCGCCCGAATGACCGTCCTCCTTTTCAGCTTCCAAGCGTTTTTTACTCCTTATGAATCTCAAACCGAAAGTCGCTCTGGCGCAGGATTTTTTGGCAAACTTGGCGAGCCTTCCCTCCCAAGTGCAAAACAAGGTGCTGAAGTGGTCGATCCAATTCCAGAGCAATCCGACTGCGCCGGGAATCAACTATGAGACCATCCATGCCGCGCGGGACAAAAATCTGCGCTCCGTGCGTTTGGATAAGGACTGGAGAGGCATCGTATTCAAACCGCAGACCGGTGATGTCTATGTGTTAATGTACGTCGCGAAGCACGATGACGCCTACCGCTGGGCGGAGTCCCGCCGGGTGGCGATTAATCCCGCCACGGGTGCGATGCAGGTCTTCTCGGTGGAAACGGTGACGGTGGCTGAGGATAAATCCGGGCAGACGGGGGGATCTGGTGGGAAAGAGTCCCCTGCCCCTTTGCACCGCGCCCTGTTTGCCGCCCTGACCGATGGGGAGTTGCTCAGTGTTGGGATTCCGAAGGAATTGTTGCCGCGGGTGCGAGCCACTCACACTGAGGCGCAGTTGGATGAACTGGAGCCTGCCCTACCAGTGGAGGCCTACGAGGCGCTGTTTCTCATCACGGCTGGGGAAACGGTGCAGCAGGTGCTGGACGACCGCGAAGCCAGGCCCGAAAGCCAGATCGACGTCGAAGACTTTGCCAGGGCGCTGGCAACGCCCGAATCCCAGTCGAGGTTTGTCGTTGTGGACGACGAGGAAACCATGATGGCACTCATCAACTCGCCGCTCTCCCACTGGCGGGTGTTTCTACATCCAAAACAACGCCGGCTGGCGGTGGGAAACCGCAACGGCCCGATGCGCGTGCTCGGGGGCGCCGGCACGGGAAAAACCGTCCTTGCGATGCACCGCGCAAAGTGGCTCGCCGAAAACCATCTGGAATCGAACAGGAAGCTGCTTTTTACGACCTTCACCAAAAACCTGGCGGCCGACATCGAAGAGAACCTCAAGCTGCTTTGCAGCCCAGCAGTCATGGCCCGCATCGAAGTGCGCAATCTGGACGCATGGGTGAGCACTTTCCTGCGCCGGCACCAGTATTCCCATGGGATCGTGTTTGACCGCAAAAAGGAAGGAGCTGGCGAGGCGTGGCGACTTGCAATGACGCAGGTGGACGCCGCTCTGGGCCTGCCCGATTCCTTTTATAACGAGGAGTTTGAACGGGTTGTTCTGTCTCAGGGTGTCACTACTCGCGAGGAATACCGGACGGCAAGGCGGACAGGGCGGGGCGTGGTTCTCAACCGAGGGAAAAGGGATGCCATCTGGCCCGTGTTCGAAGAATACCGCCACCAACTGGCCAGCCGTAAATTAAAGGAGCTCGAGGACGCCTACCGGGACGCTGCCCAACTCATGGCGGGGAAGGATCCGCAGTACTCCCACATCGTGGTGGATGAAACGCAGGACTTCGGAGGGCAGGCGCTGCGGCTTCTCCGTGCAATGGTTGCGCCCGCTGCCAACGACCTGTTTTTTGTTGGGGATGGGCACCAGCGCATCTACGACCGCAACCGCGCCTCAATGGCAGCATGTGGAATCAATGTGAAGGGCCGTTCCCGAAAGCTCTATCTCAACTACCGGACAACAGAAGAAATCCGAAAGTTTGCCGTGGCCGTTTTGGAAGGCTGCGAGGTGGACGACCTAGACGAGGGAAAAGACGAACTAACGCGGTATAAATCAATTTCCCACGGCCCATCCCCCAACCGGAAGCAGTTTGCACATCTGGAGGAGGCGCTCAAGGCGCTCACGACGCTGGTAAAAACCAGTCTTGGGGCCGAACGCTCCGTGTGTGTTGTCGTTCCGAACAAGCAAATCTCCAAGGTAGCGTACGATGCCCTAAGGGCGGCCCGGCTCGAAGCGCACGTGCTGGGAGCCGAGGGCCGCGATGTCCCAGACTCAAAGGTGGTCCG
>JBIKSY010000202.1:0-7190 GCA_044348365.1 Chthoniobacteraceae bacterium
CTGCATTCCACACCACAGCAGATAGTTATCTGATTATCCATGCAACCCCATTCCCGTTTTTAGGGTTACTGCTTGGCAGCGAGCGCCAGGGTCAAAGCGCTCTTGTGGCGGTTGGCCTTGTTGCGGTGAACGTTTCCGGTCTTCACTGCCTTGTCCAAGGTGGATTCGCAAGCCAGAGCCGCCGCCTGCGCCTCGGTCTTGTCACCCTTGACGATGGCAGACCTCACGGCCTTCAGGTGGTTTTTCACCGAAGTCATGATGCGACGGTTGACGAGGGCGCGCTGTCCGGATTGGCGGGCGCGCTTGGCGGCAGAAGGAGTGTTGGCCATGATGAAATCCTGAGTAAAAAGGGAGCGGACTATGTTCCACCCGCACCGCCTTGTCAACTGGGGAAAGATTAAATCCACGGGGCGCGCACGCCCCGGCAGGCGCAGCGCCGGAGGCGCCTCCTACACAGAAGGCGCCCACCCTGGACGGTACTCCCTCCTCCAGAGCTTCTCCCCAGCCGGGTTGTTCAGCAGCCGGCCCGTCTGCGGATTGCACTCCACCACGGTGCTTGTGCGGTAGGCGATGTTGCCCAAGTGACAGAGCATCGTGCTGATCTGCCCCTCGTCGATGGGACTGGTCAGGGACCCCTCGCCGCGGATCGCGCTCAGAAAGTTGCCGATGTGCGCCGGGTCTTTCCCACCGGCCCCGGCGCCCTCGCCCACCTTCACCCCCTTCGGATCGTACACTGTCCAGTTCGGCCCCGTCAGGCCCAGCGAGCCGTTGTCCCCATAAAAGACACACTCCGCCACAGGCTTTTCCGCGGTCCTTGGGGTGCAACTGCTCTGGACCCACTCCATGCCGACCTTTCCAAAGTCAAATACCGCCGTGCCCGTGTCCGGCGTCTCCTGCCTGTCGGAATGCCAGTAGCGCCCCCCATTGTAGGTGACCCGCCGCGGGTAGCGCACCTGCAGGCCCCAGCGCAGGACGTCCAGCGTGTGGATGCCGTTGTTGCCCAATTCCCCGTTGCCCCAATGCCAGAGCCAGTGCCAGTCATAGTGGACAAAGGGGCGGATATCGCGTTCTTCAGCCACCGGCCCCTGCCACAGATTTAGATCCAAATCCGGGCCCGGGGCGATCGCGCCGGCTCCAATGGGCTTTCTCGAGGCATAATAAAAGGCCCGGGCAAAGTGCACCTCCCCGATCACGCCGGAATGCAGCGCAGCGATCCCCTCACGCATCCAGGTCCGCCTCTGGTTGCCCATCTGTACCAGCCGTCCGTATTTCTGAGCGGCCGCGACGATCATTTCCGCCTCGGCCGGATTCTGCGAGCCGGGCTTTTCGACGTACACGTGCTTTCCCGCCTGCATCGCCAGCAACGCCGCAGGGGTGTGCCAGAAGTTTGGGGTCGCGATAAAAACCGCATCCAGCGTTTTGTCCTCCAACGCTTTTCTAAAGTCGGAGACTCCGCGGCAGCCCTCCCCCTGCTTGTCTGCAACGGCACTCATCCCGGTTGCCAGGCGCTTTGGATCCACCTCCGCAAGCCACGCGATTTCCACATCGGGCAGGCCGAGCAGCGCCGAGACATGCGCCATGCCGCGTCCCAGACCGACCACAGCCACCCGCAGCTTCCTGCCAGCGGCATTCGCCGCACGGAGCGAACCGAAGGCGGTGGCGAGACCCAGGAGAGCGGTTTTTTGCAAAGCGGAACGACGGGTGAGCTTCATTTTGGGGGGATTTGAGGCGGAGATGTGGACTGGCGGCAAAATGTTTTCCTCCACCCGCCACCGTGACAAGCACTCTCGACAAATATAAGGGACAGCCCTCCGCCCTCCCTCCATCTGTTGGCAAATCATTCGCCAACCTGCTAAAGCCGCGTGGGTGATCAAAAAAACCTCCCCCCTGCTGTTGCTGTGTCTCGCACTCGGCCTGCTGACCCGCGGAGTCAACGCCGCGCCCCCACCCCCCCCGGCCACCCTGCGGGTCGGGATTGTCGGTTTGGACACCTCCCACGCCATCGCCTTCACCTCCACCCTGAACAAGGGCCCCAAAAAGCCGGAGGACGCCCCAAAAGTGGCGGGCTTTCGCATGGTGGCGGCCTACCCACAGGGAAGCCGGGATATTGAGAGCAGCACCAAACGGGTCCCGGAATACACCGAGAAGGTCCGGGAGATGGGGGTGGAAATCGTGGACTCCCTTGAGGCCCTTCTTCCCCTGGTGGATGCCGTCCTGCTCGAATCCAACGACGGCAAAGTGCACCTCGAACAACTCCTGCCGATTCTCAAGGCCCGCAAACCCGTCTTCATCGACAAGCCCATCGCCGCCTCTCTGGCGGACGCTGTGCGCATCTTCGACGCCGCCAAAAATGCGGGCGTCCCGATCCTGAGCGCCTCCTCCCTACGCTACGGCGCCACCACCCAGCAGGTGCGCGCAGGCTCCCTGGGAAAGGTCGCGTCCGCCGAGACCTTCAGTCCCGTAAATCTTGAGCCCTCCCACCCGGACCTCTTCTGGTACGGCATCCATGGCTGCGAAAGCCTCTTCACCGTCATGGGTACTGGCTGCGTCTCGGTCAAACGCTCTCTGATTGAAGACGGAAGGGTGGAGGTCACAGGAACCTGGGAAGACGGACGGACCGGGATCTTCCGACAGGAAAACGGCAAGGAGCGGAAGGGCTACGGCGGAAGCGCCAAGGGGGAAAAGGGCGAGTCCAAAGTTGGCGCCTACGACGGGTACGACCCGCTGCTTTTTAAGATCCTCGAAATGTTCCGGACCGGCCAGTCCCCCGTGAGCGCCGAGGAAACCCTGGAACTGTACGCCTTCATGGAGGCCGCGGATGAAAGCAAACGCCGCGGTGGCGCCGCAGTGAATGTGAAAGAAGTGCTAGCGAAAGCTCGCGCTGAGGCCGCAACCAAGCCTTGATCCGCTCCGACCGAGGCCGCGGGGAAAGGGCTCCCACCTTGAGTGCGCACCCGCGCGGCCTCGTAAAATTTTCTCCCTATGCTTGGCAACCTGATCGGCCCGGAAATTAACGAACTGATTGAGACCCGGAATTTTTCGGCGATCCGGCAGTTGCTCGAAACGCTTCCGGCGGCCGATCAGGGGGAGATCATCAGCGAACTGCCCGAGGAGATCCAGGCAATCGTCTTCCGGCTTCTGCCCCAGACCAGCGCCACCGATGTCCTTGAGTACCTCGGGCCGGAGGAGCAGGAACGCATCATCCGCAACCTGGGCAACGAGGAGGCCGCCCGGATCCTCAACGACATGTCCTCGGACGACCGGACGGCCCTTCTCGAAGAGCTCCCGCCGGCGGTCGTCACCCAGCTGCTGACACTGCTCTCGCCCAAAGAACAGCAGATCGCCCGCACGCTTCTCGGCTACCCCGAGGGCAGCGTTGGCCGCCTGATGACCACCGAGTTTCTCACGGTCCGCCCGGAGTGGACCGTTGGGGAAACCCTCGACTACATCCGCGCACACGGCCGCGACTCGGAGACCCTCAACGTCATCTACGTCACAGACCACGCCGGCCGCCTCATCGACGACGTCCACATCCGGGAGTTTCTCCTCAGCCCCCTGGACACCATGGTGGCCGACATCCACGACAACCGCTTTATCGCGCTGCGGGTGAGCGACTCGGCAGATGTGGCCCTGAGTCTCTTTAAAAAGTACGACCGGGCCTCCCTGCCCGTGGTGGACTCCCGCGACACGCTGCTGGGCATCGTCACGGTGGACGACATGCTCGACATCCAGGACGAGGTCACCACCGAGGACATCCAAAAAATCGGGGGGATGGAGGCCCTGGACACCCCGTACATGGAGACGCCAATGCTCCAGATGATCCGCAAGCGCGCGGTGTGGCTCATCGTGCTGTTTGTGGGCGAGATGTTCACCGCGACCGCGATGGGCTTTTTTGAACACGAACTGGAGAAAGCCGTCGTTCTCTCGCTCTTTATCCCGCTTATCATCTCCAGTGGCGGCAATTCAGGCTCCCAGGCCTCCACCCTCATTATCCGCGCACTCGCACTGGGGGAAATTTCACTGCACGACTGGTGGCGGATCATGGCCAAGGAAATCGTGGCCGGCCTTGCCCTTGGCACGATTTTGGGCGCGATTGGCTTCACACGGATCGTGGCCTGGTCCCAGTTTTCCCCCACCTACGGACCCCACTACCTCTTGGTGGCGGCCTCAGTGGCTACCTCCATCGTCGGGGTCGTCCTCTGGGGCACCCTCTCCGGGTCGATGCTGCCGTTGATCTTGCGCCGCTTCGGTCTGGATCCCGCCACCTCCTCCGCCCCCTTTGTAGCGACCCTGGTGGACGTCACCGGCCTGGTCATCTACTTTAGCACTGCGGTGCTCATTCTCAGGGGCACTGTGATGTAACCCCCCCCTCGCTGCCCATGCCACCGCCCCCCCCCCTTTCAGGCGTCCAACTCGAGGCGCTCCAACTGCTTTGTATCACCCTCGCCTCGGAAAAGTCCTTGCGCCGCTGGTTTGACTCGCTGGCCAGGCTCCCCGCCAACCTGCGCTCAAACGCCATCATCCAAATCACAACCGACATGCGCCGCGGCGAGGAAGATCCGCAGCTCATCGGCGCCCTCTGCTGCCTGTCGGACCCGGCGGTCTACGAGGCCGCCGCGACCGCCATCGGCGGTTTTCCCAAATAAGCTCCGCACCGCATGGCAACCATCGCCGTTTTGGGAGCCTTGGACGCGCTTGGCCCCCAGCATGAGTTTCTCGCGGATTGCATCCGGCAAAACGGCCACCTGGCGATCTTCATTGACGTGGGGATTGGAGGCAGTCCGCAGCTGGCACCCCACATTTCGCGGGAAAGCGTTTCCGAATTACAGGACCTTGACTGGCGGCTTTTTAAGAAAGACCGGGAAGGCGCCCGTAAAATGATGCTGGAAGCCGCCCCCAGGAAACTGCGCCAGCTCTGCGACCAAAAAAAGATCCACGGCGCCATCTGCCTGGGCTTCGGGGAGGCGGACGCCATCGGATGGGCCGCCCTCAGGAGCCTTCCTTTCGGATTCCCCAAAGTGCTGCTGAGCGGTTCCGCCCGCCCTCAGGCAGCGGCCCAGTTCCCCTTGGAGGACACGCTTCATTTTCCGTGCGTAACAAAAATGGAGCGCCTCAACCGACTTTCGCGCCCCGTTTTGGCGCGCGCCGCCGGAGCCATCTGCGGGATGATGGAAACCCAGCCGACGAATGGGGAAGAGGATCGCCCCCTGATTTTCGCCTCTGTCTTTGGCAACACAGCCACCGGTGTGCAACTTGCCTCGGAGTTGCTCGAACGCGAGGGCTATCAGGTCCTACCCTTCCACTCGACAGGTTCGGGGGGCCGCACCATGGAAGCTCTCATTTCCGAGGGGTTGGCAACAGGGGTGCTGGACTTCACGCTCAAGGAGTGGGCCGACGAGGTCGTTGGAGGCGTACTCAGCGCCGGTCCCTCCCGGCTTGAGTCCGCCGCCAAACACGGCGTTCCGGCGGTGGTGGTCCCGGGTTGCCTGGACATCGTCAACTTCTACGCACCGCATACCCTCCCCCCACAGTACGCAGGCAGGCTGTTGCACCGCCACAGCCCCAAGGCCACCCTGCTCCGCACAAACTCGGAGGAGGCCGCCGCCATCGGCCGGAGGGTCGCCCAAAAACTAAACGCCTCCACCGGTCCCCTCACCCTCCTGCTGCCCCTTCAGGGAGTCAGCTCCCTGGGCGCTCCAGGCTTTGCGTTCCACCAACCAAAGGCCGATGCTGCGCTATTTGAGTCGCTGCGCCGCGGCCTTCGCAAGGACATTCCAGTCATTGAGATGGACACCACAGTCAGCGACCCCGCCTTTGCGGAGGCCTGTTCCCAGGCCCTTCTTTCCAACATCGCGCTGAAGCGACAGGCGGCACAATCCCTACACGCCTGAAGCAAAGGAGCTTGTCGGGAATCCTCTTTTGCCGCAGACTTTCCAAGTGATGCGCACCCGTCCTCCAAGTCCGCTGCTGGTTGCTGCGCTGCTTTCCTTGGCGGAAGCCTCCTTCCTCCGCGGGACCTCCGGAACGCTCCTTGCCGAAAGCGTGTCCCGCTCCGAGGCGCAAACCGCGGGGGAAAAACGGCTGCTGGACTGGGATCTGAGCAAGTCCTACGACCTTTCCCGCAGCAAAAGCTCCCAAAAGGGACAAGCCCCCTCCCGCGCCTTTGCCACACAGTCTTTCCGGCCGGGAAGCTTCCAAACCAAGGCGTTTTCAACTGAAGCCTTTGCCTCGCCAGAATTTCTCACCCCGGAGGCCAAAGCCGTGGCAAAACCGTTCGCCGCAAAGCAGCCTTTCGCGATCCCCTCCCCAACGTTCGGAAAGTCCTTCCTCCCCGGAAGCTCACCAAGCGCCCCCCCAAAGGTGGTTCCAACGTCGCCAACGAGCGCGCCAAGCGCCCCCAAGAAGTTTGCCGGAGCGGAACGCCCGTTCCAAGGCCCCGAGGCCGCGCGCAAGGACCAGAAATACCTTCCAGGGAACGCGCCAGCAGGAGGAGTTGTCGAGGGCCGCAAGCTTTCGGTGGACGAAATTAGAGAAATCCTGAACAAGAGCAAATAACGCAGCAGTTGCCCTCCCCGGTTTCTCCGGTGCTTCTTTCTCGGGCACCAGGCCGCGTCTCGGCTGTGGCAATCAAATACGCGCCACCCCTCGTCACAACTTCCAGTAAAGTTGTCGAAAAGAGAGTACTTTCGGGTCTTCGGGGGAAGACCGGGACGCAGAGTAAACAAAAACAGACTTATCTCTGGCTGGTAAATACTGACCGCACTCTAGTGTTGCCGATCGCAAATAGCATTACGGCCATTTCGCTGCTTGCGTCGATTTAAATTGTGTTTACCGAGCGCTTCAAGACGGAAGCCATGAACATCCGCCCAAAACCAAACTGCCAAAACAGCCAGCAAGAGAACACTCAGGATCAATCCCCTCTCTCCAAGGGGGGTACCTCAAGGGGCGCCCCGCAACCGGAGGAGATTTCATTTCTGCGGCACGCCTGAGACCTCGGCGCCGGAATCTCACCAATCAACAATTTCATCCGGCCGATTACGCATGCAGCAGCCTTCAATAAAATCACCAATTCGGTCAAGAATTATTTGCAACAAAGAACAAAACTTTTGACAAAACGGCCCAAACAAAGCGACAGCTACCCCTTATACTGCCACTTTAATTTTTGCGAATCAATCAACAAATTATTTAAG
>JBIKSY010000203.1:0-7113 GCA_044348365.1 Chthoniobacteraceae bacterium
AAACCCTCCCTCCAGCGAGCAGTGGGAACTGGCCGACTCGGTCAATCTCTCGGTCGAGCGGGTACGTGAATTTGGCAGCGTGTATCTGGCTCTGGCACTTTGGCGACGTCTTCGCCTGTTGGATTCTAGGAAGATGACTGGTGCAGGACGCATCGAGGTAAAAGCAGTCTCTGGGGCTAAACCGCGGAAACGTGGTAAATAACGCTGGGGAGCATCTAACAGGCCCATGGCTTCGCAAAGCCTGCATCCGGGCCAAGTCGATCAGGCAGAGAACAGACCCAGGTCGGTGGATCGCATCAATGTTCCGGCGGCGCTGGGCAGGGATGGGAGACTTGCGGCATGGCGACAAGACTGCCGCCCGCCCTCAATCAGCGGTGGAGGCCTCGGGCTGGTGACAGTCGTCCGAACCGCCTGCGGGATGGCGCATGGAAATGTTTTCGTCCGCCAAAAGCGAATCTCTTTGAGTCCTTTCACTCCGATTTGAGGCAGCGCACATTGACGACTCTGCGACCACTTTTTCTTTACCAAAACGCGATTGCGCCTCGCAGGCCGAGGGATCGCCGGAAAAACACTCCTCCCCAGAGCCAAGTTCCATCCGGGGGCGTAACCTCACCACGCGGATCCGCTCCCGCATTTTACGCAAGCCCAGCTCAAGCCTTGTTTTGACCGTTCCAATCGGAGTCCGAGTCCGTTTGGAGATCTCGCGTTGCGTAAGTCCCTCGAAATAAACCATGCAGACAGCCTCCCGTTGCCTTTCGGGAAGGCGATTTAGCACCTGCTCCAGCAAACGGCGTAACTCCGAGAGGCGCACCTGTTCCTCGATACCGTCTTGTGCTTTCGCGCCCCCGCCCTGCTCCAACGCCAACCGCTCCTCCGCACGCTCATGACTCCGCCGCTCCCTGAACCGGTCGATAGCGCGCCGCCTTACAAGGGTCACCAGCCAGGCGGCAGGCCGCGCCCGCTCTGGGTGGTAGCCCCCAGCCCGCCGCCACACCTCTGAAAAGACCTCAACCACAACATCCTCCGCCTCCGCCGGGTTGTGGAGCACCCGCAGCGCCTGCGAGAACAAAAGTCCCGCGTACCGCCCCCACAACTCCCCCATCGCCCGCTGCTCTCCTGCACTGAGCCTTTTGAGCACACTCTCATCGGACTCACCATCAGCCCCCCCATCAGCCCGCCCATCCGCCCGCCCCCCGGGCGCACCCTGTTCGCCAGCAACCCGGTCTGCATCCGCTGGACGGCCATCCCACCCGTCTCCACCCGCTGAATCCGACTTAGTTGAAATAAAAAAAGCCTTTTCGAATTTTTTTTCAAAATCCAAGTCCCGTCCATCCAACAACTCCGTATCCAACTGAAATTGAGTTTTCATACTCTTTACTTCGGAGTTGGCTGCCCGGGCAGGGATAAGAGAGAACCCCGCAGGAAGCCTCAGGGGCGGCGCAAAGCTTTTTCTGTAAAAATGGCTGGTAACTTTTCTGAGGATGGAAAGCTGTGCAATTCTGGATCTTTTCTGTCAGTGAGGGTGAGGGAGTCTTTGGCAGCTTTTCAGGTTTGGGAGATTTTGACGAGGTCGCCCGTGGCGAGTCTCAGGAGTGATTCCTCGCTCGGAAGGAGCCCCCCTCCACAGGGGCACCGGTGTTGACCTGCCGTACCCAACCATTACCCTTCCCACCTTCATCCGTCACCGACCATGAGCTCGTTAAATAAAAAGTTCCCTCGCCTCCTCCCCTCTCCCATCACCAAAGGAATGAAAGCCGCCGACCTCATTGACGGCGCATTCAAAGCCTACAATGGAGGACGTCTTGCAGAGGCCTGCAGGCTTCTGAGCCAAAAAATGCTGGCGAGCAACGGCACGGTGGGACTCTCTCTCACCGGAGCGCTCACACCCGCGGGGCTTGGCGGCGCCGCCCTCGTGCCGCTTCTAAAAGCCGGTTTCGTTGACTGGATTATCTCAACGGGTGCAAACCTCTACCACGACCTACACTACGGCCTTGGAATGCACCTGTTTGCCGGCTCGCCCTTTCTCGATGATGTCGCGCTCCGCCGGGAAGGGGTCATCCGGATCTATGACGTCCTATTTGACTATGACGTGCTTCTGGATACCGACGCCTTCGTGCGCCAGGTGATTCAGGGAGAGGAGTTTCAGTGCCTCATGGGAACCGACCAGTTCCATTACCTTCTGGGCAAATACGTCCACAAGCGGGAACAAAAGCTGGGCCTCAAGGATTCCAGCGTACTAAGTGCCGCCTACCAGTGCGGAGTGCCCGTTTTCACCAGCTCCCCCGGTGACAGCTCCATAGGTATGAATGTCGCTGCGATGGCCCTCCGGGATTCAAAACTTCAATTTGATGTCAACCGGGATGTCAACCAAACCGCTGCCATCGTGTACAACGCCAAATCCCGAGGCCTGTCCTCAAGCGTTTTCATCCTCGGTGGAGGTTCGCCCAAAAACTTCATGCTCCAAACCGAGCCTCAGATCCAAGAGGTAATGGGGATTGAAGAGCGGGGGCACGACTACTTTTTACAGTGTACCGACGCCCGGCCAGACACCGGCGGGCTCTCTGGTGCGACCCCTGCCGAGGCCGTCAGCTGGGGTAAAATCGACCCGGACACCCTACCCGACTGCGTTGTGTGCTATGCGGATTCCACGATCACCCTTCCGTTGCTGACCGCCTACGCGCTGGACAGGGTGAAGCCTCGTCCGCTCAAGCGCCTCTACACCCAAAGGGATTCCATGCTGGAGGCGATTCGTGACCAGTATCTTAAACACGGAACCGTTGACAAAATCGGCCACCGCACCGAGTTGGACAAACCAAAGAAAGGCCGCTCGGGCCGCTCCGTCACGGGTGCCTCCCGCGAGAAAGCTCTCCAGAAGGCACCCCGTTCCAGTGGAGCAGTGCCGGCGTCCAAAACGGGCGAGAGAAACAAACGCTAGGCGCAGGAAGAGCCGACTCCTGTCCCGCAATGGAAATCATCCGCCACACAGACCCCAGCTTCTCTGAAAGTCTCCGCAAACTCCTCAGGAAGGCCAGCCCGCCGCCCGGAGTGGAGGATACGGTCAGGGAGATCCTTCATGCAGTCCGCCAGCGGGGGGACGCCGCGCTCCTGGAGTACACCCGCCGCTTTGGCGGGCCGGTTTTGTCCGCCGAGGACTTACTCGAAACACGACACCCTAAGCTTCCTGCGCAAACAACCCGCCTAATTGCTGCCGCTCGCCGGAACGTGCACGCATTCGCTCGCCGATCGCTCCGCAAGGACTGGAAAATGCGCAACGCCCAGGGCGCCTGGACGGGCGAACGTTTTACTCCGTTTGAAAGGGTGGGAATTTACGTTCCGGGCGGGACTGCTCCGCTGGTATCCACTGCCATCATGACCGTCACGCTAGCCGCAGCCGCCGGGGTTAAGGAGATCGTTGTCGCCACACCCTCCGACACTGGCGGACGCATCAATGACGCATTGCTGCATGCGCTGCGGAGCTCGGGCGCAACAGAGATTTACAAGGTGGGCGGAGCCCAGGCGATCGCAGCCTTGGCCTTTGGGACACAAACCATACGAAGCGTCCAGAAGATCGCCGGCCCGGGTAACGCCTATGTGGTGGAAGCCAAGCGCCAGGTCTTTGGCGAGGTATCCATCGACCTGCTTCCCGGGCCCAGCGAAGTCCTCGTCATCGCTGACGCAACGGCCAACCCTGCGTGGGTTGCATCCGAACTTCTGGCCCAGGCCGAGCATGGGAAAGGCAGCGGTATTGTTTTGGCCACAAACTCGGCCAAACTGCTTAACGCGGTGCGCGTCCAGTTGGCCGAACAATGCGAGAAGCTTTCCCGCAGGGAACACCTCGCTGGAGTGCTAGAAAAAGACGCCTTCCTTGTATTACTCAAGTCCCTTCAGGACGCAGTCCAGCTGTGTAACCAGTATGCTCCCGAGCACGTCTCGATCATGACCCAGAATCCAGCCACCCTCGCCAAGGGGATCTCCACCGCAGGGGCGATTTTCCTCGGGGCCTACTCTCCGGTGGCGGCCGGAGACTTTGTCGCCGGCCCCAGCCACACTTTACCGACGGGCGGCGGCGGCAAATCGTTCCCCGGGCTCATGGCCGATATGTTCCAAAGACGCACCAGTTGGGTAAAGATGGACGAGCCAGCACTCCGGAAATCTCTTCCAATCATCGAGGCCTTCAGCCAACTGGAAGGCTTGGATGCCCACGCCCGTTCGGCGGCGATCAGGGTGAGGTCTCTGGCGGAGAAATCCAAAGTAAACTCAATCCGATAAGCTGTCAGTGACCTTTGGTCGCAGGGTTCGTGGACCTCTGGATTCCCTGCGTAACTTGACTTCGGATCCGGCTCAATTAATTTAATTATCTTCGGACCTTCCCTTCCCTTATGCGTCCAGTCGACCGCACTCACCGTTTCCCTTTACCCCCTCCGATGCAGATTATACCAATGAGGCATTTCAAGCAGTACGCTCCCGCAGCCCTGTCGGTACTCCTTTCCTTCTGCGCCTACATACAGCCAAGGTCGCTGGTCGCCCAAGAGGTGCTTGACGGTCTTGCCGCGGTTGTAAACAACAGCCCTGTCACATTTTCCCAAGTACGCGAACTGGTTTCTGCCAGAGAAAAAGCAGCCGCAGAACAATTTCAGGGCGCGGAGTTAAACGAGAAGATCAAACAGATCCGAACTGAAGCCATCGGCGAACTGATCGACCGACAGTTGATCCTCCAATATTTCAAAGAGAAGGGGTTCCAACTCCCGCCCTACTTAATCGAGGACAGAATAGCCACAGTCATCAGAGAGGAACACAAGGGTGATCGTGCCGCATTCGCCCGGAAGCTTGCCTCTTTTGGCTACACGATAGAGCGCTTCCGAAAGGAAGAAATGGACAAGATCATTGTTCAAAGCATGCGCCAACAGGCGGTAAAGGGCTCCTCCATCGTTCCGCTGGACAAGATGAAAACCTTTTACAAGGACCATCTTAAAGAGTTCACCACAGACGAGCAGATCCACTTACGCATGATCATCCTGCGTTCCGCTGACAAGGGTTCCCCCGAACAGCGCAAACGTTTTCTCGAGGAGATCCGTACGCGGGTTGCCGGGGGCGCCAAATTTGCCGACATGGCAAAGCTCTATTCGGAAGACAACACAGCCGAAAGCGGTGGCGACTGGGGTTGGGTCGCTCCGGGCACGTTAAACGACACCCTCGCCAAGATAGCCGCTGAACTCAAAGCTGGCCAGACCAGCAAGCCCGTGATGATGGGCACTTCCGCTTACCTGCTCTTTTGCGAGGCCAAGAAGCCCAAGTCAGTTCTTGGCTTCGATGAGTCCAGAGACACCATTGAAAAAGTAATGCTTAGCCAGGAACGGCAGAAAGCTCAGGAGGAGTGGATAGGCAAGCTCCGCAAAAAAGCTTACATAAAGATTTTCTAGATTCGGCTGCCCTCGTACCAGTTGCCGTCTTCGATGGGAAAGTGTCCCTCTGATCCGGTTCCCGCTGGGAAAGACACACGGGGCCGTTCGGTTTGCATCCGGCAACGGGTGCCCAACTGAGAGTGCTCCTTTCTTAGATGCCTCCATTAGTTAATCCTCGCGTTCACATCGCGGTCACCGTGGGAGACCCCGCCGGGATCGGTCCGGAGGTCGTGCGGCTCGCCTTGGCATCCCCTCTCCTTGACCAGGCAGCGACCTTTGAGGTTCTGGGCGACCATGGTGCCTCCCGCCCAGGCGAGCCCACGCCCGAAGGTGCATACTGCGCTTATGCCGCTCTTGAGTCCGCTGCAGCAGGAGCGCTTCAAGGCCGGTTTGACGCGGTCGTGACGGGTCCCATCCACAAGGCCCTCATGCGTAATGCCGGGTTCACATTCCCCGGCCAGACAGAATTTTTCGCACACCGTTGGGAAGCGCCGGAACACGCAATGTGCCTCACAGGAGGCAACCTCACCGTGGCGCTCGTCACCGCCCACGTACCCTACCTCTCCGTTCCCGATCTCCTCACCCCGGGGGCTATCGCCCGCACAGGCCGGTTACTAAGCGCTTTTTTGACGCTGCGCCTGGGCAGACGCCCCCGTATCGCGGTCGCAGGGCTGAATCCCCATGCAGGCGAATCTGGCCTTTTGGGGATGGAGGAGCAGAATTGTATCGCCGCAGGGGTCCGGTTACTCGCGGGCAACGCGGACTCCGACGTCAGCGGACCATGGGCTCCCGACACCTTGTTTTACCGTGCGATTAACGGAGATTTTGATGGGGTGGTCTGCATGTATCACGACCAAGGTCTGATCCCCCTCAAGCTACATGCCTTTCACGAAGGCGTGAACGTCACCCTCGGTCTTCCCTACCCCCGGACGAGCCCAGACCATGGAACTGCCTTCGAACTGGCAGCAAAGGGCGGTGCCAACCCGAGCAGCATGCTAGCCGCCCTCAACCTGGCCGCAGAGCTTGCTCGTAAACGTTGTCCCCTCCCCGTGCAATGACGGCCCTCTATCGGCAAGTGTTTGCCATCGGAATCCAGGACACTTTTGTCTACCGGTGGAATTTCCTTTTGCGGAGTCTTTTCAGTATCATCCCACTCGTTGGGACCATTTTTGTATGGCAGGCAGTCTGCGGTCCAGGCGGGGCGGTATCGGACTACAGCATCTCCTCGATGGTCTTCTACTTTGTGGGGGTTCTGCTCGTGGATAATCTGGCAAGTCCCACGGAGGACGAATGGCGAATCGCCGCTGAAATCCGCGAGGGCCAGATCAGCGCCCTGCTGACCAAACCGCTGGACCACCTTGCCTACAGGCTCACCCTTTTCGCGGCGTACCGCCTCCTATATTCGTTGCTTACCCTGCCCGTTATGGGGGCCGTACTTTGGGCCCTGAGTGCCCACCTCCAGTGGCCTGCGAACGCCTCAACATGGGGGCTGTTCGCCCTTTCCGTATGCGGGTCCGCCCTCATTCAGTTTTTCATCGCCTACTCCCTTGCCATGCTTGCCTTCTGGATTCTGGAGGTTTCCACGCTCATTTTTATTCTCTATTCCTTCGAATATTTCTTAAGCGGCCATGTCTTTCCCCTAGACCTGCTCCCGGCCGGTGTCAGGGCTATCCTCGCCTGGACGCCTTTTCCCTATGAACTTTTCTTCCCG
>JBIKSY010000204.1:0-7108 GCA_044348365.1 Chthoniobacteraceae bacterium
ATGCCGAGTTTGATGGAGTCGTAGGAGGCGGTTGATTGGGATGGTTTGATGGTTGTCATGGCCTTTAAGATCGCGGGATCTCGCGCAAGTCGACAACCTCATGTCATCTATCCTTTGAACAGCCGGGTGATCGGCACCCCCCCGTCGGTGATGGGAACCGGGCGGTCGCCATCGTACAGGTTGCGGGTGTAATCGATGCCAAGTGAGGCATGAACCGTCGCGAATAAATCGGGGACCGACACCGGATCCGAAACGATACTTTTGCTCAATTCATCCGTTTGCCCATAAGCGCCGCAGTGGCGCAGGCCCCCGCCGGCGAGGACACAGGTAAAGGTTTTGCCCTGATGTCCCCTTCCTCCACCGCTATCAAATTCCGGCGGGCGACCAAACTCCGACGTCACCATGACCAGGGTTTTGTCCAAGAGCTTGCGGGCCTCCAGATCGAGCAGGAGCGTCGAAAGGGCGGAGTCGAGTTCCCTGATCAGTTCGTGCTGCTTGAGAATTCCCACGTTGTGGACATCCCAACCCGAGCCGTTGAGGAAATTCAAGTTGTGTGACACCTCGATAAAACGCACGCCGCGTTCCACCAACCGGCGCGCCAACAAACAGCGCTGACCGAATTCCCCGCCGTAATTCGTCCTCAAATCCGAGGCCTCCTCTTCAAGCCGAAACACCCGGTTAAATTCCGGACCGCTCAGCCGCAGGCTTTGAGCAATCGCAGTGTCATAATCCAGAAGGCGGGCATCGTCTGCCTTGGGCTGGTTTTGTTGCAGCCCCGAGAGCAGGGCTTCCCTGCGTGCCGCCCGATCAGCCTCCAGTCCTTCCGGATGCGACAACCCTGCAGGGCCTCGCCCCGTCTCCGTCAAATACAGGTACCCTGCTTTCGCCCCCAAAAAACCCGGACCGCGTGTCGCATTCGGATACCCAATGACTACGTAGGGCGGAGCTCCATCCGCGACGGGCCCGCGCTCGTGGGTGATGATCGATCCCAACGAAGGATAGGTCACGGTCCCGCTCACCGGTCGTCCTGTGTGCATGCGATTCGTGGCGGCCGCGTGTTCGTCGACCACGTTGTGATGCACGGAACGGACGGCAGTCACACGGTCCATCAGAGGCGCGAGCTTGGAGAGATGCTCGCAAAGGTCCACCCCTGGAACAGACGTGCCGATGCTCTCGTAGTAGGATCCGGCCTTCTTGTTTTTGGGATCGCCGAGGCGCTTCGGGTCGAATGTATCGATCTGGGACATCCCACCTCCGAGCCATATCGAGATCACGTGTTCAGCCTTGCCTTTGAGCAAGCTTGTTTCAGGCGCGGCAAAAGCGGGCAGTAAACGGGCGCCCACGGCGGCTCCGGCAGTGGCGATGAATTGACGACGATTCATAGGGTAAAATTCAAAGGACCTTCCAAGGACACTACGAGGCTAAGGCATCCAGACAAACTCACGCGTATTCACAAGACTCCAGAGCATATCCTCAAACTTCTCCCGCCAAGCCTCCCTGAGACGAGGGTCGGATGGTGGACCCCGCCGGGCCCGTTTTTCATTTTCAAGCGCGATGGTTGTAGCCTCGGAAGACGCGTGATTGAACCAAGTCACCTGGGGCAAAGGAGGAGGCAACTCGGGCGCCACAACCTGCCCCTCTGGAACCAGCCTCTCTGCAAAGCCCTCTTGAAGGGTTTTCACAAAAGGGAGTGCTTCGGCGGCGGAGGGCGGTCTGTTGAGGAACCGCACAAACGCTGCATGCACGAGGTCCTCGGAGTGCGCAGCATCCACCGCCATTTGCGCAACCGGGCTTCCGACGGTGGCACGGGTCAGGCTCATGGAGAGCGCGCCGTTGGCGAGCACGCCGGGCTGCAAAACATTGGGCGCCCCCTCGCGGTCGGTCCGAGAAGCCTGCCGTGCCCCGCTCCAGCCGAACGCCTCCAGCACGTCCACGACACGCTGCGCCAAAGGCAGGCTCAGACTGGGCCTGTCACGTTCGTTGGTGAGGTTCGCGAGCATCCACGCGCGGGTCGGTGTCCCCAGACTGATGCGTTTACCCTCCCCTCGGCGTCCCGTTGGGTCGAAGGTGATCTCCTCAATTTCCATGAGACGGCCCGCCGCGGCATGCAATGTATCCACGATTTGCTCGGCGCTGAGACGGCGACGCTCCGGCGCATTGAAAAACCGTAGTTCCGGGTCCGCCGCCAGATTCGATCCGGTTGCGGCACGCTGGTAAACCTCGGCGGTGAGAATGGTACGGGTCAGATGCTTGAGGTCGTAACCGTGGCTGACGAAGTCGCGCGCCAGCCAGTCCATGAGCTCCGGATGGGACGACGGATGGCCCTCCCAATCCGCGACGGGCTCCACAAAGCCCGCGCCGATAAACCGCCGCCAAACCCGGTTCACAAGTACCTTTGCGAAGCGTGTGTTTTGGGGCGCGCTCAACAACGCGGCCAACTTTTCGCGGGTGTCCTTCGGGTTTTGCACCAAGACCTCCAAATCGGAGTCATCCTGCACACCCATGGTCCCGCCGAAAGGCCAGTGTGGTTTGATCAATTCACCGGGTTTGAGAGTGGCTTTGATGAGCGACTCCCTGGCTTTTTTCTCAAAGAAGGCGGCCGGCACCATGCTTGTTTTGGGAACCGTCACCGACTTCCGCTCAAGCATCGCTGCGAGCCCATAGAGATCAGCCTGCTTGGAACTGTGGTACGGCGAGTCATGGCAACGCGAGCACTGCAACTCAACCCCGAGAAAGGCGCTGGCAAGGATCTGCCCCTTGGTCGCAAAGGGCGCATCATTTTCACCCGCCACCCCAAACCCAGCGCTCCCCCCCGTGCCTGAGCTTCCCCGCAACATCACCAGTTCCGTGACAAACCGGTCCATGGGTTTGTTGTCTCTTAACGCTTCCAGCAAAAACCATCGGAACGGTCCGGTGGTGTTCAGTGTCGGATTGATCAGTGCCGGATTCTCCGCGAGCACATCCATCCAATAGGGCATCCAGGAATCCGCCCACTCGGGGGAGGCGAGGAGTCGGTCGATCTGCAGTTCCCGCTTATTCGCCCGCTGGTCCGCTAAAAAATCCGCCAACTCGGCCTGCGTCGGCCCCACCCCCGTGAGATCCAGCGACAATCGCCGCAGAAACGCAGCGTCATCCAAGCGCGGCGAAGGCGCTACGTCCGCCGCAGTCACCGGCGGCTTTGGCCAGGGCGCGCCTGATTTCACCCATTCCTCCAAAACCGCGATTTGCTCCGGCTTCAGCCCCTGTCCCTTGGGAGGCATCCGTTCATCCTCGTCTTTACTCAGCACGCGACTGATCAACTGGCTGGCGTCTGGATGGCCGGGAACCAAAGCGGCATTGCCCGATTCGCCTCCCTGCAAGGCCGCTTCGCGAGTGTTGAGACGAAGCCCTCCCTTGTCCTTGTCTCCGTGACAGCGGAAACACTCGTCCTTGAGAACGCTCAAAACCTTGGAGTGAAAATGACGCGCCTCTTCCAAAGAAGTCTGGGAGGAAGCCTCCAGCGCCCTGAAAACTTTGAAGCTCAGAAACGCGTCCACCGGATGTTCCGCCCCTGCGGGAACCGCCGCCGCGGGCTGCGCAATCGCCCACTCCTTGGCCAACGCATGACGTTTCTCCCAGAAAGGATCCTGAGAGGCCGCTGCCTTTCGCCGGTTTGCCGTGTCGAAGTTTTCCAATTCCAACGCAAGACGTCTCAACTCAGGACGAACGGCTGCATCCGTTTGCGGCAGCGCCCCAACGCCCTGGACCGGACTCAGTAATTCGTGGGACTTTCCGTCGGGCGTCTCCACCGAAAGGCACAGCTCCCCCGGTTCGGAACGCAAATCCTTCCCCCCCACGATCGTCTCCAGCACCACATGACACTTTCCATCCGCGGGAACATCAAAGTCCCCAAAACTCTCATGCATCCCGTAGGCAGCGGGACGCAAGCCCGGCAAATGGGCTGCCGGAAGAGGCGCGACCGGTTCTTCCCCATCCGGGGGAGATTTATACAGGGGTTTGCTGCGCACCACCGCGACTCCATCCACCCATACACGGCTCAGCCCTTTGGCCCTGAGCATCAAACGATTCCGCCCCGGGGACAGGTTGACATCCGCAGCCATGCGCACCAGCACCGGGCCGCGCCAAACGTCCCGAATGCCCCAGGCATCGTAAAGCAACGGAAACCGCGGCAACAAAAAGCGCTCGGTACTCCAACGCAACGTTTCCGCCGGCCAGGCCTCCCCTTCGTTCAGCCAGCGCGTTCCGGCGGGGAGGCCCTGGTGGAAGGTTACTTGCACCTTTCCTTCAGGAAGCGGCCCAAGTTTGGGCATCTCCTCGGGGGCCGGCTTTACCACGACTTCAGCGCCCGTGCGGCGAAAACGTTTGGCCAGCACATCCGCGTCGACGATCTCGCGGTGGATGGCCACGGCATCGATCATTCCCCGAAAACTGTTTGACGCATTGCCGCCTTTGGAGGATCCCAACCAGACAGCGTCGTCATCGACCATCGGCGCCTCGGCCGTCGCACCTCCCATATCCCAAGCACCCTTCAGTGGCTTGCCGTCCAGCCAGCCAGCCATGCTTTCCACCGTCCCAAAGCGGTAACTCACCGCGATGTGGTGCCAGCCCGATCCTGGCACAAATCCCTCCTTTGATGTCCAGCGATGCCAATGAGCACTGGCCGTCCCTTGATCCGGACGACGCGGCGTAGAGAACAGAAAGTTAACACACGCCACACCTCCCGCTTCCCGCAGTCGCAGCGCCCAGTTTTGATTATCAGCTGCAAACTGCGGGCTTCCCGTACGCCCTTTCCCCACGACAACCACAGCGGCACCAGCGGGCAGTTCCGAAAGATTCACCCAAGCCTCCAAGGTGATCGCATCACCGTTTGTAAAATCCAACGGACTGCTGGGACCGGGATCCGGAAAAGTGAAGTGCGCGCCGTTCCCATCCAAACGAACCGCCGTGTTGTTGGCGTCGAAATCGGGGAATTCCGGCGGTCTTGGCCCTGGAACATCGCGGTGCACATCCCCGTGTTCCTCCAACCTGGTCGTCTCCTCGGCACCAAAATCCCAGCGGTAAGCGGGAACCGCGAAGCAACTCAGTGGCGCAGCAAACGCAAGGATTCCCAACCAAAGCCGAGTTATGTAGGGGGAGTTCATCCTCCGAAACTACCAAAACACAAGAACCGGCGATACTGTCCGAGTGGCTAGTCGCGCTTTTGAAGAAATCTGACACACTGGGAGCGCCCCATGAAGCTCCCTCGTTCCCTGCTTCTTTTCCTGTTCCTCTTCGCCAGTCTTTCGTGTGCGGCACAAGTACCTCCACTGGAAACGGTACAAATGGCGAGGGAGCTTTCCTTTTCAGAGGCCAGCTCCGGCAGGGACGTTGATCTGGAGGGCGTTGTCACCTACCTGCGG
The DNA here is from genome assembly GCA_044348365.1 of Chthoniobacteraceae bacterium. Taxonomy (GTDB): domain Bacteria; phylum Verrucomicrobiota; class Verrucomicrobiia; order Chthoniobacterales; family Chthoniobacteraceae; genus Chth-196. Next base: position 5,400 of record JBIKSY010000204.1, read on the forward strand.
GACGCCTCCAAGGAACAGTTCAACTTCAATCTCAACGATGCCTCTGGCGGCGTCATGGTCTACCCACGCGAGCGGGTCGAACTCCGCCCCGGACAGCGTGTGCGAGTCAAAGGCAAAACATTGATCAGCATACACGGCCTCCGCATCCTGGCTGGAACGGTTGAACCCGGGCAAATCCAAGGCCTCCCCATACCGGAAGTCATTCCCGTTGAATCTCTCCGGTTGCGGGAAAACGTGGGCCGTTATGTGCAAGTGGAGGCCACGGTCCGTTCCGCACGCCTCGAATCCCCGCTTATTCAACCTCGCCGGCTCGCACTGGACCTTGGTTCGGGTGCCGAACGGGTCACCGCCTGGATCCTGCACTATCAAACCGAGAAGGATCGCTTCGTCTCGGGACAGACCATCCGGCTGACTGGAGTTCCCCTGCATTGGACCAACACCCGCGGCCAGACACAAAGTGTCAGTCTGATGGTCAACTCCACCGAGGACATCCAGATTGTCGCGCCCCCCAGTGAGCCGACACCACAAAAGTTGTCTGAAGTTCTGCTATGGAACGGCCCTGCACGCTCCGTTGAACGAGTGACCACAAGCGGGGTGGTGACCTATCTCAAGGCAGGTGATTTTTTCATGCTGCAAGACGGCCCCTCGGCGATCCGTGTGAGAACCCCTCCCCCGGATGCTCTGGACGACAACCCGTTCACCCCTACTCTTTGGGAGCAAGTCGAGGTCACCGGCTTCCCTGTCATGGGAGAATACACCGTTGAGTTGGAGGACACTCAGGTTCAAAAGCTGGGCGAGGGAGAAGCGCCCTCTGTGGAACAATACAAGAGTGCCGGGGACGTCCTACGGTCCAGCGGATTGGTGGATCGCAACGGTAGGCTAGCTTGTGTCTCGGGCACTCTTCTGAGTGTGCGCGCTCAAGACGGGCAGCACGCGCTCGAACTAAAATCCGGGAGCAAGTTCTTCAAAGCCTTCCTGCCGGATGAGCAGCCTCTTCCTGAGTTTCTCAGACCCGGCGCGATCCTCCAGCTCACCGGCATCTGCCTCCTGCAGTTGAGTTCCGAGCGAAGGCGCTTGGGGATGGCTCCGGATCAATTTAGCCTCCTGATAGGATCGGGTGAAGGGGTGGAGCTTCTCCAAACCGCTCCCTGGTGGAATGACAGCCGCCTTTGGACCGTTCTGGGAGTGGTAGCGGCCGCTGCTGCCATCACCGGGCTTTGGGCCGCCAGCACTGCTCGTAAAAACTCCTCGTTACGCACGGAAATCGCCCGCCGCGAGGCTGCGGAAAGCCACCTTTTGTCGGAGAGAATGCGCCTTGCTGGCGATCTGCATGACACTCTCGAACAGACACTTCTCGCCGCCAATCTGCAGCTCAACGCCGCGACGCGCAGCCTCGTCCCCCACCCCGAATCCGCGGCGCACCGTCTTGCGCTTGCCACGCAACTGCTGGCTCGAAGTCGGCAGGAAGTTCGGGAAGCCGTTTGGGACCTGCACATGGGCGGTGGGCAACCCCAACCCCTAGGGGCCCTTCTTCAGGCCGCCTGCCGCGACGCGGGTGTGCTTTCTTCCACACAGGTCTTGTTTACCGGCCCGCGAGAGGACGTCGACGTGCCGGCTCCTCTTTGCGCGCAAGCAGTACGCATCGTGCGCGAATGCCTCACCAATGCGCTAAAACATGCCGCACCCTCTGAAGTCCATGTTCGCCTTGG
>JBIKSY010000205.1:0-7094 GCA_044348365.1 Chthoniobacteraceae bacterium
CTCACGCTTGCGGCATCGGCAGCGGTGTTGCTGGTCCTACTTGGAAAGGTGGTGGTGGACGGGCAGCGGGCGTCTCTGGCGATCCGGCGGTTGTCCGCGAGTGCGCCGGTGTTTGCGGCGAGGGCGCAGGAGCTGTTAAAGGACGGGGACTTCATCGGGGCATTGGAGGCGGCCGAGAACGCGGTTGATCTGGAGCCGGGGATCGCGTCGAACCAGGTGGTGCGCGGAAACGCTTTGCAGGTGCTGATGCGTTTGGAAGACGCGAAGAAGGCTTATGAGCGGTCGCTGGCCTTGGGAGTGATCGAAGGAGCGCAGGAGGGCATGCAACTTACGGAGGCCGTGCTGGCAGTGGTTGCAAAGGACGGGCAGGCGAAGGCCAAGGTGGCGCTTTACGAAGGGCTGAGCGCATCGGGGCGCCAGATGGAGGCGCTGGCGTTTGGGAAGGGGCTGGGTGATTTCTGGAAGGAGCGGAAACAGGATTTGTCGGTGATCCCAGAGTTGGTGAACCAACTGGAGGCGAAGCTGCTGCCTGTCCCGGGGACGGAGATCCTGATGAGCAGGACGGAGTGCACTGTCGGAGAATGGAAACTTTACACGAGGGCTGAAGGGCTTGCGGACTGGCAGCAACCCTCGAAAGACTGGACGCAGGGCGAGGAACACCCAGTGGTGAATGTGAGTTGGAGCCAGGCGACAGGGTTTTGCGAGTGGCTGAGCATGGTGACAGGCAAGAAGTGGTGCCTGCCGAGCAACTCGGAATGGGAGGCGGCGGTGGGCAACTCCACCTACCCTTGGGGTGACTATTTTCCGCCGCATTGGGACGACGGAAATTACGCGATAGGATCCGATGGGAAGGACGATCCGAAGAAAATAGGACTGGACGAGATTCTTGGAACCGCGCCCGTGGGCTCGTTCAAGCCGAATGTGTTGGGTTTTTACGATCTGGGCGGGAACGTAACGGAATGGATCCGAGACGGCTTTGATGCGACTGATCCAAAGCCCAACCGGATCCTGCGGGGAGGCTTCTGGGGCAGCCCCGAGTACTATGCGCGGAGCGTAGTTCGGTTCAAACAAGACCCCGGAAATGCGAGCCCCAACGGCGGCTTCCGTCTGGCCCGGGGGCGTCTCTAGTCCATCCAGTCAGCGCAGGCGGTGGTCCGCATCCGATGGGGTCGGCGGGCTTGTATCCACGAGCAAAGCAAACTAGTTTTGCGGGTTCGTTCCTCATGCTCGAACTCTACGTCAAAACCTGGTGCCCTTGGTGTGTCGCTGCGATTGAAACGCTGGACGCCCTCGGCTGTGCCTACAACGTACACGATGTTGAACGGGACCCCACCGGCCCCGCAACCCTCAGGGCGCTTTCCGGCCAGTCGCGGGTGCCCACCATGAGCGCGGATGGCGCCGTGCTGGCAGACTTTGGGCCGGAGGAAATCGAGCCGTTCCTCCGCAAGCTGGGAATGCTGCCCGCACGCCCCTGAAGGTTCCTCCCTGAGCGGGACGCGACCTACCGCCCCGGTACACACCATGCTTTTTTACTGTCTCTTAATCGCCGGACTCACCCTGCTGAGCATGGCGCTACGCAGTTTCGACCACTGGCTGCCCGTGCGCCTCGGAAACCTGTGCCTCCTGCTGACCTCCTACCTGCTGGGCTGGGTGCTGACCGGCAGCCATTTTGGCGGCGCAGGATGCGTGGCCCTGTGGTTTTTACTCCCCTGGATTGACCTTGTCACCCGCGTCCGGCGCCTGAAGATGCCCGTCACCCACACCATCGAGGCTCAGGCGCCCCCGGGCTCCACCCGCTTTCCCGCCCTGGAGGAACTGACCGAAGAAATCGAGTTGCTGGGCTTCCAACAGGTGGAGGACGCCGGCTGGAGCCACGAGGACCAGTCCCAGTTTGTACGGGTTTTCTCTCATCCCAAGGAACACGTCAGGGCAACCATCAGCCTTGTGGAGAACGAGGAGATCTCCTTTTTTTATGTGACCCTTTGCTCCCGGGGCGCCGACGGGCGGGTCTGGTTCTCCTGGAACTATCCCTTCTCAACGACCCTCAAACCTCCGCGCAACTGGCACCTCCAATGCCTTCAAGAGGTGGAGAGCTTTCTGGAGCTGATGGAACACCACCGGAAGTGGCTGTCGGAAAAGAAGGTGACCGACACCCTCCCCGTCTCCTCCGACGCCCTTACGCTGACGGCCGAACTGGAACAGGAACTCCGCTCCCAAGTCGACCACAACGAGCAGTGCGGCGTGCTGCTCAAGATCGACGACGACCTGGTGCGCTACACCTGGAAGGGCTGCTTTTTTCTGTGGTTCCAGTACCTGCGGGAAGTCCTGCGCCTCAGGTAGAAGGCGTGTCCGCGGCTCCCGCCGCGCTCCGGGCGGTGTGGCTGAGCACGCTGAGCCCGTACATGGCGGCCGTCTCCACCCGCAGGACGATCTCCCCGAGGTCCACCGGTTGGGCGCCCCACGCGCAGAAGCGCTCCATTTCAGCCGGCGTGAAGTCGCCCTCAGGACCGACCAGAAACGCCACCTTCGGGGGAAGCACCCCGCGGAGTGCGTCGCCAAAGGGCACGGCACCCGGATGGAGTGAGCCGACAAAGGCGCGGCAGGGCGGCTCCTTTTGCAGGAATTGGGCGGAGGTCAGGGGAGCCTCCACCCGGGGGAGCCAGTTTTGGCCGCATTGTTTGCAGGCCTCCACGACCACCCGCTCCCACTTCTCGCACTTGCGTTCCCCCTCCCCGCTATCGAGTTGCACGATGGTGCGTTCGCTCAAAAGGGGTACGATCCGCGCGACCCCCAGTTCGGTGGCCTTCTCCAAAATCCACTCGAAGAGTTTCCCCTTAGGAACCGCCTGCACCAGCGTCAGCTCGAAGCCGGGCCGCGGCACGAGGCGCTCCTGCACGACTTCCCCTTCCACGCGGCGCTTGCCTACGCTCAGGAAACGGATTTCGCCGACGCGCCCGGCTCCGTCAAAAACGCTCGCCCTGTCGCCGACCCGCAGCCGCAGAACCTCCGCGGCATGCCGGCCCTCCCCCTCGTCGAGGACGACGCGCCCCCAGGTCCACTGGCTGGGCGGTGCAAAAAAGCGGTGCATGGAGCAGGGCAGGGTTGCCTCGTGCGCCTCAGCTAAACCATTCGCGGGCCCTGTCGAGGAAACCCTTGTGGATCGGGGTGTTTTCCTCGCCCATGGACTCGGCAAACTCCTCGAGCTTCTTGCGCTGGTCCCCGTCCAGACGCGTGGGGACCTCCACCACCACCCGGACCAGCAGATCGCCCAGGGCGCCACCGCTGAGTTCGGGCAGGCCCTTGCCCCGCATTTTGAAAACGGTGCCGCTCTGCGTGCCCGCCGCGACCTTGAGGATCGCCCGGCCTTCCAGGGTCGGAACGTTCACCTCGCCGCCCAGCGCGGCCGTGGTAAAGGAAATCGGCACCTCGCAGTGCAGGTCGCTGCCGTCGCGGTCGAAAAGCTCGTGCTCCTTGACGTGGAGGATCACATACAAATCCCCCGGCCCCCCCCCGCGGAGCCCCGCCTCGCCCTGGCCGGGGGAACGCAACCGGTTGCCATCCTCCACCCCCGCCGGAATCTTGAGTTTGATGCGCGTCGGCGACGCCGTGCGTCCCTCGCCCCCGCACTTTTTGCAGGGCTTGTCCACCATCTGGCCCGCCCCTCGGCAACGGGGACAGGTTTGCGCCACGGAGAAAAAGCCGCGCGCCGCAAGCACCTGCCCCCGACCGCCGCAATCTCGGCAGGAAACGGCCTTCGCCCCCGCTTCGCCGCCCGAGCCGTTGCACTGGTTGCAGCGCTCGGGCTTGTGGAGTTCGATTTCCTTTTCGCAACCGCGCGCCACCTCTTCCAAGGTCAGCTGCAGGTCATAGCGCAAGTCACTGCCACGGTTGCGATCCTCCGCACGCCCCTTGCCTGCGCCGCCACCGAAGAACTGCTCGAAAATTCCGCCCCCCGAGGCGCCGCCGAAGGCTTCACGGAAGACGTCGAAAGGATCGTGGAACCCGCCGCCTGCGCCGCCACCCCCTCCGTTTCCGGCCCCGCCCTGAGCGAAGGCCGCATGCCCGTACCGGTCGTAGGCGGCGCGTTTCTGGTCGTCAAAAAGGATGTCGTATGCCTCGCCCAACTCCTTGAACTTCTCCTCCGCGCTGGCGTCGCCCGGGTTTTTGTCGGGATGGTGTTGTACGGCAAGTTTGCGGTAGGCGCGCTTCACCTCTTCGGCGGAAGCGGTGCGCTCGACACCTAAAACCTCGTAGTAGTCGCGTTTGGAAGCCATGGAAAGGGTGGGTAGAAGGAGAATTTAAAGCGCAAGAAGGCGCCGAAGCGGAGGCTCCGGCGCGGTTCGGGCGCGGAAGGAGGTCAGGGAACGCAGACCTAGTGCGCGGGTCCGCCGGAAACCACCACCAGGGCGGCGCGCACGAGGCGGTCCCTGAGGCGGTAGCCCTTGCGCAACTGCCGCACGATACTGCCCTCCGGCACCTCCGCGCTCGGCTCCTGCGCCACGGCCTCATGGAGGTTCGGATCAAATGGATGTCCGGTGGCGTCCATGCCCTCGACCCCAAACTGGTGCAGCACGTCTTCCAGTTGGCGGCGCACCATTTCCATGCCAGACACAATTGGCGTGGCGGCCTCGTTGGCCTTGGCCGCCTGCAACCCCAGTTCGAAACTGTCCAGAACGGGTACCAGTTTTTCCACCAATGAAAAGTTAGCGTACTTCACAGCGTCCTCGCGCTCGCGGATGGAACGCTTCCGATAATTTTCAAAGTCCGCCTGGGAGCGCAGGGCGAGGTCCCGGAACCGTTCCAAATCAGCCTGCAACAGGTCTAGGGTACCGGCAGTTGCGGCGCTTGCGGCGGCTTCCATCTCGGCATGCGTGTGGTCCGAATGGGCGGCGTGCGCCGAATCAACCCCTTGAGTGGCCTCGTGTGACGGGGCGGCGTGGGTGGGGTCTGCGGCGAATGGATGGGTCTCTGTACTCATTTTTTGCGTATCACTATCAGGGTAATGTCATCGTGCTGGGGGGCCGTTCCAACAAAACTCTTCAGCTCGCTTGTGAGCCGATCCAACAGGCTGCCAGCGCACAAGTGAGCATTATCCAACAATACCTGAGTCACCCGCGAAACTCCAAACTCTTCTCCCTCCTGGTCCAGTGCCTCCGTTACTCCGTCGGTGTAGAGGACCACAAAGTCGCCCGACTCCATTTCAAAGGAAAAATCACGGCTGACCCTGTTGAAAGCCCCCCCACTGTCGATCCCCACCGCCATTCCCGGAGGGTTGATCCGGGTCACCGTCCGGTCCGAGGCCCGGTAGAGAAAGGGGGCGTCGTGGCCGGCGCGGCACAACGTGACCTTGCCCTCGCTCTTTTCGAGAATCAGATAGGCCATCGAGATGAACATGTCCTCCTTGATGTCGGGAAACATCCGGCGGTTGACCCGGCGCAACAGTTCCGCCGCCGAAAGCTCCCCCTCCGCCTCGCCCCTGAGCACGCCCCGGCAGGTTGCCATAATCAGCGAGGCGGGCACTCCCTTGCCCGAGACGTCCGCAATGACCACCCCGCAGTGGTCCTCATCCACGCTCAGAAAGTCATAGTAATCCCCGCTCACATGCCGGGCGGGCAGGTTTAGCCCGCTTATTTCGAACCCTTCAAACTCGGGGGCCTTCGAGGGCAGCAAAATCCGCTGGATCTCGTGGGCCACTTCCAAGTCGGTGTCCAGGCGCCGCTTTTCCGCCGCATCGGAGAACACCTCGGCCGTGCGCAGTGTAAAGGCCGACTGCTCGGCGAGGGTCAGGAAAACCTGCATGTCGCCGTTGGAAAAGGGCTCGTCCTCGGCAGGCCGCGCCAGCAGCAAAACTCCGAAAGTCCGCCCAGAGTAACACAGCGGCATCACGGCCACATGCCCGCAGACGGCTCCGACGCGCCGCGCCTCCTCCAACCGGGGGTCCCCGGGCGCCAGCACCTGCGGGGCCTGCGCCTCCCAAACCTCGGCCAGAACGCCCTCGCCCCGTTTGACATGGCGGATCCGCAGTTGCCTGTTCATCGCCTTCTCATCCGCCGGAGCCTCCGCCCCGATCTGGGTAGACAAATCCACCAGCGCCGGACAACCCGGATGGATAAAGGCCGGCTGCAACTCCGAGCCGCATTCGTCGGCCAGGTAAACCGCCCCGGACTTGCTCCGCAAAATCCGCAGCATGCCCTCCACAATCAGGGTGTGCAGGTCCGAAGGCTTGGCCGTCCCCGAGAGCGCCGCGCCGAGGCCGTGCAGAAAGTCGAACACCCGCGCTTCCTCGGTCGCCACCCGCTCTCGTGCCTTCTTCAGAGCACGGATGTACGAACGCTGCCAGGCCACCACTCCGAAGAGAGTGGTGATCATGACTCCGCCCAAAAGGAGGAGAGGGGTGTACATACGTTCTATATCTTCTCTAAGTCTGCCGCCTCGCCAACCTTCATTTCTGCGGCCGCCCTTCCTCCGGTTGCGCCGGGACCGCCGGACGCACCTTGAGCTCCACCCGCCCACGGGCGCTGCGTGCAAAATCCAACTGGTCAGGAGGGAGGTCCGGGTCAGCCAGGGCCGCGTCCAACTCCACCAACGCCTCCTCCCCCGCCCCCCGCATCGCCAAAGCCTGTCCCAGATAGACCCTGTAGGAAGAGGTGGAGCGCTTTTCCCGCTCGGCAAACCCAATCAGCTTCCGCAGCACTTCGATCTCCTCCTGAATGGAACGCACCTCGTGTGCGATCTTCGCATGGGCAAACAACATCACCGGATCCTCGGGTGCCGCCTCCAACAACCCGCGCGACAAAACGTACGCCTCCTCAAAGCGCTTCGAAAAATAGAGCCCCTGCGCCTTCACCGCCTGCGCCGCAGCATAGTGCTTCTCCACGGCCAGCGCCTTATCTGCCGCGGCAACCGCCTGCGCCCATTCCCCGCGGGCCAGGCGGTAGGAGCCCTCGGCAGTCCACACTGCCGGTTCCCCCGCATCCGCCGCCCTCGCCAGCCCGATCAATTCAAGCGCCTCCTCAAATCGCCGCGCCCCGACCAGTCGTTCCGCCATGGCGGCCAGCGACTGCGCCCGCACCCCTGGTTTCTGCTGTGCAAAC
>JBIKSY010000041.1:0-22763 GCA_044348365.1 Chthoniobacteraceae bacterium
ATCTCCGAGATCAACGGGGTGATCAACAAGATCAGCGACTACCAGAACACCATCGCCAGCGCCGTGGAGGAGCAGACCGCCACCACCAACGAGATCACACGCAACATCTCGGAAGCAGCCCAGGGCAGCACCGAGATCGCGCAGAACATTCTGGGTGTGGCGGAAGCCGCCCGCAACACCACCATGGGCGCCACCGATACGGAGAAGGCGGCCCTCGAACTCGCCCGGATGGCGGCGAGCCTCCAAAGCACGGTGGCCTCCGTCCAAAGCTAGCACACACAGCGTCCCTCGGGACTGCCGCCCTTGCCTGCCTGCCTCCCCGCCGGGTTCGCCCCGCGGGGAGAGCTTTTTTAAAGAGCAGGCGCCTTGAGGGTATTGGTTGAATGCGGCCCTACCGGTCCCTATGCTTTTGCCGTTCCGTTCCACCCCCAAAACCAGTGAACCGCCCCCCTCATTCAGACCCACATCCGGCAGCCGCACTTTTCAGAAGCACGGGTGCTTCCGAGTGTCCCGCCGCCTGCGTCAGACATTTTTCCAACGAGGTGATTCGATGCGTGCTCTAATCGTAGACGATTCCAAAATGGTTCGGATGATTCTCGCCAAGCTGCTCCGGGAGCTTGAGTTTGAGGTCCTTGAAGCCGGCGACGGCCAGGAGGCGATCGAGCGTCTTTACCACGGGGAGCAGGTCGACGTGATGCTCGTCGACTGGAACATGCCAATCATGGACGGGTACGAACTGCTCTGCGCGGTCCGCGCGAACGTGCTGCTCTCCGACATCAAGGTGATGATGGTGACCACCGAGTCCTCCATCGAACAGGTCCAGAAGGCACTGGCTGCGGGCGCCAACGAGTATCTGATGAAGCCGTTCACCAAGGAACAACTGCTCGAGAAGCTCCAGATCATGGACGTCATCTGACCCTCGGTGAACTCCTCAAGCACCCTCTCGAACCCTCTTTTCCATCCGGCCTTATGCCCACCAAAGTAAACCGGTCTGAAAGGCACCATGGATAAAATCCGCGTTCTCATCGTGGACGATTCCGCCGTCATCCGGCGGCTCCTGTCGGACCTGCTCAAGGAGGATCCGCAACTCGAGGTCGTGGGCATGGCGGGCAACGGCGAACAGGCGATTCCAAAGGTTCAGCAGCTTCATCCCGACGTCATTACCCTCGACATGGAGATGCCCGTGATGGACGGCATCGAGACGCTCAAGGCGCTGCGCAAAACGCACCCCAAGCTGCCCATCATCATGTTCAGCACCCTGACCGAACGCGGTTCAAGTGCCACCATGGACGCCCTTTCCCTAGGTGCCAGCGACTACGTCACCAAGCCGGCGAACGTGGGCAGCGTCATCGAGGGAATGGGCAGAATCCGCGAGGACCTCATTCCCAAAATCAAGGCGCTCTGCGGCAGGAAAAATCCCGCCGCGCTCGCGACGGCACCGCAGCCCAGGGTGGAAAGCCGCTTTCCCCGAATGGCCCGCGCCTCCACCTCGGCCGGTGGGATCGATATCCTTGCCATCGGCGTCTCAACCGGCGGGCCCAACGCACTGGCGGAGTTGATGCCCTCACTCGGTAAAAACTTTCCGGTACCGGTGGTGATCGTCCAGCACATGCCCCCGCTCTTCACCCGGCTCCTGGCCGAGCGTCTTGGAGCCATTTCCGGCTTCAAATGCCAGGAAGGCGTGGCCGGTCAGTTGCTGAAGCCGGGGCAATTGTGGGTCGCTCCGGGCGGCTTTCACATGGAAACCGAAAGGGTGCGCGACGGAGTCATCCTGCATTTGCAGGAGGAGCGGCCGGAAAACTCCTGCCGTCCCGCCGTGGACGTTCTGTTCCGTTCGGTGGCGAAATCCTACGGCTCCAAGGTGCTTTCGGTCGTCCTTACCGGCATGGGCCAGGACGGCCTCAAGGGGTGCGAGGCGATTGCCGCCGCGGGCGGTCAGGTGCTGGTTCAGGACGAGGCCACCAGCGTGGTGTGGGGCATGCCCGGAGCGGTCTGCAACGCCGGGCTTGCCGACAAGGTACTGCCGCTCAAGGAACTTGGTCCGGAAATTTTACGCCGCCTCCAACTGGGGCCCTCCACCTCCGCCACCGCCTTCCCCCCGCTTCCCACGACCGTTCCATGAAATCTGCTGATTTTGATTACGTTCGAAATTATGTCCGCACCCAGGCGGCCATTGTGATCGAGCCGGGCAAGGAGTACCTTGTGGAGTCACGGCTCACGACGTTGGCCCGCAAGGAGAAGATCGCAAGCATCGACCTGCTCGTCGAGCAGCTCCGCGCCAAGCCGGGAAGCGACCTCCACCGGCGCGTGGTCGACGCCATGACCACCAACGAGACCTCCTTTTTCAGGGATCTAAACCCCTTCGAGGCCCTCAAAAAACACATCCTACCGGAGCTCGTTCAAAAAAGGCGCCCCGAACGCCAGCTCAACTTCTGGTGCGGGGCCGCCTCCACGGGGCAGGAGTCCTACAGCGTGCTGATGACCATCGCTGAAAACTTCCCCGAGATTTTGCAGTGGAACTTCAACTTCATCGCCACGGACCTTTCGACCGAGGTACTGGCACAGGCCCAGTCCGGCCTCTACAGCCAGCTGGAGGTCAACCGCGGTCTGCCCGCCCCCCTGCTGGTGAAGTACTTCAAGCGCAACGGCAGCTCCTGGGAGTTTGACCCGGTACTGAGAAAAAAGGTTATCTTCAAGGAGCTTAATCTGATGCAAACTTGGCCGCTCATGCCCGCCATGGACGTGGTGTTCCTCAGAAACGTACTCATCTACTTCGACGTGGAAACCAAGAAGACCATCCTCGGCAAGATCCGCCGCATGCTCCGGCCCAACGGCTACCTGTTTCTCGGAGGCGCGGAGAGCACCATGAACCTGGACGAAGACTTCGAGCGCGTGGTCTTCGACAAGGCCACCTGCTACCGCAACCCGGCGCCGTAGCACCCGCGGCCGCATGGAAGGCGCGCCCCCTCACCGCCGTCCATCGAGAACCCCGTCAGGACTTAAGTCCCAGCGCGGCCGACAGCCAGGCGAGGAAGCCGCCCTTGTTGCGTGAACAGACCACCACCCGCCCGTTGCCGTTGAACTTCAGCACGAGTCCTTCACCGCTCGTCACGCTGTTAACCAGCCCTGACAAAAACCCCGACTTGGTGGTCGACGTGGCGATCTCATAGCGCAGCCCCGCGTCCCACGCGACCACGTGCGCATTGTCGACAACCATCTCATTCCCCGCTTTGACATCCAGCATGAAGAGCGAACCAAAGCCAGCAACCGCCAGCTTCCCGTTGCCGCTCGTCTCCATGATCAAAAAGCCGCCCGTGCCCCCAAACAGCGCCTGCCCGATCCCCTGCGTCCGTGTCTGGACTCCCACGGAGTGATCGGCTGCAAAAAACGCGCCATCGCTCAGCCGATACTGCTGCGGGCCCACGTCCAAAAGCATGATGTCCCCGGGCAGGTTCGGGGAAAGAAGGGTTTCTCCGGGGCCACCGGTGGCCTCTATGGTCTGCTGGAAAAAAGACTCCCCCGTGGCCACCCTCCGGGCCAGCGACTGAAAAAAGCCGCCCTGCATCTGGCCCTTCAACTCCAAGGAGCCGTCCATGGTGACCATCGCGTTACTCTCGCAATGGATCTTCTCACCCTTCTGGAGGCGGATCAGCAAAAAGGGATCAACATTCCCGACTAGTTCATATTCGGCCATGCAGTGATGTTGCATTTCGGCCGGCCAAATCCAACCGCGGAATTGTGCCTGAGAAACCAAGACAAACAACGGAGTGTGACTTTGGCGAAGCCATTCGTTTACATAACCCCCGAATCTTTTGTTTGGCCCGCAACCTACTCTGGAGGCCCGTACGCTTTGTTCCCAGTTTCCGCCGCTGCACCCATTTGCATGAAAACAGCCAACGTTTATCTAAACAGCCATTTTGAAGTCATCGAGGCAGTCCAGTCGGCCGCCCTACCCTCAGAGCAGTTCGAGTTTGTCTGCTCCTACAGGCGCGACAAGTTCCGCCCGCAGGGACGCCCTCTCGCCACGGCCATGACCCCCCTCGGTGCCGTCCGAATGCTTCCAAGCGCGACCTTTATCCGCGAGCCCGCACGCCTCGGCTCCGCCGCCTACGCCCGCTACTGCCTCGAGGTAGGCCGCAAGTACGGCGCCAACGTATTTCTCCCGGGCAGACAGGTTTCCTCGATTTCCGCCCAGGCCGCCGCCTTCGAAGAACACGGGATCCGCGTGGTGGTGCCCGCCGTGCCTGCGACGCTCAACCGTATCAACCACAAGGGCCGTTTCTACGAGTCCGTGCGCCACTGCGGCGTCCCGCTGCCCGCTTTCCAGCAGGTGGAGGAGCTCGCCGACTTTGTGGCGGCGGTCAAGGCCGTCGGCCGCCACCACGACGTCTGCTACAAACCGGCGGTTTCGATTTTCGGTTACGGTTTCCACATCCTTGTGGACCACCCGAGCGCCCTTCATCCCAGCGCCGAGCAACGGGGGGCCCCGGAACTGCGCCTGGACATTTCACTGCCCGAGGCGCTCGCCAAATTCCGGAGAGCCCGCCGTTTTAAAACGCAGCTGGTGATGCAGCACCTGCCGGGTCTCGAGCGCAGCGTCGACTGCCTCGGCGCCGACGGCCGACTGCTCTGCGGCATCGTCCGCCGCAAAAACGCGGACGGCACCCAGTTTCTGGAGGCCAACGAAACCGTGCTCGGCTACGTGCGTACCCTCGTGGCGCACTTCAGGTTGAGCGGTCTGTTCAACGTCCAGTTCAAGGACGACGCCGAGGGCAGGCCGCGGCTGTTGGAGATCAACCCGCGCATGGCGGGCGGCATTTCGTACTCCTTTCTCTCCGGCGTCGTGCTGCCCTACTGGGCCATCCGGCTGGCCTTGGGTACGGCGGAGCCCGGAGACATTCCGGAGCCCAAAACCGGCCTGCTCGTCACCGACATCCGCAAACCGCGGCTGGTGCGTTCGATCGCCTAGCACCGCCCCACGCCCCACACTCCCTGAGGCCACCGAATGCCCAGCCTGCCCCTGACTCCGCCACTCGAGCGCAGCGTCCCATTGGAATCCGGCCTGCTCCGGTTGAAGGTCACCCGTGCCGACCTGCCGCTCGACGACCTCTGCGGGTTCGCCTCCCGCCGCAACCGCAAGCGCGGCTTTCTGTTTGTCTCAAAAGTCCTCGGGCGCCACATCCCGGTCCGGCCCGCCCTCATGTCGCAGGTGCACGACGCCCTGGCGCGCCAGATTCCCGCCGACCTGCCCGGGCCCGTCCTGTTTGTGGGCCTCGCCGAAACCGCCGTCGCCCTCGGCCACGGGGTCCGGGACCGGTTCGCCGCACAGACCGGGCGCGCCGACACGCTCTTCCTCCACACGAGCCGCTACCGGCTCAACCAGCCGGTCCTCGTCGAGTTTCTCGAGGAACACAGCCACGCCCCCTCGCACATCCTCTACCAACCCTCCGACCCGGAGCTCCTCCACTCCCTACAGACCGCACGGAGCCTCGTGCTGGTCGACGACGAAGCGAGCACCGGCAAGACCTTCATCAATCTCACCCGCGCGCTCACTCCCACCCTGAGGGCGCTGGAGCGCGTCGTCACGGCCGTCATCACCGACTGGCGTGCACCGCGGCTGCGGGCCGAGTTCCGTAACGCGATGCCGGTCGACGCCCTTTCACTCGCGCTCCTCGAAGGCGAGTATCACTTTGAGCCCGGCGCCTTTGGGGACGCAGATGACGCCCCCGCGGCTATCGGCACCAACGCTCCCGTGGACGCCCTGTTGCCCCGCAACTACGGCCGCCTGGGCGTGGCGGACTGCCCTGCGCTTCCGCTGCCCGACCTGGGACCCGTGGCCGGGCAGCGCATCCTGGTGCTGGGCTCCAGCGAGTTTGTCTACCCGCCGTTTCTGCTGGCCGGGGCGTTGGAGCGGGAGGGCGCAACCGCCTTCTGCCAGGCCACGACCCGCTCCCCCGTCCGCCTGGGCGGGGCGATTTCCTGCACGCTCGAGTTCAAGGACAACTACGCCGACGGGATCGCAAACTACCTCTACAATGCCCGGCGGCAGGACTACGACCGCATCCTCCTCTGTACGGAAACCCCCGCCGCGCTGCTGGATTCCACCCTGGTGCAGGCGTTGGGAGCGCAGATCGTCCAAGGCTAGGCTTATGCAATCCCAAGCCGTCACGTTGATGGACATCGACGACACGATCCTACAAGCCCGGCGCAAGTGCGGGGAGGAACCCTGCGAGCCGGTCGGGTACAACATCCACGGCGAGCCCGTGGGCTTCATGCGCCGCTCCCAGCGCGAACTCTTCGACCGGCTCGCCGCAAGCACCACCGTCATCCCGTGCACGGCGCGGGATGCCCCCACGCTAGCGCGGGTCAGGCTGCCCTTCCACAGCTACAAGATCTGCTCCTATGGCGGCTGCATTCTAAAGCCCGACGGCGCGGTGGAGGAAAGCTGGCACGCCCGGATCCGTGTGGAGGCCGGCGCCACCCTGGGCCGGCTCGAGGCGCTCGAGCGCCTGCTGCTCGAGGCTGCCGCGGATCTGCAGGTCGACGCGCGGATCTGGAACATCGGCGACAACGGCCTCCCTTTATACCTCTGCGCCAAGCACCACCAGAAGGACACGGCCGAACTACACCGGCTCATCGCGCCGCTGCGTGCCAACCTTCCCAAGGGCTGGACGCTCCATTTCAACGACAGCAACGTCGCCGCCATCCCGGGTTACCTGGGCAAGGAACACGCCGCCCGGTGGCTCCTCTCGGAAGTGCTCCAACCCGCACTGGTGCTCGGAATGGGCGACAGTTTTGTCGACCTTCCCTTCATGGGCCTCTGCCACTACGCGATGATCCCCTCCCATTCGCAGATTTTTTCCCACCTCAAAGACGCCGGCCATGGCTTTCCTTCCGCCCGCTGATTTTCACGGCAGCTACCTGCCCGGAGACGTCCAGTTCCTGCTCAAGCAGGTCGCGCTCGCCCCCACGGACGTGGCCACCAAGGAGCGGCTCATTCAATCCGGCAAAGCCCACTACTCCACCATGCTCTCGGCGGAACATCCCCCGGAAGCCGCTTATCTGGAGCTTTTTCACGAGGCGTTGCAGCGCAACGGCGACCGGTTTGCGCGCGACATTGCCGCGCTCGCACGCACCCTGGCGGCGCAGCCGGGCAAAGAGGTCGTCCTCGCCAGCCTCGCCCGGGCGGGGACGCCCGTGGGCGTGCTGCTGGTGCGGGCACTCCGCGCGCTGGGCCGCCAGAGCACCCACTACTCGCTTTCCATCATCCGCGACCGGGGGATCGACCCGGTCGCCCTGGACCACATTCTCGCCAGACACCGTGCCGAGGACGTGGTGTTCCTCGACGGCTGGACCGGCAAGGGCTCCATCGCCGTGGAACTGGAGGCCTCCGTGGCAGAGTACAACGCGACGCGCGGCACCGGTCTGGCGCCCAGACTGGCAGTCGTGGTCGACCTGGCCGGCGTCGCTGAAACCGCCGTCACCTCCGAGGACTACCTGATCCCCTCCTCCATTCTCAACGCCGTGGTGTCAGGGCTGGTGAGCCGCACCCTCCTCGACGAAACACTAGTGCTTCCCGGGGAATTCCACGCGTGTGTCTACTACGCGCAACTCGCCCCCCACGACCTGTCGCGGCACTTTGTCGACACGCTCTCTCCCCAAGTGGCGGCGCATCTGGCAGCGGCGACCCCCGTGGACTGGAGCCATGAGAGACGTGCGGAACTCCGCGCCGTCTCCGGAGCGCTTGTCGCCCGGTTGCAGCGGGAATTCGGGGTGGCGGACCGCCACCGGATCAAGCCCGGGATTGGGGAATCCACCCGCGCCCTGCTGCGCCGCGTACCGGAGTGCCTGCTCATAGCAGACCCCGCGGCACAGGACCTGCTTCACCTCGGGCTGCTCGCAAAACAAAAGCGGGTACCCGTACACCATGTTTCCGACCTGCCTTACAGATCAACGGCCATCATCCGCGAGGTCCGCGAAGACGGCTAATCTTCGGCCCTTCGCTGCCGGTCGGCGCCAAGCACCCGACAAGCGGGCCCGCCTATGAGAACCGTTTCTCCACTCCAGCTCGGGGCCTCCCTCTACATGCCCGCGACCCGCGCCGATCTGGCCGCCCACGCCAACGGCGAAAAGCTGCCCTTTCTGCGGTCGATGATTTTCTGCACCGAGGACGCAGTCCGCTCGGACCAGCTTGAAGGGGCGCTCCAAAACCTGAGGGAGGCTCTTCCCCTGTTCCGTCCGACCCAGGCGCTCCGTTTCATACGGGTCCGGAACCCGCAGGTCCTGAGCGATGTGCTCCGCATACCGGGGATCAAAAATGTGGACGGGTTCGTCCTGCCGAAGGCCACGCGCAAAAACATTGGACGCTACCTGGAACTGCTCTCCAAAAACGACGGGTTCCTGCTGATGCCCACGCTCGAGGATGCCGATGTTTTCATCCCCAGCGAAATGGTGAAGTTCCGGAACATGCTGCTCAAATCAAACGTGCACGGGCGGATCCTGAGTCTGCGCATCGGCGGGAGC
This sequence comes from Chthoniobacteraceae bacterium, assembly GCA_044348365.1. GTDB lineage: Bacteria > Verrucomicrobiota > Verrucomicrobiia > Chthoniobacterales > Chthoniobacteraceae > Chth-196. Next base: position 8,524 of record JBIKSY010000041.1, read on the forward strand.
GATCTGCTGCACCAACTGGGGGTGCGCCGTTCCCCCCGCCGCTCCGTATACGACACCGCGCTGGGGGGCGCCATCGCGATGCTCTCGGGCATTTTCCTCCCCCACGGGTTCAACCTGTCCGCCCCGGTGTTTGAAGGGCTCGCCTTTCCTAAGGTGCTCGCCGAGGAGGTGGAGCGTGACCTGCTACACGGGCTTTTTGGCAAGACAGCGGTGCACCCCGACCAGATCTCGCAGATCGAAAAAGCCTACCGGGTCACGGCGAAGGATTTTGAAATGGCCACGCTGATGCTGGAGCAGTCTGCCCCGGCGGTTTTTCGAATGCACGACACCATGTGCGAGGCCGCGACCCACCAGCACTGGGCGCGGGCCATCCTGAACCGGGCCAGCATCTACGGGATTGCGGGCAGGCCACGGCCCGAGGCCAAACTCCTCGCCTTTCCCGAGGCCCCAACTCCCCCGCTGGCAACGCCCAAGACGGGAGCGGTCCTGCCTACCGGCGGGAAGCCCCGTGTGTTAAAGACACGCCCCCGAGCCCTCGCCTCCGCGTGACCCCCAAAAACCGGGCCGAAATTCCTCTCTGCTTAGTGATCGCTAGCCCCGCCCCAAGCACCCAATCTCCACACTCCAAACCCAACCCAACCCAACCCAACCCAACCCAACCCAACCCAACCCACACCCATAACCTATGCTTACCTTCCTCGCCGTAGCGTCGGGCGCTGATGCCGCCCAGGCACTCGTAGAAAACGCGCCCGCCGTCGTCCAAAACGTACTCACCCCCGGCCGCGTCGCCATCGCGGCGCTCCTCGCCGCCATCGCCATGTCTTCGGTGGTCATCGGCGCCTGGCTCGGACTCACGTTCAAGGCCAGCGACAAACTCATCGCCAATATTCTCGCCTTTGGCTCCGGCGCGCTCGTCAACGCTCTTGCCGTGGACCTCGCCTTCGGGACGACCAAGCATCTGGTCGACTCAGGCGTCTCCAACATCCGCGCCTGGGCGATCGTCGCCGGCGGCTTCATCGCAGGCGGCCTGATCTACTACATCTGTAACAAGCTCGTCGACAAGTTCGGCGGGGCTGCCCGCCACAAGACCACCGCCCGCAGGCACGCCATGGACCGCAAGCGGGACGAGGCCGCGGAATTGCTTGGCCGCCTCTCCAAAAACGTGGTTTTCCGTTCCCTGCCCCCATCGGAAATCGACCACATCCTGCCCTTCGTCCGCGAGTTCAGCGCGGAAGCAGGCCAGGAAATCTATCGCGTCGGCCAGGAGCCTTGTGCGCTCTACCTCATTGACGAGGGGAAGGTCGGCATCTACGTCGAAGTCCATCACGGCGCAGACCCCGACAAACGGATCTCCGAATCCCACGAAGGCGATATTTTCGGCGAAATGGCGATCGTTTCACACACCAACCGCACGAACACCGCCAAGGCTGAAACCAACGTCAAGGGCATGATGATCGAGAAGGACGACTTCGAGCATCTCATGGAGGACTCCCCTAAGATTCGCGAAGTGATCACAAGTCTGGCAGAACACCATACCCTCGAAAGCATCCACATGCAGGCCGACGTCATGGATCCTGCCGAATGGGAGGCAATGGCCGCGGACAGCATGAAGCGCCTCCACTCCGGAGAGGTCCACCAAGCCCTCGCTGAGCATGGGGGCGGAAGTCCCTTGGCCATCTGGATCGGCAACATTTTGGACGCCATCCCCGGTTCGCTCGTGATCGGGGCGACCTATCTGAGCATCTCCACCTTCAACCCCACGCTGCTCATCGCCATCTTCCTGGCAAACCTGCCCGAGGCCATGGCCAGCGCCACCACGATGCGCCACGCAGGCTACTCCAACATGAAGATCTACGGCCTCTGGGGCTCGTTGATCATCATCGGGGCCGTCTGTGCCGCCATCGGCAACATCGTGCTGCCCAACGCGCCAATCGAGTTCCTAGCGATCTGCGAGGCCGTTTCCGGCGGCGCCATCCTTGCCTTGGTGGCACAGGTCATGTTCCCCCACGCCTACGAAGAGGGCGGCGATTCAGTCGGCCTCACCACGATAGCCGGCTTCGCCATCGCCTTCCTCTTGTCGGCTCTCGAGATCGTCGGCGTCGCGCACTAAGCGGCCGCGCTCTTTCGCGCCCTACCGAAATAAGCTGGCACGCCTCGCCCGAGGTGTGCCAGCAGGGGCGGGGTCGGTCTACCTTCGCAACAGAAGGACCGGCCCACACTCCCGAACCTTGGATGGTTCCGGGGTCTTTTAAAGCCGCTCAAGCATCGCGCGCATCGCATCAAACCGCGCCTTGGCCGACTCCACCGTGACCGGCGTGTTCTGCATCTGCTTGAGCGACTCCTGCGACACAAACTCCGGAGGCAGTTCCCTGGCAAAGGAACTCAGGTTGCACGGCGTCACGCTGCCAAACTTAAACCGCTGCTGGCACCACGTAATGCTCAGCCGCTGGCGGGCCCGCGTGATCCCCACGTACAACAGCCGCCGCTCCTCGTCCACCGTACCCTCCATCTTGGAGCGGTCATGCGGGATGATCCCCTCCTCCAACCCGACCAGGTACACGTTGGGGAACTCCAAGCCCTTGGCGGCGTGCAGTGTAATGAGCGTCACCCCGCTCCCCTTTGAATCGTCCTCATCGTCCTCCTCCCGTTCCTGACGCAGCAGCATCTCGTCCAAAAAACCGCGGAGCCCCTCGCTCGAAGTCGCCCCGTACTCGTCGAAGCTCTTCAGCATCTCGCGCACGTTTGTCTCCCGCGAAAGCGCCTCCTCCGGCGTCTTGCACGAACGCCGCAAGTCCTCCAGATACCCCGTCTCCTCCACCAGCTCCCGCAAAATCGCCGGCTGATCCACCAGCGGCTGGTTTAACCGCGTCTCGTACCGGTCCACAAACTCCACAAACTGTCCCACCGCCGTCGAAGCGCGCGAACTCAGTTCTGCCTGCAAACCGCTGTCCTTGAGCGCCTGCCACACGCTGCACTGGAGCTTGGTGCTGTGCGCAATCGCTTTTTCTACCACCCCGGGGCTCATCCCGCGCGCCGGCGTGTTGATGATCCGCAGCAACGACACGTCGTCGTCCGTGTTCAACACGCAGCTGGCGTACGCCAGCAGATCCTTCACCTCCCTCCTGTCAAAAAAGCTTTTCCCGCCGATGACCTTGTACGGGATCTTCAAGTGCCGCAGCTGCTGCTCCAAAAGCCGCGACTGCGCGTTCATCCGGAACAAAATCGCAAAGTCCTCCCACTTCAAACCGTCCTCCATCTGGCGCCTCTGGATGTCGTCGCCGATGTACTGCGCCTCCTCCCGGTCGTCGGGCATCGCGATGAGGCGCACCTTCTCCCCGCCGGCCACCGCGCTCCAAAGGTTTTTGGGCCGCCGCCTCGGGTTGTTCCGGATGAGCGTGTTGGCCGTCTGCAGGATCGGGTTGGTGGAACGGTAGTTCTGCTCGAGCTTCACCACTGTCGGGTTGGGAAAGTGCGACTCAAACTCCAAAATGTTGGTCACCTCCGCCCCACGCCACCCGTAGATGGACTGGTCGTCGTCGCCCACCACCGCGACGTTCATGCGTGCATCGGCCAACTGGCTGACCAGCCGCAGCTGCAGACTGTTGGTGTCCTGAAACTCGTCCACCATCAGGTAACGGAACCGCTCCTGCCACTGCCTCCTGACCTCCTCGTGCTCCTCCAAAAGCTGGACGCTCAATAGCAGCAGGTCGTCAAAATCCACCGCGTTCAGCGCCTTGAGCTCCGTCTGGTACCGCGCAAAAACAGCCCCCGCCAGGCTCTTCTCGTCCCCGGGCGAGGGCTCCCGCCAGCCGTTGTTTTTAGCCTTCGAAATCAGCGACTTCGCAAGCCCCGGATCCAGCTTCTCGTCCTGCGCCGCCGTCCGCGTGATGATCTTCTTGATCAGCCCCGTGGTATCGCCCTCGTCGTAGATGGAAAAGTTGCGTTTGTACCCGAGTCGCTCGATGCCCGTCCGCAGAATCCGCACGCACAACGCGTGAAACGTGCTCATGAGCACCTTCTTGGCCTTCGACTTCTCCACCATGCCCGCAAGCCGCTCCCGCATTTCGTTGGCCGCCTTGTTGGTGAAGGTCACCGCCAGAATGCTCCCCGGATCCACACCCTCGGCAATCAGGTGCGCCACCCGCGCCGTGATCACCCGCGTCTTTCCCGTGCCCGCCCCCGCAAGAATCAGCAGCGGCCCCTCCGTGGTGAGGACCGCCTTTTGCTGTTCAGGGTTGAGATCAAAAAGTCGGAAGCCAGCCATTGGATCCACAGCAAACCCCCACCCGACCCGCTTTTCAACCTGAACTCCGCAATTCCACCGCCTCCAGCCTTGGCGCAAGCGCACCAAGGCAGTGTCCGGTGACGTGGAGTCGCCCCACAACACTCCCTGAAAACCGGCGCTCCCGCGCCGAACCCCCTTTACGCAACCGGAACAAAATCTCCAGCCAACACAGGGATGGGGGATTGCAAACAACGGCGCGATGCAGATGCTCCTCGGTTTGCTCATTGAATTATGAATTTACTAAACAAACAGTGTGTCGTCGTCACCGGAGGCTCCGGTGGCTATGGAGCGGGCATCGCAGAGGCCTTCGCAAACGCGGGCGCCGCCGTGTGGATCACTGGGCGCGACCGCGCGAAACTGGCGCTCACGGCCAGCCGCATCGGTGCCTCCCCCTTTGTGGCGGATGTCACCGACGGCGCAGCGTGGGACGGTCTGGTCGCCGAGGTGCTCCGACAAACAGGACGGCTTGACGTCCTCGTCAACAATGCCGGCGAAGGGGTGCACATCGGCCCCGCCAGCGAGCAGACGGACGCTGCGCTGGAGCAGAGCATCGCCAGCAATCTGACCGGGGCCATGCTCGGTTGCCGCCGGGCCGCGGGAATCATGCAAAAACAGGGCAGCGGCCTGATCGTAAACATCGGCAGCGCCTGCTCGGTCCATGCCTGGCCGGGATGGGCCGCGTATTCCGCAGCCAAGGCCGGCCTCCTCATGTTTACGCGCTGCCTGCTTTCCGAGCTCCGCCCGCACGGTGTCAGGGTCACCTCCGTCCTCCCTTCCTGGGGACAGACGGACTTCACAGCGGCGGCGGGCCTTCCACCGCGCGGGCCTGAGGTTCTGGCAAAGTGCATTTCCCCCGCCGACCTAGGCCAGCTCGTACTGCAACTCGCCCAAATGCCCGCGCACCTGGTTGCCGAGGAGGTCCGGCTCTGGCCGCTGGTGCAACCGATCGGACAGCTGTAAAAAACAGGGCATGGACGGGCGCCTTCCCTTGGTGACCCTCCTCCCCATTTTGCCCTCCCGTCCGCCGTTCCCTTCCTGTATACCCACTCAGATCCCCCACTACCCCATGCGCTTAATCCCCCTCGCCCTTCTCGCTTTCACCGCGCTCACCGCGTCCGCCTTCGCCCAGCAGGCACCCTACGACGTGTTTCCAGCCGCCGAGGCCCCCTACCACCGGGTGCGCTACGAGGCGTCCACCCAGCCGGGGGAACTCATCTTCCCGGTCAACTACACCATCTGGGTGCCCCCGGGCGTCAAAACCCTCCGGGGAGTCATCGTCCACCAACACGGCTGCGGCGAAGGCTCCTGCAAGTCCGGACTCACCGGCGCCTTTGACCTGCACTGGCAGGCCCTCGCCGCCAAGCACGGCTGCGCCCTCCTCGCCCCCTCCTACGAACAGCCCGAAAAGGCTGACTGCCAAATGTGGTGCGACCCGCGCAACGGCTCGAGCGCCGCGTTTCAAAAGGCGCTCGCAGACTTGGGCCGCGCCTCCGGCCACCCGGAACTTGCCACGGTCCCGTGGGCCCTCTGGGGCCACAGCGGCGGCGGCCACTGGGCCGGCGGGATGGTCCTCCTCCACCCCGAACGCGTCGCCGCGGCCTGGCTCCGTTCCGGAGTGCCCCTGCTCACCGAGAATCCGCAGCGCGCAACCATCAAGGTCCACACCGTGCCGGCGGCCGCGCTGCAAGTGCCCCTCATGTGCAATCCGGGCACCAAGGAGGGCGTCACCGTCAAGGACGGCCGCTTCGCCGGTGTCTGGCCCGCGAACGAAGCGTTCTTCGGCGAACTGCGTTCCAAGGGCGGTCTGGTCGGCATCGCAGTCGACCCGCTCACCAGCCATGAGTGCGGCAACCAACGCTACCTCGCCATCCCCTGGCTGGACGAGTGCCTGAGCCTCCGCCTTCCCAAAAAGGACGGCGAGCCGCTTGCCACCCTGCCTCTGGAGAACGCCTGGCTTGCCCCGCTGCTCGGCAGCGAAGCCGTTCCGCTCAAACAGTTCACGGGCGACAAACAAAAAGCCCTCTGGCTCCCGGGCGAGCGTATCGCCAAGGCCTGGATGCAGTACGTCAAGGACACCGCCATCACCGACCTCTCCCCGCCCCCAGCCCCCTCCAACGTGCGCGTCAACGGCAACCTCCTCACTTGGGACGCGACGGCCGACCTCGAAAGCGGCCTCGCCCACTTTCTGATCGAGCGCGACGGACAGCCCCTCGGCTCGGTTCCAGAGGCGCCCAAAAACCCGTTCGGCCGCCCCATCTTTCAAGGCCTCCAGTACAGCGACACCCCGACCCAGCCGCTCGCAAAAATGACCTACACGGACGCCACCGCACAGCCCGGCAAAAAGCACACCTACCGGGTTATCTCCGTCAATACCGCCGGCCTCCAGTCCCGCTAAAGCCGCGGCCACCCCGGCTCAGGCAATCGGGTCCGGACACACACTTCGGCGCTGGCAGGCACCGCAGTGCCCGCCCATCCAGAGCAGGTCCAGCTCCTCCATGAGGGGCTGCACCAGGCCCGGTTCGTCCGTGAGGATCCCCGCCTCAAAGTTGCGTCTGTGCTCGTTCTTGGCCCCGATGCCCGCACCCGTCAGGTTCGCACTCCCCACATAAGCCAGCCGTCCATCCACGAGGACCGCCTTCGTGTGCAGGCGCGGGCATAAAACCCTCTCGAACAGCTCCGGATGCAGCAGCTCCGGATACCTGTCAAAGTCCTCACGGAACCGCGGCCCCGGCTCCTTCGCGTGCAGCAGCCTGACGTAAACCCCACGCGCCACCAGCTCCGCAAGCACCCCCAGAAAAGGAACAAACCGCCTCCCCCGCGACACGTGCAGGTCCTTCAGGTCCGCCGTCGCCAGCCACAGAAACTTCTTCGCCGCGGGCACCTCCTCCAAAATCAGACGGGTGTAGTGCTGGCGGTTGAGAATGAGTTCCGTCATGGCGTGCGCAAAACTTCACCCTGCCGCGGCCGCCTCCGTCAGGCAAATCCATTGCACCCACCCGCAGCATCGCTCCTTCGCCAGATGCCCCGCCTCCGTCTGTCAGCAGGCTGCCGGACTGGAACGTCTTAGCCGCCGGGGCGCTGCGCCAGGCCCCGCAGGATCGCTTTCAACGAGCGCAGCGGATCCGGATAAAGGATGTCGTCGACCACCAACTGGTTTCCTTGAACCTTCATCTTGAATTCCAACTCCACCGTGCTGCCCGGATACCTCAGACTTGCCCGGACCTCGCCGTCTCGCTTGCCCGAAGCGAATTCTTACAAACCGCTCACAAGGCCAGGCTAAAAAACAAATAAATTCCTTACATTTAATCTTTAGCGTGAGAATTGAATTGCGCACCGCTTCTCCTACCATCGCGCGGTCCAATCACCCCTAGTTGAGTTGCGCGCGGGTTTCATCCACCCGCGGGGATAACGCAAGAGTCGCTGCAATATTTGTAATTCATGAATCCCATCAACGCACCGTTGAACAAGTCGAGGTCCCTCATTCAAGTCTTTTTCCTTGGCTGTTTTCTCTCGGGGGCGTCCGAATCTTTGAGCCATGACCTCTCCAGCGAAAGCGGTAGCGCCTTCGTTGCGTCATTCCACGCGGCACAATCTCAAAACGGTTCTCGCCATGGAAAATTGACAGTTCGTTCTCGGCGACCCGACGGTTCGCTGCCGGGAGATACGGAGTCAAGGCCTGCGGCCCGCCCTCAAAAAAGGACGGCTCTCAGCTTTCGTGGAGGCTTCACGAACAGCCTGATTCGCACTTTGCTGACACCTCTTTCATCCGCCTTCGCGCTTTCAGGGGCAGGTTCTTCCCAATCTGGGAATGCGGCTTTGATGGCAGCGTCTTTTGCGCCCTTCAAACCCAAGGTCCGTTACTCATGGGATGAAAATTTCTTCTACGAAGAGTCCGACAACATGCCTGACGGAATGCCGAACAAAATGGTGGGTATCACCGCTTGGCAGCAGCAAATCCCCCTTCCTGCGTCTTACTTTGCTGGAACCACTAATCAGGAGAAGGATCCAGCCTCCATGGGTTATGGCCAGCCAAACTATTGGCGGCTTCCACTGACGCCGACCCCCTCGGCCTCGCCCATCCCGATTTCGGCGGGGAACTTTCAGCGCGGTGCCGTGGCACTTGCCGCAAATGGGATCGCCATTTTCAACCCGAAAAACAACAGGGGGGAAGTGGCCTACGAGATTGGAGAACTGGACGCCTACGGCGGGCATTGCGGAATGGGGGACGACTACCATTACCACATCATTCCCACTCATTTGTTGAGCGCCTTTGGTGGGGTTCTCACCAATGACAAACCTGTGGCTTGGGCTCTGGACGGCTACCCTATATACGGCTTCGTAGAGCCCGATGGCACGAGCAGGGCTCCACTTGACGCTGATGGTGGCCACGACACCGGCAACGGCTGGGGATATCACTACCACGCCATCGGCACCCCAACAACCGATGCCACGCATCCCTACGGCACGCACCAGTCCCCGTATCTCATGAGTGCCTTTCACGGCACCGTTGTGAACTACGGAGGACAGGTTGACGGCCAACCCCAAGTTGCGGCAATCCGAGCGGACGGTACCGGCGGGTATTCGGCAGCGGCTGTCTCGGGCGCTTCCATCATTGCTTTCAAGAATCCCGTGGCGCTCAGCGTTGATGGATCGGGAAACCTCAGTGAGAACACCTCTTCCAGCGCTGTTACGAGCGCCGACCAGTTTTTAATGCGGACCCTGATCAACGGTACGACCTATGACCAATGCTGGCGCATCAACAGGTCCGCAATCGCAAAGACCCTCACCATCACTTGGCGGATGCCAGGCGCCAGCCCCATCACGACCACCTACAATAACAACAACGATCGTTTCACCAGCTATGCGCTCAACGGTCCAAGCATTCTAAAGCTTCCCGACACCAGCCAGACTGCCGATACCACCACTTCCTTCGGCGAAGACGCTGATTACTCCATCAATCCCCAATCCTTCACCGACAACAATAACGGGACGGTGACTGACAATGTGACTGGATTGATGTGGCAAAAGACCGATAACGGCGAGTCCACCTGGGAAACGGCGCTGCTCAATGCGTCAACGCTCGCGCTCGGTGGACACACGGATTGGCGACTGCCAACGCCCGCCGAGCTCTTCACCATCTTTAACCACAACATCGGAAATCCGGCTGCACTTGATGCCACCTTTTTTCCGAGCAACCCAACGGGAGCCGCACAATACTGGTGGAGCAGCGACGTTTACGGCTCCAGCACCACCACTGTCTGGTGCGCGAACGCCGTCGGAGGATTGGGCGGAAAGCCCAAGACGGAGACCCTCAGTGCGCTCGGTAGCTTTCGCTACCATGCCCGCTATGTGCGTGGAGCCAAACCCAGCAACACCCACAATTATCTCAACACTCTCGATGGCACGGTCACAGACCTGGACACAGGGCTCATGTGGACCCAACTCCCGGCAACAGCCCGCACTTGGGAACAGGCTCTCACTTATGCGGAGGGACTAACCTTGGCGGGAGCCTCCGACTGGCGGCTCCCAAACATCCAGGAGCTGCAGACTCTCACCGACTATACGCTCGCCACCGCGACTGCAGCGACGGGGGTCAAGCCCAGCATTAACCGCACAGTGTTCGCAAAGGTGTTGAGCAACTGTGCTACGACCGTTGGAAGCACGACTGTCACCTGTTCGGACACGACGGGCTTGCTCGTGGGTATGCCGCTTGTGGACGTGGTGAACGCGGGCGGCCTTTATTTGGCCTCGACGGTGCCCCCCACTGTAACGGCGATCACAGGCGGCACTTCCTTTACGATCAGCAGCAATGCGCTCAAAAGTGGCGCCGGGTTGACCCTCAAAGCGCTTGCTCCGCCAACTGCCTATTGGTCATCAACTTCACTCCAGGGAGACACCACCAAAGCGTGGCTCTTGGAAGCAGGCATCAACACTTCGGTCCCCGCAACCAACGGTCCGCCTCGTAACGGACAGGGCATTATCAGCTACGAAGCAAAGACTTCCTCGTATCCGGTCTTTGCGGTCCGCACCACCTCCGTTTCCTCGCAAATTGGAGTCTTTCAAGACGCCATCCCTCTGACGGATGGTGTCAGCTCCGTGAGGTTTAGCAGTTTGGGTTCAAAGTCATTCACCATCCTTAACAACGGGACGACCTCGCTCGTGCTTAATGGCATAAGTATCGACGGGAGTGATTCGGGACAGTTCTCCGTGTCCAATGCACCCGCTTCAGGCACCACAATGAGTTCAGGGGACAGCATTACCTTTAGCGTGAACTATGGGGCCACTAGTTCGGGCGTCACCCACAGCGCCGTGTTGCGCGTTGCCAGCAGTGATCCTACACCGGGAACGGCCTTCGACATCCCCCTCAGCGGAAGCCTTCCGGTAATCACTGACGTTCGCTCAAATTCATCCGCACCAACCAGTTCTGATTCACCCTATGTCACTGCAAAAATATCGGCGCCCTCGGACAAAACCTTGCGTTCGACGACCCCGGTCCAATTGACGTATATTGGCGCGACCCTGGCGACCAACACGGTGTTCAGCGAAACGATGGCAAAGGCGGCTTACAGCGCTTGGGATGGTTCCAATGCCGACAACCTTTGGACGTTGAATGCAAGAGGGAGTGATCACATCCAGCAATCCACGGCTGCAAACCACAGTACGCAGGTGGATGCCGGGACAAACGGATTGTCTATGACCAAGGGCTCTCTCGCCTTTTCCGACACCCAGGCCACAAGCGTCGTCATCAACGCGGCGGGTCTGACGGGCAGCACGAATCCAGCATACGCAGAGTTTTATCTGCAAACTCCGGCGACCAATTCCGGCACCTACGGATGGACTTTCCAACTAGCCCCGAATGGAACGGACTTTGTCACACGGTTATCAGAGACGACGATAAACGGTGTCAGCACAGGCACGCTCAGCAATGGAACCTTGAGCGCAGGAAAGCATGGATGGCTGCAATATCACTACGACCTTTCAGACGCGGAGCGCGTCTCGACGTTGAAGATGCGTTTTCAATTTATCGGAGGGAACCTCGCCACTTCATCGGTCCACATCGACGATATCGTCGTTAAAACGACAAACCTATCACCGTTGACGCTGACCATGTATGACGATGGCCTTCATGGGGATGGGACGGGTGGGGATGGAGTGTATGGTGCGCAAATCCCGCCGCAAGCGGCAGGCACCCAGGTTCGCTTCTCTGTTGCGGTGAATTTCAGTGATGGGTCCTCCTCCTCCCTCGTGGATGCTGGAAGTTATACCACGACCGCGCCTGTATTGATCACCTCAGACACATCGCTACCTGAGACCATCTCCGGTGCTCCCTATGCACAAACGCTGGCGGCTTCCGGTGGGCTCTCCAATTATGTGTGGAGTAGGTCCGGTGGATCAATACCGCCCGGACTAACGCTCAGCAATCTTGGCGTGCTCAGTGGAACAGCCACAGCTGCGGGAACCTTCAGCTTCACGGTCACGGCCGCCGACAGTGCCGGTAATGCAGCATCAAAGGCTTTTGCGTTGAGTGTGAATGCGCCGCTGACTTTTACAACACAGCCCGCTGGGCTTACAGTCAATGCGGGTTCCCTTGCCACGTTCTCGGTTTCTGTGGCTGGCACCGGACCATTTAGCTACCAGTGGCGCAAAGACGGCGTTCCGATTGTCGGCGCCACCCTGTCGACCTATACGTTGGCCTCGATACAGGGCATCAATGCAGGCACCTACGATGTGCTCGTTAGCAACGTGGCGGGAAGTGCGACTTCTGCGTCAGCGACCCTGGCGGTAAATACCGCCCCGGTCATCAACTCGCAGCCTGCGTCGCTGACGGTCAACGCGGGAACGGTTGCAACCTTCACAGTGACAGTGAGCGGCACCGCGCCGTTGAGCTACCAGTGGCGCAAAGATGGGGCCCCTTTATCAAATGGGACATCTGCAACCTACTCCGTCGTTGCGCAGCAAGCGACGGTCGGCAGCTACGACGTTGTCGTAAGTAACGTTGTCACCAGCATCACTTCTGCTCCTGCTTCCCTCTCTATCCTCAAATTCCCAACGCTTTCGCAGACCATCAATGGCTTCCGAATGCTTAAAGGCTCGTTGGCGACTCTTTCCCTTTCCTTGGAATCGCAGATTCCAGGAGCATCCGATTCCTGGCAGCTGATGCGGGTCGGCTCGACTCTTCCAGTTCTGTCAGGAACCGTCACTGCTGGAGGTGGGTTTTTGGTGCCTCTGCGATACATCACCGATGAGGGAGACTATTTCATTCGGACAACCCGGACGTATGCGGATGGCTCGGACACTTCGTACTCGGACTCTCTGCCATTCCGTATTCAACTCTTGGCGTGGGATTCCGTTGCAGGCTCATATGATGCGCTGCTTGCGGATCTAACACACATCCCGAGCGACGGAGCGGCCTACAGGGGCGTGGTTGGCTTTAGCGTGAACCGCTACGGGACTGCCTCGGGAAGGCTACGCTTTAGCGAACCGCTTTCGATTCCAAATGCGCCTGATCCTTCGTTTAGGAACTACACCCCGGTAGTCCGGACCTTTGTGAAGGCATTCACTCCGGTTGAAGGGAATCCGTCCCTTGTACAGCTAACTAGCAACCTTGGAGTTGGAGCTGTCGCAGGCAGGGAAACCCTCGTTTTGCAACTCGACCTGTCCACAAGTCCCCCCACATTTAGCGCGACCGTTAAGATTTCCAATTTGGTGGTCCCAGACGGCGGCTCAATCAGTGCCATGAGTGGAGCAACCGAGTGTGCACGGCAGATTACGAGTGCGGCAACCATCCCCACAGAGATGCGTGGTGCAATTGGGCGCTACACTCTGCTGGCGGATTCCAGCAACCTTCCAACGAACCAGTCATACCTTGCCCTGACAGCCACATCGAGTGGTATGCTAGTTTGGGCCTCACGCCGACCTGGTTACTCTGGGAGCGGCAGCAACGCACTCAGCGTTGAGAGCAAAACCTCCTTTGGTGCAAAGATCTATGAGTCGCAGGTGAGAGCTGTGCCTTCTACCAGCTCCATCCTGACGAGGATCTCGCTGGGAAAACTTAATCTCGCCAAAACCGACCTTGGAGGCTGGCGCGCCGCCGTAAATTCGGGCACAGATACGCGTGCGCTGGAACTGCAATCCTGCTGTCTGACAGTGATTGGTGGATTGGTTTCTTACAAATCCGAGAACGCCAATTGGTCAAAAATTCAATCGATCGGTTTCTCGGAGGGAGCTGGTGGCTACTGGAGCCTTCAATCCAGCGCAATCCCGTTGCTACACCCCCCATCGCGGATGCTGTTTTCTCTCCAACCTCCTCAAGTTGACCCTTCAATCCGACCAGTGGACGTTTTCTGGAACGTCGCTTTTTCAACGACAGCCAGTGCAACCTTCGAGCGGACAGCTTTCGGTGGAACCACTTTGCTCACCATGACCGGTGCGCTGAATCGTAGTACCGGTTCGTGGCTGGGAACCTACATTCCTCCTGGTGGATCTTTGAGGTACAGGGTCTATGGAGCTGTCCTCTCCCCCTTGGACACGAATCCCGAGGTTGCAAGGGGGTGGGTCGAATCTGGATTGGCGCCTTTTCTTTCCGTCGGAACCTGGAGCCTGCAAAATGTGAATGCGCCTTAAAACCATAGGAGCGGGTCTGCAACGCAGACCCTTCCAGTGAAAGCATGGACGTTCCTATTTCGAGCAAGCCCGCATTCACGGAGATAAGGTCGCAGGAACTAGGGGTCAGGGTTCATATTCTTTCACTTTCTCAGTGGGAACTAGGGGAACTAGGGGAACTAGGGGTCAGGGTTCATGTTCTTTCACTTTCTCAGGAACCAGGGAACTAGTGCAGTGTACCAGATAAAACGACTACGATTTTATGCGCTTGGAGGGGTCGGAGTAAGTCCAGCGGATCGGAGTCGCTGTCTTGTTATAGTGGCGGATGTAGCGCATCAGTTTGCTGCGCAGA
>JBIKSY010000206.1:0-7059 GCA_044348365.1 Chthoniobacteraceae bacterium
CCGACCCGGAGGGCAACACCGTCTACTACATTCAGGACAACGGCGTCGGCTTTGATATGCGCCACGTCGGCAAACTGTTCGGGGTCTTCCAGCGGTTGCATTCCGACAAGGAGTTCGAGGGCACCGGAGTGGGCCTCGCCCTCGTGCAGCGCATCGTCACCCGGCACGGCGGCCGGGTCTGGGCCGAGGCCCAACAGGACAAGGGGGCCACCTTCTTTTTCACGCTACCAAATGCCAATGTATGAACCTTTCCCCGGAAATCCTGCTCGTCGAAGACAACGCCTTCGACGCCGAACTCGCCATCCGCGCCCTGAAAAGCCGCAACCTCGCGAACAAACTCATCCACGTCACCGACGGGCAGGCGGCCCTGGACTACCTCTTCGGGGCGCACCCCGAAAAGGACGGCACGGTTTCCTGTCCGGAAACACTCAAGGTGGTGCTCCTCGATCTGAAGCTGCCCAAGATCGACGGTCTCGATGTCTTACGCGCCATCCGCTCCAATCCGCGCACCAAAATGCTGCCGGTGGTGATTCTGACCTCCTCCCGGGAGGAAAGCGACGTGATCGAGACCTACCACCTCGGAGCAAACAGCTACATCGTCAAGCCCGTGGATTTTGACAAGTTCTCCGAGGCGGTGAGCAATCTCGGCCTCTACTGGTGTGTCCTCAACGTCCCCGCGCCCGCGAAGGACCTCGTCGACCCCCCCCCCACACGCCCACACCCCAACGGGGCACCCCATGGACGCCGCACCGACCCCTGCGAGCGCACCCAAGTGAGTCCGGGCTGAGGGGTGGCTCCCAAAAACAGCCGTCTCCAACGCCGCTCCTACTGCCGCTCGGTGCTGTTTTCCTGCCGCTGGCTTCCAGACTGGCTTGCAGCCGCCCCCGCCTCGGCCGCCCCCGCCTTGATCTTTCCCAACAGGGCCGAGCCACTGCTCAGCAGCTGGTGCAGCACCTGTTTGGGGGCGCTCCGCCCGCGCTCCTCCTCCTCCAATTCCGCGGTCGCCTCGTTTTTAGCCGTCTGCCAAGCCGGCGCAAAACCCGGGGCGCTGACCGTCAACCGCTGCTCGGCCCGGTTGAGTACCTCCAAAAGACGCAACTTTTGCCGCTCGGGCGTCTGCAGCAGCCCCTGGATCTTTACCCGCAGGTTCTCGCCTTCGGACTGGGCGCCCTTGAGCTCCTGTTGCAACCGGTGGAACGCCTCCGTCAGGGTTTTCATCTGGGAGAGCTGCGCCTGATCCGACTTGCGGAGGTCACGTCTGGCCAAAAACAGCTGTGCCCGGATTAAAAACGCCGGAACCAGGCCGGCATACAGGCCGAGAGCAAAGGGGTGGGTGAGCCAATCGGGTATCATTGCGATCACAACCCTGCCAGAACCTCGGCTCCGTTTGAATCCCAATCGCATGCAGACCTACGGACCCAAGGTAACGGGCGCGCCCCCGCCGCGGCCGAACCTCTTCCAAGACAGCAATGCCGGAAGGCAGGAAATTTTTGCCCCCCGGAAGTGAGAAAACCGCCCCCCAAACCCACTCAACGAAATGCCCGCACTGCCCGCAAAAGACCCTCCGCAGTTGCCGGGCGGCTGCGTGTGCCACCCCTCCACCGACCCAAAATAGCGGATAGGGCAAAAAGTCGTACAAGTGGCCCCATTCTAGCTACCCCCACTCTCAAGAGCCAAGGGGTTCGTACCAAAGCATCCGTGTGAGGCAGCACCGCCGCGCACGAAAGCGACCGGTACCAGCCCTGTAAATGTATTATTTATATGAAGTTTCCACTCCAAAAATTCTTCCGTAAAACAAAGAGCAGCGCGCCCGCTGAGGCCCAGGCCAGCCTGCCGCAGTTCAGTCTCGGCTTCCGAGCGATGGCATTTCTGACCGCCTCGGTGATCTTCCTGCAGGCACCAGTGAGCTTGATGGCTGCGATCTGGGACCCGTTCAAGCAACTGGACGCCAATGGAGTTTTTGTATCATCCGGCGACGTTGGCGGAGGTCGATTCCTCAACTTTGAACTAGGGACGCACTGGTTGAATGGAGAGCCGCCAGGAAACGGTACGGCGAACTTTAGGCTCTTTACTCAGAGCTACGAGGTGATCGTTGACGGCGAGGCAACCGCAGGTGGACTGCTGACGACCCCTTGGCTAGGGACGCCGGGCACGACTGTATCCATCGTTGGATCGGGGAGTACGCCTAGCTTGGCTTTGGGAGCGCAGGGGATCGCGGTTAGCGCTGGCACCCTTCTGTTGGGCGCGACGCTGCCAGTTCGGTTGGATGCTTCGCAAGCGTGGACCATAACGGGCGGCAGCGTCCTTGAGGTCGCCTCGCAAGTCAGTGGTGGATCGACAGGTTACGGTATTTCGAAGCAGGGCTCTGGGCTACTCGTGCTCTCGGGAACCAATACTTTCAGCGGTGGACTCTCCATCAGTGATGGGGTCGTCCGAATCAACGCATCTGGGACGTCCTCGACAAATTCCGCGATTGGGACGGGTTTGCTAACGATCAACGGAGGTTCCCTCGACAACACCTCCGGGAGCGCCGGGAGCGCTGTCACGCTTGCCACCAACAACCTCCAGGCTTGGAACGGCGATTTTGCCTATATTGGCTCACTAGGGCGCGCGCTAAACGTGGGTACGGGGGCGGTCACTCTGGGTGGAGACCGGACCGTGACCGTCAACGCCGGCTCGCTGGCCGTGGGCGGCATCATTGGCGGCACCTACAGCCTGACCAAGGCCGGCGCCGGCCAACTCACGCTTTCCGGAGCAAACACCTACACCGGTGGTCTGACCCTCGCTGCAGGACAGCTCAATCTCAACAGCGCCGAAGCGGCGGGCGCCGGCACCCTCACCATCAGGGGTGGCTCTATTGATAACACCTCGGCCGCAGCTGTCGTTCTCACAAACGCCTCACAGGTCTGGGACGGCGGGTTCACTTTCATTGGAAGCAGGGCGCTTAACACTGGCACCGGCGACATTACTCTGAGCACAGGAACGGTTCTAACAATCCAGGGCGGAGTATTCACGGTCGGAGGGGAACTCGGCGGGAACGCCAGTATCACCAAGGCGGGTGCTGGAAAGCTACACTTGGACGCGGCTGCTGCGTACACAGGTTTCACCACTGTCAATGAAGGCACCCTCTCTACTAATGCTGCAGATTTCCTTCCCACAGGCAGTAATGTGACAATTGGGAGCCTTGGCAGCATCCAGTTAGGAGGCGCCCAGACTCTGGCATCACTCAGCGGGGCGGGCAGCCTCGCCCTATTCGGTGCTCTGACGCTTTCCAATGGCAGCGGCAACTCCTTCTCTGGCGTATTGAGCGGCAGTGGCGGGGTGAACCTTTTGGCGGGCACTCTGACTCTTGGCGGCACTAACACCTACTCTGGAATCACGGAGCTCAGCGATGGGGCGATTCTAAAGCTGGAGAACGCGGCAGCGCTCGGTGGCACGGTCGACTCCACCACAGTTTTGGCTGGTGCCGTTTTGGATCTGAATGGCCAAGCTGCCGTCGCGGAGTCTATCGTGGTCAACGGGACTGGGGTTTCGGCGGCAGGCGCTCTCATTAACGGGGCTACTTTAGGCGCATCGCTGACTGGAACGCTTACTTTGCAGACAAACAGCAGCATCGGTGGCTCAGGAAATCTAACGCTCTCCGGCGGTGTTGTTGATTTGGGTAACGTGCGGGGTCTCAGCAAGGTGGGTGTCGGCACTCTGACTCTCGCCGGTTCGAGCAGCTACTCGGGCGCCACCACGGTGTCCCAAGGGATTCTGCGGCTTGGGAGCATCAATGCTCTCGGAGACGGCGCCACCAACACTTCCGGAGTTACCGTCGCATCAGACGCGGCCCTTGATTTGAACGGAACCACTTCCGCCGTGAACGTTGCGCTCGCTATCAGCGGGACCGGTATCTTGGGGACAGGCGTACTCACAAACAGCAGCACCACGGCCGCGACCTATGGCGGGCAAGTCACGCTCGACGCGGCCAGCGCTGTGAGTGGTGGCATTACCCTCACGGGTGACATCTCTGGAGCCAACACTTTAACCAAAGTGGGGTCCGGAACCCTCGCGCTTTCTGGTGGAGCCAACGCCGCCACTGCAATCAACATCAACTCGGGGGTCCTTCAGGTCGGCACAAGCGCCACTAGCGGCACCCTGGGAATCGCAACCGTCTCCATCGCCTCTGGTGCGGAAATGGTCTTCCAGCGCGTCGACGACTACACCGCCGCTGTGAACAATGTAATCAGCGGTTCCGGTAACGTGACCGTGGCCAGCGGGACCCTGACCCTCGGCGGCACCAACACCTACACGGGAATCACGCGCCTTCTAAACGGCAGCAGCCTCATTCTAGGGTCAACCGATGCTCTCGGAGCATCCTCCGAGGCTCGGGTCGACACAGGGGCGCTCCTTGATCTCAGTGGCAACTCCTCTGCAGTGGCCCTCACCCTAGACGGTCGCAGTGACTCGGTTGCAGCCCTCGCCAACAGTGGCGCATTGGTCACTTACGGTGGTTCTGTCTCTCTCGCGGCTGGGACGGTTAGCGCCATCGGCGGAAGCGGTGACATCATTCTCAGCCGCGCGGTCTCCGGTGGAACTTTGGCAAAAGTTGGCGCCAACACCTTGACGCTAGGTTCTCTAAACAGCTTCGGGAAAACTTCCGTGAACAGCGGAACCCTCAAGCTCACTGATACCGGTTCGTTTGGCACCGACGACGTGCAGGTTAACACCGGCGCACAGATCACGTTTGCCCGCACGGACGCCAGCGTCGTCAACAACGCTATCTCCGGTTCCGGCGCTGTGTCCGTGGAGGCAGGCACATTGACCCTTACAGGCGAGAACACCTCCACCGGTCTCACCACCATCCTCAGCGGCGCCACCCTTTCCATCGGGACCGGCGGCACCACCGGCAGTCTCGCCAGTGACATCGCATTGGGAGCGGGTTCCTTCCTGAACTTTAACCGCAGCAACGACTCCGTGTACGGCGGGACGCTCTCCGGTGCAGGTACCTTCACCAAGCTCGGCGCCGGAACCCTCGGACTCTTCAACGTCAGCGACCTGAGCGCGGCAGGAACCATCCTCGTCTCAGAAGGCGTGCTCTCCATCGGAACGGGCGGCGCTACAGGCGAACTCGAAGGAAACATCAACAACACTGCGGAGGTCCGTTTCAACCGCACCGGCACGCTTGCCTACAATGGCGTCATCAGCGGCACGGGTGCCGTGAGCAGCACCGGCGCCGGTGAAATCACCCTCACCAACCCGCAGACCTATTCCGGCGCAACCACGGTTTCCGCAGGCACCCTGAATCTGAACAGCTTCAACACGGCAGCCCCGCTAACCCTCAGCAACGTCGCGACTGTAAACGTTGCCGGTGCAGACCTCACTCTTTCGGGAGCCATGCTAAACAATGCGGCCACCGGGGGCAGCCTCAGCTTCACGGCCGGCGCCGGCACCATCACCTTGAACGGAGGCCTTTCCGGCACAGGGGCGACCGGCTTCGGAGCGGATGCCGCGATCGCCGGGACGCTTTCCAGCGGTTCGGTCACTGTCACCGGCTCCCTGCGCGCCGGTGACATCAGCGGAGGCCTCATTTCAGCACGGAGCCTCAACGGCGGCACTGTGCGCGGCGGCGTACTTTCTGTATTGGACGAGGCGAGCCTCAACGTTGTGTCGGGTGGTTCGCTGACCCTCTCCGGGCCAGCCAACGGGGTGACGACCCTCAATGGCGGCACGATCGTCCTCCAGAGTGGCACCACCACGCTCTTGGTTTCGGGAGGCCAGCAGGCCGCCACGGGTTCGATCACCGGCTCAGGATCGCTGATTAGCGTGGGCACGCTGACTCTCTTGGCCGCCAACACCTACACAGGCGGGACGAAGCTAGACTCCGGCACCCTCTTGGTGGGCGCAAATTCCGCTCTTGGAACCGGGCTGCTTACCGTAGCGGACGGCGCCTCATTCGGGGCAGCAGTGGAGGGAGTCACCCTGGCAAATCAAATCTCCTTGGGCGGGTCCCTAGCCCTCCGCGGCGAGCATTCGCTGGCAGTGCAGGGCTCAGTCGCCCTCTCCGGTGCCTCGACTCTTGATGTGACGGTACAAACTCTCACTCTAGGCGGCAGCATTGTCGCCGGCGGTAATTCGCTCACGAAACTCGGCGGCGGCACACTCGCGCTTCTGACAGGCGCGGGTTCTGACATTGAGCTGACCATCAACGGCGGTTCCGTCACGGCCGCAGCTGGCGCCCTGGGCGCGACTGCGACGGTGACCACGGGAAGCCAAGGAACCTTCCTTCTTCTTGGCTCACAGAGCATCCAGTCCGTGGACGGCGCCGGCAGTTTGCTGCTTGGCTCCTCCAGCCTGACGCTTTCCAGCGGTGGAAACTACAGTGGCGTCGTCAGCGGGGGCTCGGCCTCCTTCCTGAACCTGCCCACCGGTAGCCTCGCTATTTCGGGAACGAGCAACACTTTCCTCGGGACGTTGGCGGTCACCGGCGGCACCGTGGACCTGAGTGGCACCACCCAGAGCGTGGGCGCCGCAATCCTCAACGGCGGAACCATCCAGAACGGAACGCTCAGCTTCACCAATCTGACTTTGTCCGCCGGCAACTACGCCGCGGACCTCACGGGGTCCGGAGATGTTGTTAAGGACGTGAACCCAGGGACTGTGGCTCTCAATGGTAACAACTCCACCTTCTTGGGTAGGGTCCTCATCCAAGGCGGGACTCTCGAAATCGGCCTAGCCACTGCTGTCAGTGCCTCAAACGCAATCATTTTTGATGCCTCCGCCGCCAGCCCCACGCTGACGCTCTCCACGGATATCACGGTAGCTTCTCTTTCTGGCGGGTCACTGGCCGGCGGCAGTCAGGGCTTCCTCAATCTCAACAGCTCCACGCTGACCCTGAGCGGCACTGCAAACACCATTTACGGCGGAAGCATCGCCACCGGCGCCGGCGCGAGACTGGTCAAGGCTGGCAGCGGCACGCAGGTGCTTGCGGGAGATGCGACAGGCGCGGTATTCGCCACTAGAGTCAGCGGGGGCATCCTCGAGATCGCCAATCCCCTCGCACTCGGCAGCACTGCG
>JBIKSY010000207.1:0-7050 GCA_044348365.1 Chthoniobacteraceae bacterium
GCCACAGGATAAGCAGGTAACGAGACATCGTATGACGGCAGGGTGATGTAGGGCTCAAATTTTATTTCTGTTTTTAAAGGTTTTTCAACTTCCTGTACTATAACTGGCTTAAAGCACCCCATGAAAGTTAAAGCCAAAAGTGCTAAATAAACCCCTGGAAAACAAAAGCTTTTAACGAATGGCCGTGTCGCAGTGGAGCGAAAGACATCAGAGGCCGTTTTGTTATTTTTTATCATAAGTTTCCGGAAAGTCAGTTGGATGAAAACCTTAAGTTATTTATTAGGTTATTGTAATAAAACAACTTAGTGCCATTAGCGCGCCCCGCGACGATACCGCGCGCGCGAGCTGCGGAAACGGGGCAAAAGCGAATTCCTATCATTTAATAACCCTTGCGTCCAGTAAGCCAGCACCGTAAACGTCAGCTCAACTCCCCGCCGCCATAGCTGAATTTAGCCGATCCCTGGCCGAGGAACGGGGTCCACCTGGCAACGCCCGGCGGCGATGCATTCCCTTCCCCCATACGCACGTAAAAAGGAAATTCCTATCAATGATGGCGTGGTTATCACCTGCCTCAATACGTTCGAAAAAAAGATCACTCAATATGATGAATAGACATAGCCTTTGGAGTGTCGCAGTTGCCGGGTTGGTCTTGGCAACCGCGATTCAGTGCGTTGCGCAAGAGTCGAGGACCTCCGATGCAGTGAGGGGCCGAGTCAAGATCATCCCCGCGCCGAAGTTGGTTGTCATGAATTCCGGTCAAACAGCGCTTGGTGAGCGGATCATCCCGGAAAGCCCTGCACTCCACCCCCTAGCGGAAATTCTCCAGGAAGAGATTCAGCTTCTGACTGGCAAAAAGCTCTCAGTCGCCGAGGGAACTCCGCAGGTCGGCGATATCTTACTTAAGATTGATCCTAAATTGGAAGGCGAGGCCTACAGCTTGGAAGTTAAAGATACCGTGACGGTGCGTGGGGGCAATTACGCGGCCATTGCGTTTGGCACGGTCAGCTTGCTCCAATCGGTCGTCCTGGAGCAAGGCCAGCCGGTGCTGCCGGAGCTCACCATCCGGGATGAGCCTTCCGTGGGGTATCGCGGATTAATGGTGGATCTTGCGCGCAACTGGCACAGCGTCGGTTCGCTCAAACAGGTCGTCGAGCTTTGCCGTTGGTACAAGATCCGCCAGTTGCACCTTCACTTTACGGACGACCCATCGTTCACTTTTCCTTCGACGGCGTTTCCCAAACTAAAAACTCCGAACCGGCATTATACCGTTGAGCAACTCACTGATTTGGAGGTATTTGCGAGTAATCGCGGCGTCGAGATTTTACCGGAACTGGAAACGCCTGGGCACGCGAGGGCGTTGGTAAAGCAGATGCCCGAGGTCTTCGACAATAACCCGCCCTCGGGTAAGGTAATGTGCCCGGGCCGCGAGGAGACGTATCGCGCCCTGGATACTCTGATCGGCGAGATGACCGATATTTTTCGCACGACACCCTAT
This sequence comes from Chthoniobacteraceae bacterium, assembly GCA_044348365.1. Lineage (GTDB taxonomy): Bacteria > Verrucomicrobiota > Verrucomicrobiia > Chthoniobacterales > Chthoniobacteraceae > Chth-196. The sequence continues at coordinate 1,496 of JBIKSY010000207.1, forward strand.
TTCCACATCGGAGCCGACGAGGTCGACGTGAACCATTGGAAGACCTGCAAAGACTGCCAAGCCTTTATGGCGACGCATAATCTCGACAATGTCAAAGAGCTCTACCGATACTTTATCGTGCGAATGAATGAGATCGTGAAGAAGCATGGGAAGAAAACGATCGTCTGGGAGGGATTCCACAAGGATGGGAAGACGGATATCCCGCGCGACATTACGGTGATGGTGTTCGAGAGCCTTTACAACATTGCCCCGGACCTAATCGCACAGGGCTATTCGGTTATTAACACCTCGTGGCAACCACTGTACGTGACGACATCGAAGAACTGGTCGCCGGATTACATCTACGGCTGGAACATGTATCGCTGGGAGAGCTGGTGGGACCGCTCCCAGGCCTTCAATAGCCCGATTACCGTTGCACCTACCAAAATGGTTTTGGGCGCACAAATGTGTAGCTGGGAGCAGCGCGAGGAGGCAGAGATCCCCAGTCTGCGCCAACGCCTCCCTTCGATGAGCGAACGTCTGTGGAATCCTGATGCCGGTCTCGACTACAAGGATTTCGCAGACCGCTTGACGACTCACCTTGATCCCATGCTTTCGAAGGTGTTACCGGCACTGCCCGTTCCTTCGAAATGATTTAAAGGCGGCGAACCCGAGGCTCACGAAACACGAGCCTCGCAATGCAGCTTTAACGATCTGCCCCTCTTTCACTCGTACGCAATAGCGATTTTGAGCGCTGCTCAACAACCTTATGTCATCTGTCATTCCACCAAATTTCCGGAGACTCTGCATGCCACGTCTCATCCTGTTCCTTCTGCTCGGCTTGTTCAGCACCAACGCACTGCGTGCAGAAGACCCTTTCGAAAAGCGCACGTTCACTGGCGCCAACGGCAACACCCTGTCGTACCGCCTGCTATCGCCTTCAAAACTCGTGCCTGGCCAGAAATACCCGTTGGTGGTGTTCCTGCACGGTGCTGGTGAGCGCGGCAACAACAACGAATCGCAGCTTCTGCACTGTGTTCGCGATTTTGCCAAACCAGAGAACCTGGAAAAATTCCCCTGCTTCGTGTTGGCGCCCCAATGTGAGAGCCCGTTCAGGTGGTGTGAGGTCGACTGGGGCGATCCGAAACCGCATCTGACGCCCAAAGATCCAAGTGTGCCGATGGGCTTGCTCCTAAACGTGCTCGCCGAATTCACCAAGCAGCCAACCGTGGACATGGATCGGCTTTACATAACTGGCCTGTCGATGGGAGGGTTCGGCACGTGGGACATCATCACTCGAAACCCCGGGATGTTCGCAGCCGCTGCACCGGTCTGTGGCGGCGGAGATGTGACCGCGGCGTCCAGTTTAGCGAAGCTACCGATCTGGGTCTTCCATGGCGGCGCTGACCGCGTGGTAAAGACCGTGCGTTCGCACCTGATGATCGAGGCGCTCAAAGCCGCCGGCAGCACGGTTGTGAAATACAGCGAGTATCCGGACGTCGGCCACGGCTCGTGGCGCAACGCTTTCGCTGAGCCGGAATTCTTCACCTGGATGTTTGCACAGAGACGCGGCGTGGCGGCGACCGAATAGAGAGGCGCAACGGGGACACAAAATCTGTGCGTGCTGGCATCCGCAGTCCGGGGTCTTCGCCCTCGGGGGCGCACCTTTCAGGCCGTGCGGCTCAGAAACCATGGGCCGTCATGGGCCTGGAAACCCAGTCCCCCCGCGAATTCACAAAGCTCTATAGGAGTCGACGGCCGCGCTAGAACGCCCCGAGCCGTCGGAACGCCTGCTCCCAGGGCGCCGGGTCGCGCGGTTCGAACGCCTCCATGGGAAAAGACGCGCGCACCACCTCGCGCAGCTCACTCAGGGAGCCGATCTGCCCCAGCGCCATCGCCTGAAGCAGGGCGTTGCCGACGGCGCTCGCCTCCACGGGGCCCGCAAGCACTTTCCTGCCCGTCGCGTTGGCTGCAAACTGGTTGAGCAACGCGCTCTGACTGCCGCCGCCGACGATGTGCAGCACCTCCACAGTCACGCCGGTGAGTTCCTCCAGCTTTTCCAACACCTGTCGGTACAGCAACGCCAGACTCTCCAGGACGCACCGGGCGACCTGGCCCGGCGTCTCCGGCACGGGCTGGCCGGTTTCCCGGCAAAATTCCCGGATCTTGTCCGGCATCCGGTCGGGGCGCGCAAAACGGGGATCGTCGGGATGAATGAGCGAGCGCAGGGGGTCGGCCTCCGCGGCGAGGCGGGTGAGCGTTTCGTAGGTGAAATGCCGGCCTTGCTGCGCCCAGTCGCGGCGGCACTCCTGGAGGATCCAGAGGCCCACCACGTTTTTAAGAAACCGGCTGGTGCCGCCGCAGCCGATTTCGTTGGTGAAATTGGCCTGGCGCACCGCCTCGTTGATGAGGGGCTTGGGCAGTTCCACCCCGAGCAACGACCAGGTGCCCGAGCTCAGATAAGCCCAGCGTTCGCCCCGGGCGGGCACGGCCGCCACAGCCGCGCCGGTGTCGTGTGTGCAGCCCGCGACGACTTCCACCGGCCCGAGCCCGGTTTCGTTGCGCACGTCCTCCAGCAAAGGCCCCAACCGGGTGCAGGGCGGGACGACCTCGGGAAAAATCGCGGTCGGCAACCCGAACCGGCGGATCAATTCCCAGGACCATTGGCCCGCCACGGGATCGTAGATTTGGGTGGTGCTGGCGTTGCTGGCTTCCTGGGCCGCGGTTCCGCTGAGCAGGAAATGGAACCAGTCGCCGATCATCAGGAACCGCTCCGCGCTGCCCAAAAATGCAGGGTCCCGGCGGGTGTCGGCCAGGAGCTGGTAAAGGGTGTTGATGGGCATGAACTGGATGCCTGTTCTCGCGAAAATCTCCGGGGCGTCGCCGTTCCCGAGCACCTCGGCGTAGGGGGCGTCGGTGCGGGAGTCCCGGTAACAGAAAGGCAACCCGAGCTGGGGTTCGCCGGCGCGCATGAGCACGTTTAGCGCGCCCCGCGACGATACCGCGCGCGCGAGCTGCGGAAACGGGGCAAAAGCGAATTCCTATCATTTTAGAGAGTAGTTCCGGAAGTGCCGCCGCTATGGCTGCTCGAATGCCCTCTCCACCTTGGTCTTTTCGTACATGCAGTCGTTGCCGCTCCAGAATCGTGCCGTCACCCGTTCCCAGAAAAAGTTGCAATTTGCTCCCGCCTATCTCAACCGCGAGAATGGGTTGCTCTGAAACAGGTGGGATTGAGAGGCGATTCATTTCTCCTTGATCCTACCTGCAATGGCCCTCCAGCGTGGCGACAAAGACTATGCCTAAAGCGACCTCACTCAATCCCAGGACGGCCAGGAAGGCTCGAACTCAGCGTCAAATTCGAGATCTGATGGCTCAACGTAAGTCGTGGATAGCCAGCGTGGCCCCAGAAAGCCTTTTTCACCGAATCTTTGACTACATTCCTGGCGTGAACTTTTTTGCTAAAGACCACCTTGGGCGCACCATGTTCGCAAGCGGAGGCATTTTACAGCGCTACCTCATGCGGGATGAAACGGAGATGCTTGGGCTAACTGATTTTGATCTGAACCCCGGAGTCATGGCTGAAAATTACGTTTCAGACGATCAACGCCTGCTGAAGGGTGAAGCGAAGCACATTGAGCGTCTGGAGCTCTGGTTCGACCGTCAAGGTTTGCCCGACTGGTTTGTCGTCACTAAACTGCCACTGTTGGACCTACGCCAGCGTCCTGTTGGTATCATGGGCGTTCTGCGCCGGGCCGCCGAGCACGAGATGAAACTGCCCCTCGTCCAAACCGTCTCACGCGCTGTGGATGCGATCCGCAACACCTATGACAAAAGCGTCTCCCTTGCTGCTTTGGCCGAATCCTGCGGGATGACACTTCGCAACTTACAGCGTCGTTTTCAAATAGCCTTTGGAATCAGCCCTCAGGAGTTTCTCATCAAAACCCGAGTACTTGCATCGATGCGCCTTCTTTATGAAACGAGCCTCACGGCATCCGAAATAGCGATTAAGTGTGGTTTCGTTGATGCCAGTAGTTTTGCCGAACAATTCAAGCGGCGTACCGGAATGACTCCCACAGAGTATCGAGCAATGCGGACATGTTAGTTTCAAGAAATTAGGGATAAGCCTTCACTGAATGCATCCTGCGGTAAAACCGCCTGCCCGAACTGCAGTACCTATTTTGACACGCGGTAAACGCGGGATTCGATACCGTCGAGGCTGAGCGTCAGTTTGCCCTCTACGACGGGCGCGGTGCCCTCGCCAAAAACCATTTGCGCGGAAGCATTCACGATGCCGGGCACTTGCAGCACCGTCTTTGTCGGCTTGCGCTCGTAGTTTGCGGCGATGATATAGAGGTCCCGGCCATCGCTTTTTATCAAGGCTACGACATTGTCCTGTTGCAAAAAGGTCTCCGGCGTCTCGGCCGCGAGTACGGGAGCGAGTTCGTGAAGCTCCCGGGTGACGCTGCTTAATCGTTGCCAGTAATCCGTGCTCGATTGACCCTCGCGGACGAGCTTGCGAAGCTCGTTCATGGACCAATAAAAGATTCCGCGAGCACCGGAGGCGACTGCGGTGTAGCTCATCGTGCGCAGTTCCTCACGAGTCGGAAATCGTTGCCATTCGGCGGGTACGTCCTTGTCCTTTTGATACAAGGCATAGTCAAACGCCTGACAAACGAACCACAGAGGCTTGGCGCCGCCGCTGGCCTCCCGGACAAGTCGTGAGTGCTGGGCAATGCCGGCAAAACCCGTGCCCACAAAGTTGCCGGCAGGAAACGGCGGAATAGGGTAATAGTCAGCCTGGTGCACATCCATGCTCGGAGTGAAACGCTCGTGATCCGCCAGTCGGCACACCACCGCGGTTACCGGATGATGCGAGTCGTTCTCTTTGACCACTCGACAGATGCCGGGCATGAACGCATCTGCCGCAATCTCCTTGAGATCATTCTGGCCAACACCCGCCCCAGGCTCATCCATCGTATGCCAGGCCAGCACGGCGGGATGGTCGCGAAACATGAGAACGCGCTCTGCACTGCTCATATACTTCTCCGCCGCCACCTCGTCCCGGTTCATACCAACAAGCGCCATCAACCCGTGCTGCGCGGCAGCGTCCAGGAACTGCCCGCCCCAGACACGCACCTCAGCATTGCTCTTGTGATCCCAACCGTAGCTATGCACCACATTAAATCCCGCATCAGCGAGGGACGGAAAATCAGCCGTACTGGCCGAATATATGCCAATTGGAAAAAATGGCCTATGGTTGACCCTGATACATTGCTGGCCGTTCAGTTGAACGCTTGCTGGTTCAACGGCGTGCAGCGGTGCAATCGGTGCCATCAGCAGGGCGATCAGGAGTGTCAGGTAAAGACCCATCGCCGTGTACCTTGCGGTGCGTTCTTCAAGGATTGGTGAACGGTCCGGCATTTTGCTTGCTGAGTGCTTCACGCACCTTAACTCCTTCGAAAATGCCAACTTCAGTTCTCGCCCTCAAAGCGAGTGCCGAGGCGGTCCCGGCAGCTTCACCGAGGGCCATGGCCGTGACAGTTACGCGACTGGAGGCGCTGGCCTCGCTGCTGGCG
>JBIKSY010000453.1:0-7029 GCA_044348365.1 Chthoniobacteraceae bacterium
GTGGCCGCCACCACGCTTCATTTTCCTGATACCAATGAATCGTTTCCTTTAAGCCGACTTCCCAATCAACTTGAGGTGCATAGCCAAGTTCATTTGAAATCTTGGTAATATCAACTGAATATCTAAGGTCATGACCTTTTCGATCTTCAACATATTCAACAGATTCTTGACCCTTGCCCATTATGTCGAGAATTCTGTCTGTGAGTTCAAGGTTATTTAGCTCGGTACCGCCACCTATATTGTAGATCTCCCCTGCTTTGCCTTTGGTAAGTGCAAGATGGATACCACGACAGTGGTCATCGACATGCAACCAATCTCGCACATTGAAGCCACTTCCATATACAGGAACTTTCTTTTTATCAATTAAATTTGTAACGAATAGTGGGATTACCTTTTCAGGAAATTGATTTCGCCCATAATTATTGCTGCATCTTGTGACACGAACATCCATGCCATGAGTCTTGAAGTAAGATCTACAGATTAGATCTGCTGAGGCTTTGGAGGCTGCATAAGGTGAGTTTGGTAGTAACGGATCTGTTTCAGGCCAGGATCCATTTTCGATGGAGCCATAAACTTCATCGGTAGAAACCTGGAGATATGTTTTAACATTGCTAGATTTGACTGCATCTAGCAATGTTTGAGTCCCCAAGACATTGGTTTTTACAAAATCTCTTGCACCATTAATTGAGCGATCGACATGAGACTCTGCAGCGAAATTAACTACCATGTCATGTTCGTTTACAAGTCGACCTACGAGTTCGGAATCGCAGATATCGCCTTGTATGAATTCAAAACTGTCTGCAGGTAGTTCCGAAAGGTTTGTAAGGGTGCCAGCGTAAGTCAGTTTGTCCAAAACCGTGACCGATGAAAAACCACTATACGTGCCGTCGATAATGCGGCGAACAAAGTTCGAGCCAATGAATCCAGCCCCACCTGTTACGAGTATCCGCACTTAACTTGCCCCTTATCAATGTGATTGACCAAACCTACAGGTCAAGTACCCTTAATCAAGTGAAGGGCATAATTTTAGCTGGAGGGACGGGCTCGCGCCTGTGGCCTCTTACCAAGACGACCAGCAAGCAACTTTTGCCCGTCTATGACAAGCCATTAATCTATTATCCACTATCCACTCTAATGCTTGCTGGCGTACGAGAGATATTGATAATTACTACACCACAGGACGCAGATGACTTTAAGAGTTTACTTGGTAATGGCGACGCTCTAGGAATTTCACTTACATACGAGGTTCAGCCAAAACCGGAAGGCTTGGCTCAAGCTTTCATCATTGGAGAAAAATTCATAGGCAAGGATCCGGTGGCTCTAATTCTTGGTGACAATATTTTTTATGGCCCGGGCCTAGGGCGACGACTCTCTGAAATGTCTAGTTTTGGTGGTGCCACTATTTTTGGGGTTGAAGTAAAAGAACCTCAACGATACGGGGTGGTTGAAACTTCTGATTCCGGTGAGGTCTTATCCATTGAAGAGAAACCAATTAGACCTAAGTCCAGTACCGCTGTCCCAGGATTGTATTTCTTTGATAACACTGTATCTGACCGTGCGAAATCGGTAACAAAGAGTGCGCGAGGAGAGCTAGAGATCACTTCAGTTATCGATAGTTATCTCCGGGACAAAAAGATTCAATTCCGAGCCCTTGAATCAAATACTGCTTGGATGGACTGCGGAACAGTTGATAGCCTTAATGAAGCTGCTAACTTTGTTAAATCAGTTGAACAAGAAATTAATTTAAAAATAGGTTGCATCGAAGAAGTTGCTTTCCGACAGGGCTGGATTGACCGAGTTGGACTAAAGAATATTGCTGAGCTACTCGGTAAGAATGAATATGCCAATTATCTACTAGCTATCTTAGAAAACTCATCTGAAAATGCCAGATGAGTTTAAGATTGGATACGTTCCTTACTCGGCAGATTTAAGCCACCCAGGTGATCGACGGAGAATAGGCACCTGGTCTAAAACTCGTAGAAATGATCTTAAATTAGAGGATCCCACAGAGTCCGACTTGCTAGTTTTGTCAGCTGCAGCCAATTTTGATTTCTGGATAAACAAATCCAAGCAACCAGTCATTTTAGATTTAGTTGACGGTTATTTAGGAGAAGAGCCTTTATTTATCAGGGATTTAGGCAGAAATCTGATGAGGTCTTTCAAAGGTAAAAGCAATTACTCGGCAGTCACATTTACACGAGCGCTCCAAAGTGCTTGCCGCAAAGCAGATGCAGTAATCGTGGCGAGTCAAGAACAAGCAGAAGACGTACTTCCTTTTAATTCATGTGTTCATATAATTCTAGATGACCATTCAGAGCTTGATGCTGCAAGGCTGGAGCGAAAAGTTAGCAAACTTAAAGATCCTTCATCAAAGTACATTTTTTGGGAGGGATTCGGATACACAATAAAGCACTTTAGATTCCTCGCCCCAAGCCTTGATAATTTTATGAGCAAAAGTGGGTACAAGTTATTGATTTTGACCAATCCCAATTTTGCTCGCTGGGGTGGTTATCTTGGCAAGATAAACGCAAATAAATTGATAAAGAAGTGGTTTCCAAAGTCTAAGAACCAGATCGAAGTTATCCCGTGGTCAATTGAAGATGTGATTCATTACGCTTCACTCAGTGATTTTGCGATCATTCCTGTTGATACAAAGGACAAGTTCGCCAAGTTGAAACCTGAAAATAAGCTTCTATCTATGTGGCATCTTGGATTGCCAACCTTGTTTTCAAATACTTTTGCGTACAAACGAGTTGCAAACGAAATTGGGATCCCTGAATTTTGTATAGATTCAAGTAACTGGCAAAGTGTTTTCGACAATCTCGCAGTTGATTCGCTAGACAATTCCTTATACAAAACAGAAAACTACATTAACGAGACACACACCAAAGACATTCTGGTCGAAAAGTGGCAAAAGGTGTTTGAAACAGTGTTGGCTAAAAATGTCTAAGTACGACCTAACTTATGCGACAGTTGATTCTCTCTCAGAAGGCGTCGGATCTAGCCAAATTGCACCTTTGATGGAAAAACTTGCTAGTCATGAGATGAAAGTAAAATTGTTAACGTTTGAGAAGCAAGACCCACCTATTCCGCTAGTTGAGCGAATGTTGAGAGCTGGCGTGGAATGGACACAAATTCCCTTCGGAAGTAAAGGGCCGTTCGGTGGTATTTCTAGAACAATGCAGCTTGCAAAACTAATGCCTGATTCTGAAATTACTCATGCTCGAAGTGACTTTCCAGCAGTAGCTGCAAGATTTAGCGGCCAGAGCCGAATTCTTTGGGATGTCAGAAGTTTGTGGGCTGATCAACGAAAATTCATTGAGGACGACAGATTAAAGCGTGGCATATTGTCTATGTACTCACCATTTGAGATGTTAGCCTGCAATTCAGCCATAGCGTTGTCGACGCTCACCCAGGCAGTAGTTCCGGTGCTTGAAGATCGACATCACCATTTGCCTGGTCTTAGAACTGTTGTACCTACTGCAGTAGATCTTGGTAGATTTAAATTTTCACCAGTAATGCCACCAAAACTTAAAGGTCTATATTCTGGTACATATAATAATTATTATGACCTCGAACTTAGTAGAAACTTTCTGTCTGCTTTAAGGCAAATTGTAACTTGTGATGTCGACTGGGCGAAACCAAGAGAGTCCCAAGCTGTAAAACTAAACGCTGGTGAGAATTCAATTTTTTCCGTTTCGCAGCCGGAGATGGCTGGCTTGATGTCTGGATATTCATTTGGAATTTCGATATGCAAAGAAGATGCAGGTTCTTCTCTAAAGGCCGCAATGCCAACTAAAATTGCTGAATTCCTCGCTATTGGCCGGCCGGTAGTCGTTAATCAAGGCCTTGGTGATTGCGATGAATTGTTTAGCGATGGAATTGCGGGAGTAATCATTAAGTCGAACGACAATTTAAAGAAAAAAGCAGAAGAACTGGTTAACCTATGCATGGATCCCAATACTCCGTTTCATTGCAGAAATTTAGCTGAAAAGCATTTCAGCTTAGATGCGGGAGTGGCTAATTACTTAGGTTTATACTCTAGGATGCATCAATAAACCCTCTAAATTTGGGACATTTAAAAAGACGTCTTGTAAATGGATAACAATTATTAATCTCGGAGAATTCAACCAGACACCCGAACAATAATGGCTCAGCAAGATAAAATGAATCTATGAGCCTTTTTAATTCTAATGTAATTCCAGAATCAAAAAACCAAGTTCTTGTTCTCATCTCTGACACCGGGCCAAGCCAGCTAATCATAAACATCATTGAATCGATGTTGGATTCAAATTGTAAGCCTCATGTTATTCTTTTTGATTCAAGTAGTTCAAAGATTTTAGATCAAATTCTCGCTCTTAAAATTACATGTGAAGTGATGGAACATTCAGGAAAAAGTGATTCAATAGCTCTGATTTCGAATATGATTAAACACATTAGATTGAATAACTATTCAATTGTTTTAGCTAGCGGACAGCATGCAACTCTTTTCGGAATTTTTTCTGCATTCTTAACGCGCATCCCTAAAAGAATTTACATCAGGCACCATTCAGATTCAAACTTCTATAATTGTAAAACTTCGATGCGCTTAATTAGAGGATATGTCTTCGATGTAATTTTCAATTTCCTATCTACTCAAATTGTTGCGGTTTCAAGAGTTGTAAAAGATCAACTAATTGATAATGAATACGTCAATTCAAAAAAAGTGATAGTCATAAACAATTCTGTGTCTGAATATTTCCTAATTAAACATCGGCAGTTTCGTTCTGGCGAAATTCTGAGAATAGGAGTTATCTCCAGACTAACCGAATTAAAAGGCGTAATCTATACAGCAGAAGCATTCTCTGAATATTACAAATTAAATAGCAACTGTGAGCTAACAATTATTGGAGAGGAATCAGATTCAGCACCTGGTATTCGTGAAACCTTGAGTCATCTCCCCGATACTGCATATCGTTTCATTTCAAACATTTCTGACACTAAGAGTTTTTACTCCGAAATAGACATCTTTGTTCATGTTCCTATTAGAGAAACTGCAGAAGCCTTTGGTTTGGTCTACCTCGAAGCTTTGTTTTCTGGCGTACATTGCATATTTACTAAATCGGGAATTATTTCTGCTGATAAATATTTATCCGAATATTGCAGCATCGTAGAATTTCAAGATAAAAATTCCATTTTGCAGGAAATCATAGGATTCGCCAATCATGGCAGTGAAATGAAAGAGCTTTCCAGAGAAATAATCGAAAGGTACTCGCCAAAAGTAATGAAGGAATCATACAAATCTATTTGGCTGAGTTAATAAACATTAGCTATTTTGTCCTAGATGCTAAATATGCCCGTGAGTCTATCGTTACTGACCTTATTATAGCTATAAGTTCTCACTTTAAAGACTCTAATTCTTTCGATAGTTCAGATTTTACAACAAAAAAGTTGGAACTTCCTACTAGAGTAAACTCATCGATTTTTACAGAAGTATTTTCGACATCGTCTAATCTATAAATGTTGAAACCAAGTCCGTTAAACAATTTATTCAGCTTACGTGCAGCTTCATCGTTAAGAATTTCAATCAGGTACGCGTCTACATCCGATAAAGTAAAACCAAATCCCGCAAGTACTTCTGGCTCATGAGTCTCTACATCGAGTTTTACTAAATTAGGCTTGGTTATTGCACCAGCTTTGATTAAAGAATCCACGGTAACAACTTTTACCTGCTTTTCATCATATAGATTTGAACTGTCGTGTGTTCCATGAATTGCTTGATCCGCATACTCATTGAGTGTGATTGTGTATAGAAAATCCATGCCCTTGTTCATAAAAAACTTTCCCTGACCGTCATAATTTGAAAGTGCTAATTCGTAGATATCTGCATTGAAATTATTAATTGCCAAATTCTGACGAATTATCTTAGTTGCAGATTCGAGAGGTTCGAAGAAGATAACTTTCGGTAAGGGGTTTAGAGCCAATGTTACAAGACCATATATTCCGGTGTTGGCGCCTATGTCGTAAACGACTTCGGGTCTAAATTTCTTGCAATACTCAACCCAAACAGACATAGCCTTCTTTTCATGTCCATCATTTAGCCCATAAAAATAAAGATCATTTTCAAGAACATAGCCGGTTGAGAAAATAGTTAACAGCGGATTATTGTCATGGATAAGTTGAAAAAAACCTTTAAAGTACAAATGTTTGGTGACGCTTCGAGGTAAACGTCTCCGAATAGAAAACGGAAGACTCCGTGCAATTAGCTTGCGCATTAGGACTTTCATGTCTTCTCCCACAATTAAGAGTGCTGATTTAAAAGGCCAAACGGATATTTATATTTTCATCAAGATTTTGCAAATCGACAACATGAATTGTTCAATCAAAAAGACTGAAACTCAAGCGTTCTCTAGTCTATAACGACAATACTGCGATTTGACTCAATAGAAATTGAAACAATGCCCGTATCGCCATCATTGGCATCAGTTGAAACCCATTCGACTTCAATACCACTTCCAATAGCCGCTTTGACTTCCGAGCCAAGCCAGTCAGAAATTGCTGACTCATCCCCGGCAATTTCGATCTTGACAATCTTTGCAACGGCTTTGCCATCTGTAGATGGATGGTGGTTCTTTATCCATTGAACAAAGAAAGGCATCTGACGGTCTTCTAAAGTTCCAAGAACGCCGATCTGTTTCCAGCTCAAATCTGTGCCATCTGGTTTGGTGCGGTGACCATCAACTGCTGGGCGACCTAGACGAGTCTCAACTGCTGCAAGATCTTCAACAGCCACAACCCAAGTAAGCCATCCACCACCTTCTGCGGCTCGCTTTGATACAGCCTTACCAAATGGTGATGAATCTGATGCTGGGTGATCTAGTGGGCATACAACTTCGATGTAATGACCATTTAGAAGAGGCGCTGTGAAGTTACGAGTACCGAACCTTGGGTGTACTCCGCCATCAACAAAGGTGGTCCCTAAACGAGAACCCAGTCTTTGGACAGTATCTGCTAGCTGGTCATGAGAAGTTACGTATGAGACATGGTCTA
>JBIKSY010000004.1:0-65978 GCA_044348365.1 Chthoniobacteraceae bacterium
TGTTTGTAATCGTACCGGCGGCAGAAAGGGAACCGCTCACCCCGCCGGTGCCGAGTTGCAGAACACCCGCCTCGATCCACGTGGTGCCCGTGTAGGTGTTCGAGCCGTTTAAGACCAAAGTCCCCGAGCCCACCTGTCGCAAGGCGCCGGTACCCCCGATCGTTCCGGCAAAATCGACCCATTGCACAACCGAGTCCGAACGGTTGAAGGCGAGCGTTGCGTTGTTGGTGAGCACTCCGCCCGCGAAAAGCGAACCCCGGTCACCGCCCGCGCCGATTTGAAGCGTCCCGCCGCTGATGACAGTGGCTCCAGTGTAGGTGTTTGACCCGGCAAGCACGAGCGTGCCAGGCCCAACCTGGAGCAGCGTGCCCGTACCGCCGATTGTGGAGCCAAAGTCAGTTCCCTGCGTGAGCGTGCGAGAAAGGTTGAACACCAACGTGGCGTTGTTGGTCAGCGCGCTGAGGCTTGAGAGTGCGCCCGCGCTTCCACCGTTGCCGATCTGAAGCGTCCCTGCGTTCACAATGGTGGCCCCAGTATAAGTGCTGGTTCCGGTCAGGGTCAGGCGCCCCGCGCCCTCCTTGGTGAGCGAGTAGCCACCCTGGAGCCCTCCGCCTGCCGTCAGCGTGCCCGCACTGACGGTCACTGTTCGGTTCCCGCTCAAAGTCACCGTGCCGGAACCGAGATTCAAATCGTTGGTGCCCCGGAAGCTGACGTTGGCGTTCCACAGCTGCTCGTTGTTGTTGCTCAATGTGAGGGCTGCACCGCTCGTATTGTCGAGTGTGCCGCCGTTGATCGTAAACACCGAAGCAGTCGCTCCGAGCGCTGTTGCACTTTCGATGCTCAAAAACCCGTTTGAAAGCGTCATGCCGCCCGAGAAGGTGTTGGCTCCAGACAACACGAGGTTCCCACTCCCCAGTTGCAACACACTGCCGGCACCAGAAATCACGGGCCCAAAATCCGTACCCTGCACCAACGTGTCTGTCTGGTTGAACGCCAACACCGCCCCGCTCCCTACACTCAAGGAGCCTACCGCGCTGAGACTCCCAGCCGTCCCGCCCGCCCCCAGTTGCAAGGTTCCCGCCCCCACAGTCGTTCCACCGCTGTAAGTATTCGCTCCCAACAGCACAAGGGTTCCGCGGCCCAGTTGCAACAGGCTGCCTGCTCCTGAGATCACCGGCCCAAAATCCGTTCCCTGTTGCACCGTGTCCGTCCGGTTGAATGCCAAAGCCGCTCCACTTCCAATGCTCAAGGAGCCGCCGGCAGCCAGACTTCCCGCTGTCCCACCCACACCTAGTTGCAAGGTGCCAGCGTTCACCAGCGTTACACCGGTGTAGGCATTGGCCCCACTGACTCGCAGCCAGCCGCTGCCATCCTTTGTCAGACCATAATTCCCGCTGATCACTCCGCCCACCGTCAACGTGCCGGAACTGACCCTCACCACCGGGCTCACCCCCAACGTCACCGCACCCGTGCCAAGGTTCAGATCACTGCCCCCAGCAAATGTGAAGCTACCGCTCCAAACCTGCGCGTTACTGTGAAGCGTGACCGCGGCGCCCGAGCTGTTTCCCAGCGTGGTCGCGTCTGCGATCGTCAAAGATCCGGTGCCAAGAGCAGCACTCGAATTCAGGTTCAACCTCCCGGCACCCAAAGTTGTGCCCCCGCTGTACGTGTTCGTTCCAGACAGCTCGAGGGTCCCGCTTCCCAGTTGCAGGAGGCTGCCCGAACCGGAAATCACAGACCCAAAATCCGTCCCCTGCACCACAGTGTCCGTCTGGTTGAAGGCCAGCACCGCTCCACCTCCGATGCTCAAGGAGCCGGTGGGGCTCAGGGCACCGGTGGAACCGCCGCTTCCAAGTCTCAACGTTCCAGCTGAAATCGTTGTCCCCCCCGTATAGGTGTTTTGTCCGGAAAGGATTAAAGTCCCAGCCCCGTCCTTGAACAGTCCTCCCGTGGATGTTGCAAGCGCGCCGGAGAACGCCAAATCACCGGCGCCCCCAACGCTCAACAGGTAAGCTCCTGAAACCCCGCCGGAAAGGGTCAACGTCCCCGCATCAGAGTTAATCCGGCTTGCAGAACCGAGGGTGACAGCACCGCCGTAAGTGTTCGCGCCACTCACGTTACGCAATGCCCCGTCCGATGCGATGCCGCCTCCATTCAAGGTCAGCGCCTCGGCCCCAACCGAAATGCCACCCTCAATCTGCAGGGCCGCGCCATTCGCCACCGTCGTGGCCCCTGCTGTAGATCCGAGTGCGCTTCCGTTACCGATGCTGAGCACGCCCCCGGTAACCGTCGTTGGTCCCGCGTAGGAGTTCGTGCCAGACAACACCTGCGTGCCGCCTCCGATCTTCTCAAACAGACTGGCGTTGAGGATCACACCGCTGAAGGTCCCGGACCCCGAACCCGTACCCACCTGAATGCTTATCGACGCGCCCGAACTATTCAGCAGTGTCCCTCCCCCGGTGAGAGCCGCCACATAAACGCTCCTCCCGTCCCAAAAATCAAAGGTCCCATCCACATTCAACACGGCGCGGTTGTTGGACCAGTCGAGGTTTTGCCAACCACCGTTTTTCATATAAGCCGCAGCTCCCACGTCAATCAGTGCGCCGGAGTTAAGGTTGATATTAATGTTACGCCCTGACCCCTTGGGACTGTTTGGCGATTCGTTGCTGAAAAATCCCGTGGAAATCTTAAAGGTGCCGCTCCCGGCGATCACAGAAGTTCCAATTGGTACGCCGGTGCTCACCGCAATATCCAGCACCGCCCCGGATGCGATGTTGTAGGTGCGGGCGGTTGTTGAAAAAGCGCTTCCCTGCATCTGAACCACGCCTGCATTGACGTTCAAAGCGCCCGTGAAAGTGTTAGCGCCCGACAGCACGAGGGTTCCGCTCCCCAGTTGCATCACGCTCCCGGCACCGGAAATCACCGATCCGAAATCCGTGCCCTGCAGCACCGTATCCGTCTGATTGAAAGCCAACACCGCTCCGCTCGCGACGCTCAAGGGAGCGCTCGTCCTCAGACTCCCCGTGGTCCCACCCGCGCCAATCTGCAGCGTGCCGGCATTCACCGTAGTTGCACCGTCGTAAACGTTCGCTCCGCTTAATTGCAGCCAGCCAGGCCCGGCCTTGGTCAGAGCGTAGTTACCGCTAATCGCTCCGCCCACCGTCAGCGTGCCCGAACTCACCGTCACCATTGGGCTCGCTCCCAACGTCACCGCACCCGTGCCAAGGTTCAGATCGTCACCCCCGGCAAACGTGAAGCTTCCATTCCAAACCTGCGCGTTGTTGTTGAGCGTGAGGGCGGAACCCGAGCTGTTACCCAGCGTCGTCGCATTCGCGATCGTCAACGCTCCCGTGCCCAGCGCCGCGCTTGAGTTTAGATTTAACCGGCCGGCTTCCAACGTTGTCCCGCCGCTGTAGGAGTTCGTTCCAGACAACACAAGCGTCCCGCTCCCCAACTGAAACACACTGCCGGAACCAGCTATCACCGGTCCAAAATCCGTTCCCTGGACCACCGTGTCCGTCTGGTTAAATACCAGCACCGCTCCGCTTCCAATGCTCAAAGCCCCCCCCGCACTGAGACTCCCGGCCGTTCCGCCCTCCCCGAGTTGCAGCGTTCCTGCACTGACCGTCGTTGTCCCCGTATAGAGATTGGCTCCAGTCAGAAGCATCAGGCCAGCGCCAGCCTTGGTCAGGTCGTAATTGCCACTGATGACACCACCCACCGTCAAGGTCCCCAAATTGATCGTCACCACCGGGCTCGCGCCCAACCTCACCGCACCCGTGCCAAGGTTCAGATCACTGCCCCCGGCAAACGTGAAGCTGCCGTTCCAAACCTGCGCGTTGTTATTGAGCGTGAGGGTGGAGCCAGAGCTGTTGTCCAAAGTCGTCGCAGCGGCAATCGTCAAAGAACCCGTGCCTAACGCTGCGCTAGAGCTCAGATTCAGGCGCCCCGCGCCTAACGTCGTCCCCCCGCCGTACGTGTTTGTTCCCGAAAGGACGAGGGTGCCGCCACCCAGTTGCTGCACGCTGCCAGCTCCAGAAATGACCGGTCCAAAATCCGCGCCCTGCACCACCGTGTCCGTCTGGTTGAAGGCCAGCACGGCTCCGCTTCCAATGCTCAGGGAGCCGCCTGCATCCAGACTTCCCTCCGTCCCGCCCACCCCGAGCTGCAGCGTTCCCGCGCTGACCGTTGTTGCCCCAGTGTAGAGATTCGCTCCGCTCAGAAACAGCGAGCCGGCCCCGGCCTTGCTCAGGCTGTAGTTGCCGCTGATTACACCACCCACCGTCAAGGTTCCGGTGGTGATCGTCACCACCGGACTCGCGCCCAACGTCACCGCACCGGTGCCAAGATTCAGTTCATTACCTCCGGCAAACGTAAAACTGCCGTTCCAAAACTGCGCGTTGTTGTTGAGCGTGACCGCCGCGCCCGAGCTGTTGCCAAGGGTCGTCGCAGCGGCAATCGTCAACGCCCCGGTGCCCAGCGCCGCGCTCCCGTTCAGGTTCAGCCTGCCGGCCCCCAGCGTCGTCCCACCGCCGTAGGTATTTGCGCCAGACAACACAAGAGTCCCGCTCCCAAGTTGCAACACACTGCCAGCACCGGAAATCACCGGTCCAAAATCGGTTCCCTGGACAACCGTATCCGTCTGGTTGAACGCCAGCACAGCGCCGCTTCCAATGCTCAAAGCCCCCGCTGCGCTGAGGCTTCCTGCGCTCCCGCCTGCACCCACCTGCAACGTGCCGGCGCTCACCGAGGTGGCCCCAGTGTAAGCGTTCGCACCACTCAGTCGCAGCCACCCAGAGCCATCCTTGGTCAGACCGTAGTTCCCGCCGATCGCTCCCCCGACCGTCAACGTGCCAGTACTGACAGTCAACACGGGGCTCGCGCCCAACGTTACCGCACCCGTGCCAAAATTGAGGTCGCTGCCCCCGTCAAAGGTGAAGCTGCCGTTCCAGAACTGCGCGTTGTTATTGAGCGTGACAGCAGAGCCCGAGCTGTTGCCCAGCGTGGTCGCAGCGGCAATCGTCAAAGAGCCCGTGCCCAAGGCTGCGCTGGAATTCAGATTCAGGCGACCGGCACCCAAAGTCGTCCCCCCGCCGAACGTGTTCGTTCCCGACAATACAAGGGTCCCGCTCCCGATTTGCGACACACTGCCTGCACCGGAAATGACCGGTCCAAAATCCGTCCTCTGCGCCACGGTGTCCGTCTGGTTGAATGCCAGCAACGCTCCGTTGCCAATGTGGAGCGAACCGGTGACGCCCAGACGCCCGGCAGTTCCGCCAACTCCAATTTGCAAAGTTCCCCCGGTGACAAGTGTCGCTCCCTTGTAGGTATTCGTACCCGAAAGCACCTGAATACCCGCGCCAATCTTCTCAAAAAAACCGGCGTCTTTAATCACACCGCTGAACGTTCCAGAACCCGAGTTTTTTCCGACCTGAATCCCTGTGGATCCTCCATAGTTGGTGAGCACCGATCCCCCCCCAGTCAGTGCCGCCACAGATACGGTTTTTCCATCCCAGAAGTCGAGCGTTCCGTCCACATTCAGCACGGCGTAATTGTCGGCCCAGTCAATATTTTGCCAGCCGCCGTTTCTCAAAAGCGCACCGGCCGCCACGTCGATGACGGCGCCGGGGTTGAGTGCCATGTTTACGTTGCGTCCCCGCGAGGAAGGGAAGTTCGGGATGTAGTTGCTAAAGTACCCTGCCGAGATTCTGAGGGTTCCATCCCCGGAAATCGTGGATGTGCCAGTGGCTACTCCAGTGTCTCCCACGAAATTCAGCACGGCACCGGATCCAATGTTATAAGTGCGCGCCACAGTCGAAAATGCCGCCCCCTGGATCCGCACCACTCCGTTGTTGATGTTCAACGGCCCCGTAAAGGTGTTCGCCCCCGTGAGGGTCAAAGTCCCCGCTCCGTCCTTGGTCAGGCTGCCTGTCGAGGTTCCCAAGACCCCGCTGATTGCAAGGCTTCCCCCACCTCCAACGCTCAGCGAGTAGGCGCCGGATATCGACCCGGACAGCGTCAACAAGCCGGCATCTGAGTTGATGCGACTTGCCGAGCCAAGCGTGATGTTCCCGCCGTACACGTTGGTGCCACTCACATTGCGAAGGGCTCCGTCGGACGCGGCACCGGTTCCGTTTAAGGTCAGCGCCTCCGCACCCACCGTGATACCGCCCTCCAACTGCAAAGCCGCTCCGGACGCCACAAAAGTAGCGTCTGCAGTACCCCCCAAGGCTCCGGCATTCTGTATATTCAGCACACCGGCACTCACGGTCGTCGGCCCCGTGTAGGTATTCGCCCCCAAAAGGATCACCTTACCACTTCCAAACTGCGTCACTCCTCCCGCACCAGAAATCACCGGCCCAAAATCCGTGCCCTGCACCACCGTATCCGTCCGGTTGAACGCCAGCACCGCTCCACCTGCGACGCTCACCGAACCGCTCGCGCTCAGACTCCCCGCGGTCCCACCCGCGCCCACCTGCAACGTACCGGCGCTCACCGTGGTGGCCCCATTGTAAAGGTTCGCTCCGCTCAGTTGCAGCCAACCCGAACCGGCCTTGGTCAGACCATAGTTCCCGCTAATCGCTCCGCCGACTGTCAATGTACCGGCGCTGATGGTCACCACCGGGCTCGCGCCCAAAGTCACCGCGCCCGTACCAAGGTTCAGATCGTCACCCCCTGCAAACGTAAAGCTGCCACTCCATAACTGCGCGTTGTTATTGAGCGTGACCGCTGCGCCCGAACTGTTGCCCAGCGTTGTAGCAGCACCAATCGTCAAAGAGCCCGTGCCGAGCGCTGTGCTCGCATTCAGATCCAACCTGCCTGCGCCCAATGTCGTCCCCCCGCTGTAGGTATTGGCTCCCGACAACACGAGGGTCCCGCTCCCAAGTTGCAGCGCACTGCCGGCCCCAGAAATCACCGGTCCAAAATCCGTTGCCTGCACCACCGTGTCCGTCTGGTTGAACACAAGCACCGCGCCGCTTCCGATGCTCAAAGAACCACTGGCGCTCAAGGCGCCGCCCGTGCCACCCGCGCCCAGTTGTAACGTGCCAGCGCTCACAACCGTCGGCCCCGTGTAGGTGTTAGTCCCCGACAACACAAGAGTGCCGCTCCCCAGTTGGAACACACTGCCCGAGCCAGAAATCATCGGCCCAAAATCCGTGCCCTGCACCACCGTATCCGTCTGGTTGAACGCCAGCACCGCGCCGCTTGCAATACTCAAGGACCCGCTGGCACTCAGGCTCCCCGCAGTGCCGCCGTCTCCAAGTTGCAATGTTCCCGCGGTAACCTGCGTTGCGCCCGTATACGTATTCGCGCCGGAGAGCACCTGGGTGCCACTGCCAATCTTCTCAAACAAACCGGCATTCAGAATCACGCCACTGAACGTTCCTGAACCCGAGTTCCTTCCCACCTGAATATCTCTGGTTGCTCCCATGTTATTGAGGACCGTTCCTCCCCCCGTGAGCGCCGCCACGTAAACGGTATTTCCGTCCCAGACATCGAACGTACCGTCCACATTCAGCACGGCGTAATTGTTGCTCCAGTTGATATTCTGCCAACCGCCATTTCTAAAATACGCGCCGGACTCCACGTCGATGATCGCGCCCGAATTGAGCGCCATGTTTACATTGCGTCCGGGCCCGTAGGATCCAATCGGTGTCGGTGTCTCATTGCTGAAGTACCCTGCCGAGATTCTGAAAGTTCCGTCGCCCGCTATGGTCGATGTTCCAACGGGTACTCCAGTGTTGCCCACAAGGTTCAGCACGGCACCGGACCCGATGTTATAAGTGCGCGCCACAGTTAGAAATGCCGCCCCCTGCATCTGCACCACTCCGTTGTTGATGTTCAAAGCCCCCGTAAAGGTGTTCGCCCCCGTAAGGGTCAAAGTCCCCGCGCCGTCCTTGGTCAGACTGCCTGTCGATGTTCCCAAGACCCCGTTGATTGCAAGGCTTCCCCCACCGCCAACGCTCAGCGAGTAGGCGCCGGATATCGACCCGGAAAGCGTCAACACTCCCGCATCTGAGTTGATGCGACTTGCCGAACCAAGGGTGATGTTCCCGCCATACACATTGGTGCCACTCACACTGCGAAGGGCTCCGTCGGAAGCGGCGCCGGTTCCGTTTAAGGTCAGTTCCTCCGCACCCACCGTGATACCGCCCTCCAACTGCAAAGCCGCTCCGGACGCCACGGAAGTCGGCCCCGCTGTGGTTCCCAAGGCATTCGCGCTTTGAATTTTCAGCACACCCCCTGTCACCGTAGTCGTGCCACTGTAGGTATTCGCACCAGCCAAAACCTGGGTGCCAGATCCTTGCTTGGTCAGGCTGCCTGCACCCGACAAAATGCCCGAGTAGGTACTGGAATACCCGTTACCGTTGCCGACGGTCAGCGCCAGGGCAGCACCGCTGTTGTTGGCAAGAGAGAGGCCCGAGACCCCTGCCAAACCGCCCACTGTGTAAGTCGTGTAGGAGCCAAAGTTCACCACGCCTCCACTTAGGGTGAGCCTCCCGGAGTTTGAAACGGTCCCAAGTTCCGTACCCAGCGAGGAACCGCCCAAGGTTAGAGTCCCTCCCAACACCGTGGTCCCACCCGTGTAGGTACTCGCCATGCTGAGTGTCAAATTTCCCGCACCCAACTTTGTAACCCCCCCGCCGGTCGCACTTGAATCCTCAAGCAAACCTTTGCCGATGCTTGCATTGATGCCATTCGTGTTGATGTAAGCCCCACCACCCTGAATCCAGACCGTTCCAAAACTACTGTCAATCAGAGCGCTGTTTGCGCTGAACGCGGAGCCCACCTGCAACGTGCCTCCATTAAAATAGAGGAAAGAATTGGAACCAATCCCCGCGGTTAGCGGCCTGGAAGTGCTCAGCACCCCCCCGTTCAAATAAACCGTTCCCGAGCCGCCAAATCCCGCGAAGTACACCTTGTCATTCGGGAAACCGCCAACGGCGCCGATGTTAACCGCTCCAGAACCGCTGAGCGTCAAGACGCCGATGCCGGTGGCAGAGCCACTGTCTCCGCCCCCGATAAACGTCCTGGCTCCGCCGTTCCCGATATTCAGAACCCCGCCGTTTCCGACACTAACGTAACCTGTCGTCGTATTCCCATTGTAAGCAGCTCCAAATAGATAGGCCGAATTGCTTCCCTGGGTCACAGTCGCGTTGGAAATGGACAACGTTCCCCCATCACCCCCTCTGATGTGGCCGTTGACGGTAACGACCCCACCGTTGACCGTAAAACTGGTCCCGCCAGTAAAGTCGAGAGACAATAGCGTTTGGGTAGTGTTGATGGTTGTCGTCGCGGCATTAAGGACGCTGCCCCCAGTCAACGAGAGCAACAGTCCAATCAAACCCCAGACAGCCATCTGAAGGGCTCCCGTGGAACGCATGAACCCACGTCCTTCCAAGCGATCCAAAGGCAGCTCATTCCTGACTCCCAAAGAACCGCAGTCATCCAAAGTCCCGAGCCCGCGCAGGGAATCGAGTCCGCTGAAACGGCCGCCGCCGCTTGAAGGCGAGGAACGTCCTCCAGGATGGTCCCCACCCCTTGTCGTCCTCCGAAAAACAGGGAAAGCCAGCTCCCCTGTTCCGTTCTCAAAAACACACCGCTTCAACTTGCGGCGCGGGACAACCCATTTCTGTCCAGACTTGCCCCGCCGCGCTCCGCGGCGACCGGAAGTCGCTGCGAGAAGACGTTCACGGGGGCACACCGCGCTGGTTACCTCGTTTGCCACTGCCTCCCTCTATAATTTCCGGCTGGGTGGTCTCCCTAGAAAAAGTCGCTGAAATGGGCGGATCTGTTGCCGAAATGGGCGCACGCCCGGTATCCAGCCTTTTGGACGCGGCGTCCGCTCCCAAAATCTGCACCCACGGCGCAGGGGGCTTTCGGCATCAGCGAAACCGCGAAGGGAGGGACAAGCGCCGCTCAAGATTGAGGTGCCTTCCCCGACCGGGCCGGCCTTCGCTTGCAAGGATCCGCACCCAGAAAACGGCGGGAAGGGAAGCAGTCTTTGCGACGGTGGAGGCATTCTTGCGTCTTGGGTTTATTGCCGGCTCCCTTAAGCAGGCACTGGAGACCTGTCAGGAAATTTCGCAACCGGCCTTAAAAGCGGTAGTTCACGCCCACCCAGACGCAGGGCCGCCCCCCTTTGACGCGTGTGTCGGCCTCTGGAGCGCCGCCCCATTTCCCCTCTCCTCCGACACGCTGAGAGCACCCCTCCCCACCTTCTCCCTGGGATGCATGAGCGGCACAAACCTAGTCCCTGGCAGGTCGTCCAACAGCAGGGTTACCCGCTCCAGGGAGGATTTTATCAACTCGCCAGTCTTTAGCGGTGTAAGAAAAGCCTGTGTTTGCGACACCCAAAACGGGTTCCCTCCTTTTGCCTGCACCGCTCCGAAAAACACTTTGTCGGAGCAGTGCGTCATTGTGCATATCATAGACCGTGGGAGGTCCTTAACCGTCAGGAGACCAGCCGAGCGAAAGTTGCTGAAGCGGCCGCAATCGGCCCTTATGTGGCTTTGCGTTTTGGAAGCACCCTGCAGATACGTCTGCTGCGGAGGTTTTTATGGCCTTATAACCGCTCGGGCTGCGGTGCTTATTTTTCTTTGTTTCTTTGGAGTTTGCGGCGGTGTTTCCTTTGGCCTCGGCTCCGTCTGGCAACAAGCCATCCCCCATGCCCCTCAGCGCCTCCCTCTCCCTTTACGGCAGCCGTGAGCAAGTGCTCCGGATTGGACCCTGGAAACTGCGACTGTCCTTCTGGCCCTTGCAGGTTGGTGGCTGGCTGCTTTACCTTCTGGTGCCGCTCGGCTTATGGCTGAGCGATCGGTTCGAAAACCGTGAGGTGCTCTGGCTTGCGATGGTCCGTCCCTTTTTTGGAATTCTCACCACCACGGCGATCCGGCCCTTGTGCAGGCGATTCTCCACGCGGCGCTGCAACCCGCTTTACTTCATCCTTTGGGCCTCCGTGGTCGCACTTGGCGTGGCGGCTGTTGATTTCGCCCTGACCCTTTGGCTGGGGATGGCAACGGGCAACCTCCTGGCTGGCGCCCGGGATCCCATGTTCTCCGCCGGGCTTTTGCTGATGCGCTGGATTTCGGTGGCAATCTGGATCCTGCTCTACTTCACAATCAAGCAGAGCCAGCGGAGCGCAGCATTGGACCTGACAAACCGCGAATCCGAGATCATGCTGCTGCGTAGCCAGGTAGAGCCGCACTTTCTTTTCAACGCGCTCAACAGCATCCTGGCCGAGGCGCGGGATCCGGAGAAGGTGCGGCTGCTCACCCACTCGCTCGCCGAGTACCTGCGTTTTTCGCTCAAACACCAGGGCAACCTGCCGCCGCTCGCCGAGGAACTGCACGCGCTGGAACATTATCTGAGCGTTCAAAAGGTGCGTTTCGAAGACGCGCTCGAGTACGTTTTTGAGATCTCTCCCGAGGCCTCCGCATGCCCGGCCCCCCCCGCCCTCATCCAGCCTCTCTTGGAGAATGCGCTCAAGTTTGGCCAGCGCACCAGTCCCGTGCAGCTGCGGCTCCGGATCACCGCCACGGTTGAAGATGCCGGCCGTTTGTGTGTGTCAGTCGAAAACACGGGGGCTTGGGTGGAGCCGGATGCCGCCACCTCGCCGTCCACCGGGATCCTGAACCTGCGCCGCCGCTTGGAGCTCATTTACGGGGACGAGGCGTGTTTTTCCATCAGAGAATGCGAGGGACGTGTGCTTGCGAATGTGTCCCTACCGGTGGACAGTCCAAAATGAAAACGCCTCCGCCCCCACTCCGCACCCTTTTGGTCGACGACGAGCGGCTTGCCAGCAAGTTTCTTTGCGAGATGCTTTTGGAGCATCCGGAACTCAAGGTGGTCGGCCAGGCTTCGAGCGTCGAGGAGGCCGTGGTGCTTGCCGCACAGCTCCTCCCACAGGTGGTGTTTCTGGATATTCAGATGCCACGCGGCGGCGGCTTTGAACTGCTTCCACACCTCGACCAGATGGCGTTGCACCCGCTGGTAGTCTTTGTGACCGCCCACGATCACTACGCGGTGCGGGCGTTTGAAAACGCTGCGCTCGACTACCTGTTAAAGCCGGTCCATCCCGAACGCCTTGCCCGAACCGTGGAGCGGCTGCTTCTGGCGCCCCCCCACTCCCCGCCCCCGGCCGCCGGCCCCGCCCCAGCGCGGCCCGCCCCAGCGCAAACGATCACCCGGCTGGAAGCCGAAGACCTGGAAGTCTTGCGCGATGGAAAATCCATTCGCCTGATCCGGGCGTCCCAGATCCGGGCCATCCAGGCCGAAGGCTCCTACACACGGCTGCTCTTTGACTCGGACGTGTCCAGCATGGTGAAACTCCCCCTCTCCTACTGGGAAAGCCGGCTTCCGGAGGGGCTTTTTTTCAAGGCCAGCCGTAGCATGCTTATCAACCTCAGGAGCATCCGGCAGCTGCTGGCATGCAACCGTGAACGGACCCACCTTTTTCTCGCGGGCGTCACCCAGCCCCTGGTCCTCAGCCGGCTCGAAAGTTTGAGGGTGCGGCGCGAACTCTGAGTCGGCAGGCGGTCGGGACTCCTCCCCTTAAAAGAAAAGCCTCTCGGCGTTTTGCTCGAGGATCCCGCCCAAGGCGTCTGCGCTCAGACCGCGGTCCGCGGCAAGCGCGTCCAGGCAAAGGCGCACATTCACTGGATGGTTGAGCGTGCGGCCCCCGGTGTCCGCAAGTGAAAGGAGTTCGGCCCCGTCGGGGGGTGGCATGTCCGGGGAGTCGGTCTCCACGAGAAGCCGCTCCACAGGAATGTCCCGGAACATTCTGCGCACATGGGCCTTGCGCGGATGCAAAAAGGCGGGGGAAAAGGAAAAGCGGGCGCCGGCCCGCACCCAGCCCGGGATCATTTCCGCGGGGCCCGCGTAGCTGTGCAGCAGGAAACCGCGGTCCGAGGGAGGGCAGTCGCGGACTGCACCCGCGAGTTCGGGCCAGGCCTTCAAACAATGCAACGAAACAGGCCGCGAAAGACGCCGGCTGAGCTCGAGGTGGGCGCGCAGCACCGCGAGCTGATCGGGCAGGTCGTGCATGGGCATCCAGCGGTCGAGACCGGTTTCGCCAATTCCGGCGGAGGGCAGTGCGGTAAGGAAAGCCTCAAGGGTTTCCAGCCAGTCGGCAGAGCGCTCCGCCTGCCACCAGGGGTGCAGACCGAAGGATGCCACCGCCCCGTCAATGCGTTCCGCCAACCCGGCGACCAGAGGCCAGTCGGATTCGCGCGTGCCGTTGATGATCCAGCGGCGGATTCCGGCGCGCCGACACGCTGCGAGGGCGGTCTCGAGGTGCGGCTCAAGGCGGGGGTCCTGCAGGTGGCAGTGGGCGTCGGTGAGGCTCACGTGGACTCTTGGGCAAAGGCTTTGATGGCGGCCTCCACCTGGGTGAGGCCGTGGAGCCGGGTGGGCGTGATGCGCCGCTCAAACCCGGCCTCCGCAATGACGGAACAGGCAAAGGAGGCGATCTCTCCGGCGGTTGAACCAGTGTAGCAGTCCACCAGCAGCGAGGCGAGGCCGCGGACCATCTGGGATTCGGAGTCGACCTCAAACCAGCAGCGTCCCTCGCGTTGGGAGGGAACCAGCCAGACCTTGGTGGCGCAGCCCTGCACACGAAATGCCTCGGTGCGGTGTTCGGCGCCGAGGGCGGGGCGGGCGCGGACGCGGTCCTGTACAAAGGAAAGGCGCTCGTGGGCGTCCTCAAACTGGAGCAGGGTCTGGACGAGTTGGTGCTGTCGCTCGGAAGGGGACATGTCCCTATCATGCGCAGGCGGCGCCCAAGGGAAAGAGCGTTGCCACGGCCGCCGGGATCCCCACAATAGGGGGATGAAGTACAGGCGCTTTGGCAAAACCGAATTACAGATGCCCGTTTTTTCGTGTGGTGGGATGCGCTTCCAGCAGAGCTGGGAGGATCTGCCCGCCGAGAAGGTGGAGGAGTCGGTGCAGCGCAACCTGGAGGCGACGGTCCTGCGTTCGCTGGAGTTGGGGATCAACCACATCGAGACGGCCCGCGGCTACGGCACCTCGGAAATGCAGCTCGGCTGGCTGCTGCCGAAGCTGCCGCGTGAGAAGATGATCGTGCAGACGAAGGTGGAGCCGATGGCGGATCCCGCGAGGTTCCGGAGCACGTTTGAGCAGTCGCTGCGCAACCTACAACTGGGCCACGTCGAGCTGCTTTCGCTCCACGGGATCAACAACGAGGAGACCCTCGAATGGTCCATCCGCCCCGGCGGCTGCTTGGAAATGGCGCGGCAGCTCCAGAAGGAGGGGTTGTGCCGCTACGTGGGCTTCAGCACGCACGCAACCAACAACCTGATCCTCAAGGCAATCGAGACGGACGGTTTCGACTACGTCAACGTACACTGGTATTTTGTCAACGAACTGAACTGGTCCTCCGTGCAGGCGGCCACCGCCCGGGACATGGGGGTCTTCATCATCAGCCCGACCGACAAGGGGGGAATGCTGTACGCGCCGCCGGCCGGTCTGGTGGATCTGTGTGCGCCGCTTTCGCCGATGGCTTTCAACAACCTGTGGTGCCTGGCGCGGCCCGAGGTGCACACCCTTTCGGTGGGGGCGGCCCGCCCAGGGGATTTCGACGCCCACGTCGAGTCGCTGGAATGGTATGAGCGGGCGGCGGAAACGGTCGCGCCCATCGAGGAACGGTTACGCGCGCAGATGGCAGAGGCTCTCGGGAGCGAATGGTGCAACCACTGGGCCGAGGGGCTTCCCAACTATGTGGAGGTGCCGGGCGAGGTGAACCTGCAGGAGATCCTCCGGCTGTGGACCTATGCCAAGGGGCTGGAGCTCACCGGCTGGGGCCGGATGCGCTACAACCTGATGGGGAATGCGGGGCACTGGTTTCCCGGCGCCAACGCCGGAAAGGCCGACGCCACGGCCATCCGCAAAAGCGTTGGCGGGTACCGGTTTGCGGACAAGCTCGGCGAAATCCTTGCAGAGGCGCATGCGCTGCTGGTGGAGGCTCCGAAAAAGCGCCTGAGCGAGGGTGGATAACCGAGGGCGCCGGCACGGGGCAGCCACCGCGGGTTTGTTGGGGCGCCCTTGCGGGGCTTTTTCTTTGGGGGCGATTTTCCCACGGCGTTGCCGTGGGCCGGCGAGTGTGGTGCACCTTCGGTGCGTAAGAGGGCGCTTCAACCTAAAAACGGGAATGCAAGTCCGGCAAATTTGATTCAGCTCGCTTTCAAAATTGGAGATCCCCTTCAAAAACACCTCGTTTCAGACTCACCCGTCAGGTGAGTCTCTGTGCGCGGTCTCCAAAGCTGGTAAAGACACGGCTTTCGCTCTCAAACACCAACGTATCGATAGACTGAAGCGTCCCCTCAACCCGCAGGGTTCAAAGCTATACGGCGGTTGAGCGTAGCGACACCGCCGGTGCCTTCCATCCCCCACGTCCGCATCCCAAAGGGATGCCAGTGGGAGCGAGGCACAAGTCCGTCTCCTCTGCGTGATACAGGTCAAAGACACACTCGGGCGCGCTCTGGCATCCCCGCCGGGATGCGCCGTATAAGTGTCTGTGGTCCGGTGGTGTCGCTTCGCTCAACCACCGTATAGGCTAATCGCCGCGATGCCTCCGGCATCTGATCCGCTATTCCCGTTTTTAGGTTTATACCTACCGGGTGCCTGGGAACCTTTCTCAGGCCCGCTTTTTTTCCCACACCTCTTCATTCCGGTGGGATGGCCGTGTAACGTATTTCACCATGACCCAGGACTGGACCATTCAAAGCCGGGGCGAGCAGTGCTCAGCCTCCGGCGCGCCTTTTGTCGCGGGGGAGATTTTCCATACCCTCCTCTTTCTGGAGGGCGCCACGTTGCGCAGGGAAGACCTCAGTCAGGCGGCCTTCCGCGAGCGTGCCGCGGACGCTCCGGTGCCGTTTTCGTTGTGGCGCTCCAAGTTTGAGCCTTCGGCCGCAAAGCCACCCGAGGCGCTGGGAAAACAGACTGCGGAAGAGTTGCTTCGCCACTACATGGCCGACGAGGATCCCAGATGGTGCAATGTCCGCTACATTTTGGCGGTGATGCTCGAGCGCAAGCGCACCCTCAAGGAGGTTCAAACCGTCCGCGGGGAGGACGGCTCTCTTTCCCGGGTCTACCAATTTCCGAAGACGGGAGAGGTGCTTGTGGTGCCCGATCCGCAGCTGAGAATGGACCAGATTGCAGCGGTGCAGTTGGAGGTGGCAGAGCTGTTGGGCAAGCCGGCCACCCCCACCGAACCCACCGAACCCACCGAACCCACCGAACCCACCGAACCCACCGAACCCACCGAACCCACCGAGCCCACCGAGCCCACCGAGCCATTTGCGTAGTGCTCCTGGGAAGGAAAACTGGCGGCCCTGCGGAACAAAGGCCCAAACTCGGTCGTTGATAAGGGCCGCCTCAGACTTCCCAGCACCAACAGAGACAGCGACAGCGAACGTTCACCCAATGTGAACACGGGCGGGGCAGCCAATCGCAACTGCCTCTCCCAGCCACCGCTCTGTTACGGTCCTCAGTTTGCCTTTTTCACGGGCCGCCCCCCTTGGGCCGGACCGCTCGGGCGCAACAAGACTTCCACACGCCGGTTGGGGGCCTGGTCCTCCACGTTGCCCCCGGACACCAAGAGCTCCTGCGAGCCCCGGCCCATCGTCTCGAGCTTGGCCGGATTCATATTGTACCGGCGCACCAACCACTCCTTGACGGCATCCGCCCGGCGCTGACTCAAGCGCATGTTATAATCGGGCGAACCGGTGCTGTCAGTGTGGCCGATGATGCCCATGATGTAATCCGGAAAGCGCCGGCGCAAATCCGCGATCTTCTCGAGCATCGGAATCGACTCCGGCCCCAGCTCGGAACTGTCATGTCCGAACAGCGCATTGCCCGGAATGGCGACTGGACTTTCCCGGGTTGGGACCTGTCCGATATTGGCCAGTGCGTCCTCGATGGACTGCCTTCCTGGGACGCCGGCGTCCCCCACTCCGGAGCCGTTGCCCATCTTCGAAGCTCCCTTGGCCAACTGTTGAGTCATGGCCAGCACCGGTTGCGCGTTGGAGACCGCCGGCGCCACCAGAAATGTCCCCGCCAAGGCAGACAACTCGCTGTCGAGCGCGCCAGCAGTGGACTGCGGCAGCTGGGCCATTGCCAGCGTTTCCGTCTGGGCCTTGGGCTTGTCCTCCACCAGTTTTTTGGAAAGATCCACCGGCTTGACGTCCAGCTTCACGTCCGCCGCCTGAGGCTTTGCATCTGAAAAAACGAGCTTGTCGGGCGAGGGCGGCTCCTTTTTCGCAGCGGGTGCCGGTTCAGGCGCATCCTGGAGCGACTTCGGGTCAAACTGCACCTGCCTCACCACAAACCGCGGCGGCAGCAGCGCAGGAGCCGACGCCTCATGGAGGCCTTGGATCGGCAATGCCTTGGACCACACATACCCCCAGGCATGGAGTGCCAGCGACACCACCAGGGCGGCCAGATACCAGTACTGCACTGAAGAATGCTGCTGTTCGCCGCGTAGAACGTTCGCGTTCGTGCTCATGAGGACAGTATGCCACAGCGGGCGCGGCCAGACAACACGCCCGTTGCAAAACCACACGCCGCCGCCCCAGCGCTACGGCCCCAGCCGCAACTCCCAACGGCCCGCGGTTGTCCCGCTTTCAAACCACCCGCGCCCCCGGCTTTCAGGCAGATCCAACACGCACCCGATCAGCGAGCGCCTCACCCCCCCCGTCACGTAGCTCCCGCTCCACTCCCCGCGCGTCTTGTCCAGCCGCAGACTCAACACCGGGGGCGTCACCCCGCCTGCAACGATTCCGGCCGTCCGCACCACCCCCGTGCTCGACACCGTCACATTCCAGCTGAACCCAAGGCTCCCTCCCGCCAACGGATCCGCCGACACAAACGTCAAACCCGGCGCCCCCGCGCCAAACAGCGTGCCAAGCAGCGTCCCGTAGATCCGGCAATCCGAGGCACCGCCAAACTCCAGCACCCGCACCCCGGTCAGGTTTGTCCCATTCGCAAATTCCGCCGGCGCGTATGCCCCGGCAAACCCGCCCGAAACGCGGCTGCCTGCCACCTTGCTGCGCGCCTGCTCCAGCCGGCCCGCGCTCAAGCCCAGCTCCCACCCCCCGTCCAAGGTCAGCGCCCAGCGCAACTCTCCAAGCAACGCGCTCGTGGTCAGCAAAGTCCCCCCAGTCGTCGAACGTCCCTCGTACAACGGCGCCAAAAGCAGCGTTGCCGAAGGCGCCGTCAGCCCGGCAGAGCCGCTGCCCGAATAGCCTGTCAGCCGGCTCGCCCAAAGCGCCCTTCCACTCGAGAGCACCTGCACCAGAAGCTGCGCATTGTTATCTCCCGCAGCGGAACCAGCCGCCGGCGCACTCAGCGTGTACCGCCCCTCCACCGCGGCATAAGCCGCCGGCAAACTCCCCGTCGCTGACAGGGTGCGCCTCAGGCCGGCCGCCTGACTCACGCTCACTGCGGGACTCGGCAAGGAAACCCGGTCTGTCAGCGTCGCCGTCAGTAATGGCGTCTCGGAGGACTGGTCCAGCAACAACGCCAACTCTTGCCTCCCCGCCTGGGTGCCCACGCCCAGGCGTAGTGTCGCCACCAGCTTCAGTGGATCCTCCGCCGAAGGCGCCAACACCCCTGAGAAGCTCCGCACCACAGGCTGATACAACCGCAGTTTTTCCGAGGGCGCCCCCGCCAACGACCCGGCCTCCACATACTGCACCCGGCCCGAAACAGAACCCGTCCTGCTGACACTCAGCGTCATCCAACCCCGCGCCACCGCCCCATCCGCAAGGACCCCCGCCGGGTTCGCGTCCAGCAACAGCCCCTCGTAAGTCCCTACCGCCTCTGTCTTGCCTCGCACCGTCAGATAAAACGGCTGTGTCAGCGCCGTCGCAGCACCCCCGTCCTCGTAAACGCGCTCAAACTGCACCACGTGAGCGCCGCTCGTTTTAAGCTGCCGCAACGGCACCTCCAAAATCCCGTTTTCCGGCACCACCCCGGTTACTCCCGTGGCCACCAACGCCCCGTTTTGGAGGGCACACAGCGTGTAGCGCGTCTGCCGCGCCTCACCACCCCCGCCGTCAATGACGGTGCGTACGGTAACGGCCGCACCCTCCGAGAACGCCTCATCCCTGGGTTGCACCAACACTGCCACACCGCGCGCTGTCGACACCGCCAACACCACCCGCTCGCTGAATACCGGCGCGCCGTTACCCGTTAACAGCACCGAATAGGTGCCGGCCTGCGCCGGAGTCGCGCTCGGGAAACTCAATGTCGAAAGGGTCCCCACCACCACCCCGGCGCCCGTTGGCGACCATTTGTACCACTTGTAGCCGATTTCTCCCGAGCCCTTCGCAAGCACGCTCAAACCTACCGCCGACCCCTGCGTCACCACGGCGCCCGACGGTTGCCGCACGATCCCAAGCGGCACGCTCACACTCACCTGTGCCACGTTGCTCGCCACCGCCCCCGCCGGGTTGCTCACCACCACGTCGTACGCTCCAGCGTTCGCAGCGGAGGCGTTCGCCACCGTGTAGCTGAACCGTGTCGCCCCCGGAACCGCCACTCCGTCCCGCCGCCACTGATAAGCAAGCGGCCCGCTACCCGTTGCCTCCACGCTTAACGTTGTGCTCCCTCCCTCACGCAACAGGGCACCGGCGGGTTGCCGCACAAAACCCACCGGCACGTGCACCACCACCTCCGCCGACGGCACGGGTGCAACCGCCCCGTAAGAATTGGCCACCACCACCTCAAACCGCCCCGCGTCGGTTGCCGCCGCCTTCCGCAGTGTCAACACCGGTCCTGTCGCGCCCGAAATGTTGAGCCCGTTTTTGCGCCATTGGTAGGTCACCCCTTCGCCGGTGGCACTCGCCGAAAGCGCGAACGTCCCGCCAGCGAGCACCGACCCGCCCACAGGCCCCTGCACCAGGACCGGCTTTGCGCCCACTCCCAACGCCACCGCATTGCTCAAAGCCGAGCCTGCAGGATTGGTGAGCACCACATCGTAGTTTCCGATATCCGCCGCCTGTGCCGCCGCGATGACGTACTTCGCCTGCGTTGCGCCCGAAATGTTCTCCCCGTCCTTGCGCCACTGGTAGGACAGCGGCGCGGTCCCCGTTGCTCCCACGGCAAACGCCGCCGGCGTGCCGGTCGCCACCGAGACAGGCTGCGGCTGCGAACTGATGCTCACCGGCGTATACAAGCCCAAACTCGCCTTGGAGCTGGTGACCTCTCCAAACGCGTTTGCCACTACCACGTCGTAACTGCCCACGTTCCCACTTTGCACCGCACCCACCGTGTAAACCGGCCCGTTCGCACCCGCGATCTCCACCCCGTTCCTCCGCCACTGGTACCTGAGAGGCGCCGTCCCGGAAGCGCTCACCAAAAACGATGCCACGCCCCCGGCAAGCGCGCCTGTGTTCGCCGGCTGTCCCAGCAACACAAGCCCCCCTCCATTGCCCCCCTGCACGTTGAGCGCCGCCGGACTGCTCGTCAGACTGTTGCCAGGATTGCCGACCAGCACATCATAGACGCCCGCGTCAGCTGCCTGTGCCGCAGCCACCACGTAGAACGACGCCGTGCCCCCCACAAGGGGCTGACCGTCCTTGCGCCACTGATAGGTGATCGGTGCGGTGCCGCTCGCTGACACGCCAAAGAAAGCGGAATTACCCGCAGCCACCGTGAGCGGCACCGGTTGACTCACAATCGCCAGCGGGTTGCCCACCGTGAGAACCGCCGTGTTGCTCCTCACCGAATCCGCCCGGTTGCTCACCACCACATCATAGATTCCCGCATCCGCGGCCCGCAACCCGTTGAGTGTGTAAGCCGCGCCGGTGGCGCCGGGGATCGGCGTGCCGCCCTTGCGCCACTGGTAGCTGAGCGGAGCGCTCCCCGCCACGGCTACGGTCAAGGTAGTAAAGCCGCCAACCTCGCCCTGCCGGCTGGCGGGCTGCGTGCGGATCGACGGCGGCACATTTCCCATGCCATTGATCTCCACCAAGGCGGGCTCGCTCAGAACGCTGCCCGCGGGGTTGGTGACCACCACATCGTAGTAACCTTGGCTGGGAAGAATGACCGTAGGAATCGCGTAGCGCGACGCCGTGGCGCCAGGGATTTCCACCCCGTCTTTGCGCCACTGGTAAGTCAGCGGCGCGGTCCCCGTCGCGGTCACGGAAAGATCGAGCGTGGAGGAAAGGTTCACCACCATGCCCCTTGGCTGGGCGGTGATTGTGGCGGGGGAGATCACGGATGTCGTGAGGGTGAGCGGCGCCTGCGCGCTGGTGACGGCCCCAGCCCCGTTGGCGATGACCACGTCGTAGACGCCAAGGTCGGAAGGCTGCACGGAAGGAATGGAAAAGACGGCTGCCGTGGCCCCCACGATGGGGACCCCGTCCTTGCGCCATTGGTAGAGAAGCGGGAGAGAGCCGCTCACCTCTGCCGTAAACGTGGCCTGCGCTCCGCGAACCGCTGTGGTCGCCGCCGGTTGGCGGACCGCCTGAAGAGGGATGTCCTTTAACACGCGGACCCAGAGCTTGTGACCCACCGGGTCCGGAAGGATCAGGTTTCCTTCAGGATCGAGGGCGAGCCGGGAGGGCGTTTTGAAATCGGACCCAATCGTGGTGATGGATCCGTCGACATCCACCCGTTGCACCCGGTTGTTGAGGGTGTCGGCGACGTAAACAGTTCCCTCCTCATCCACCGCCACGCCCTGTGGCTGCCAATAGGGATTTGGCGCACTACCGGTGCCTGAAAACCGGGTTACGCTCCCATCTGTAGCGATCCTGCGAATCGCATGATTGTACATGTCAGCGACATACAAAATTCCAAGCTTCGAAACTGCCAGCTGCTTTGGCCACGCAAACCTGGCTGCGACACCCTGCGCATCCCCGCTTCCAGGGGTATTCGTCGGTGAACCGGCGAAGTCTGACACCACACCATTCGGACTGATCTTGCGGATGCAGCCCGAGGACCCGGTGCTCGGAGGCCAACCCTCGGACACGTAGATGGAGTTGTCAGAGAGCGCAACAATGCCCTCGATCAGACGAAAACGCGCCGTACCGGCTGGGCCGTTTACGTGCTGGTCCCGCGCAGAAATCGAACCCGCCACAATCGACACGGCGCCTGCCTGCGTCACCCTGACAACGGCGTTTCCATCGCCAACAAGAATGTTGTGGTCGCGGTCCACAGCGATGGCCGATGTCAGGGACATGCCGGTTTTGACTGTCGCCACCGCTCCCGTGCGGGTCACTTTTCTGATCCGGTCGCCGTCGCCCACAAAAATGGTGCCGTCCACATCCACTGCCGCACTCCATGGCCCTTTAAAACTCGCGAGTGTCCCAACGCCGTCATCGGTACCCGCGACCGGATTCCCCGCCAACGCAAACCACTCGCCCGCACCCTTGGGCAGGTTCTGGAGCGTGAGTGCCGCAGCGGCGCTCGTCACGCTCCCGCCCGCGTTGCTCACCACCACGTCGTAGCTGCCTGCGTTGCCGGCGGCCGCGCTTGGAATCGTGTAGCTTGCCGAGGTTGCCCCCGCGATGTTCGCCCCGCCCTTGCGCCACTGGAACGTTGGCGCGGGATAGCCGGTCGCCCCCACGCGGAACGTCGCCGCCACCCCTGGGTACACTGCCACTGCGGCAGGCGGTTCAGTGATGACAGGCGCGGCATTGGCCGGCGTGAGAAGGCTCAACGTGGCCGCGGTGCTGGTAACGGTTCCGACCGGGTTGCTGAGCACCACGTCGTAGGTCCCGGCGTCGACGGCCCGCACAGTGAGGAGCTTGTACTTGAAATAGTTGGCGTCCGCGATGGGCATGCCGTTTTTACGCCACTGATAACGCAGCGGCGCGGTGCCCGAGGCGGTGACCGTAAACTCAGCGCTGTTGCCCTCGGCTACGGTGAGGCTTACCGGTTGCGTGGAAATCACCGGAGCGCGCTGCCCCGTGGAACCCCCGACGGTCACCAGAGCGGGCTCGCTCAGGAAGCTCCCCGCCGCATTGGTGACCACCACGTCGTAGTAGCCCGCGGCGGTCAGTGTGGCAGCAGGAACCGTGTGAGTGCTGCCGGTGGCCCCGCCAATATCCGCACCGTCCTTGCGCCACTGGTAGGTGAGCGGGGCTGAGCCCGCCGCAACAACACTCAACGAAACGTCCATCCCGGGGCTGACGGAGGTGTTCACTGGCTGGGTGGTAAAGGTCACCGGCGTGACCGTTGTCGTGCTCAGGGTCAACGGCGCCTGCGCGCTGGTGACGGCCCCAGCCCCGTTGGCGATGACCACGTCGTAGACGCCCACATCGGAAGGTTGAACCGAGGGGATGGAATAGACGGGCGCCGTGGCCCCCGCTACGGGCACGCCGCCTTTGCGCCATTGGTACGAGATCAGCCCGCTGCCGGTGACCTCCACATTGAACGTCGCCTGACCGCCACGGGGTGGGGCGGCTGCGGAGGGCTCAAGAACGATGGCAAGCGGTACGTTCCTCAGGATTCCAACCCGGATTTTTGAATTGCCACCGTCCGCGACAATCAGGTTTCCGTTCCGATCCAGCGCAATTCCGGAAGGGGCAGAAAAACCCACTTGGGAGGAATCACCATCCTCACTGCCTTCGCCAAATGGAATGCCCGTGCCTGTGATCGTGGTCACGCTTCCAGCGGGGGTAATGCGTCGGATCCTGGAGTTATTTCTGTCAGCGACGTAAAGATTCCCCTCGTCGTCCACGGTGATCCCGTATGGTCGTCGGAACTCAGCATTGATCCCGATGCCGTCGTTGAATCCAAAAATGGAGCCCGCCAGCGTTGTCACCTGGCCGCTCGGCGTGACTTTCCTGATCAAGTTCGACCCAGAGTCCGTGACGTACGCATTTCCCCCGGCATCGACGACGATGCCGTAAGGCTGGTTGAAGCGTGCTGCGCCGCCAAGTCCGTCTACGGCCCCAGCGGAACCAGCCAATCCTGCGAGCGTCCGGACTGTTCCGCCGGAGCTGATTACGCGGATGGTGTGGTTGCCCGTGTCGGCAACATAGAGGTTTCCACTCGTATCGAACGCCAACCCGTCCGGATCCCGGAATCTCGCAGCAGACAGGTTGCCGTCGGTGCTTCCGGCCTGGCCAGGCGCTCCCGCGTAGAGTGACACCTCTCCGGTGGCCGTGACCCTTCGAATTGCATGATTGTTACTGTCGGCTACGTACATGTTCCCAATACTGTCGAAGCACATCGCATCGGGATCATTAAACCTGGCCAAAACACCCGCTCCATCCGTGCTCCCGATGGCGCCGGAAACCCCGGCAAAACTTGTTACCACGCCTTGCTGCGTGATTTTTCGGAGCATGCTATCCGCGTCGGACACAAAGATATTTCCAGACGCGTCGACTGCGACTCCAGACGGTCCGTTGAACCGCGCTGCCGAACCAATTCCATCGGCGCGTCCCACCCCGCCGACTCCCGCATAGGTACTCACCATTCCGGCGGTCGTTATTTTACGGATCGTCCGGTTTTCCTGATCGGTGACAAAGACGTTGCCCGCCGCATCGCTCGACAGCGACCTTGTGCTACCGAAGGTGGCATTGGTGCCCTGACCATCCGTAGATCCCGGAACACCAAGCTTTCCGGCGAGGGTCGACACCGTCCCGGAAGGTGAGATTTTTCGAATTACGAGATTTAAGCTGTCGGCGACATACACGTTACCGGCCGCATCGACCGCCACATCCGTGGGACCCCTAAACCGGGCTGTGCTGCCGGGACCGTCCACAAAACCGGGTTGGTTCACTCCACCCGCGTAGTGGCTGACCTGCCCGGAAGGAGTGACTTTCCGAATCCGATCCCCGCCCCACTCGGCCACATACAGGTTGCCTGCCGCGTCGTGCGAAATTCCCTTTGGCACCGAAAACTGAGCCGCCTCCCCCGTTCCATCCAGCAAACCCGCAACAGGCGAGCCGGCAAAAGTGCTGACTGTGCCATCGGGCAGGATTTTGCGGATGCAGCTATTGCCCTCATCGACCACGTAAACCACGTCTCCAATAACCGTGATCCCCTGAACCAAGCCAAAGAGGGCCTGGTTGCCCGGCCCGTTGACGTAGCCCCGCTTGCTGAAACTGCCCGCCAGTATCCTCGCCTCACCCAAAGGCGGGACAATCCAAACGTATTGCGCACCCCCGTCCCCAGCTGAAACATAAAGTGTTCCTGAAGCATTAATTGCAACTCCACTTCGAGCCTTCAACCTGTCAGAAAGCACGGTCGAAACCACCCCGTCAGGACTCACTTTCCGGATATACCCAAAGTCCGCGAAAAACACGGTTCCCAAGCTGTCGACGACTGAACCTTCCAGTATTCCAAACTTGGCGGTCGCCGCCGGACCGTCTTTGTCCCCGTAGCCCCCCGGATTTCCCGCCAACGTGTACCAGGTGCCCGCACCCTTGGGCAGGTTCTGGAGCGTGAGTGCCGCAGCGGCGCTCGTCACGCTCCCGCCCGCGTTGCTCACCACCACGTCGTAGCTGCCTGCGTTGCCGGCGGCCGCGCTTGAAATCGTGTAGCTTGCCGAGGTTGCCCCCGCGATGTTCGCCCCGCCCTTGCGCCACTGGAACGTTGGCGCGGGATAGCCGGTAGCCCCCACGCGGAACGTCGCCGCCACCCCTGGGTACACGGCAACCGCGGCGGGCTGTTCGGCGATAACAGGCGCGGCATTGGCCGGCGTGAGAAGGCTCAACGTCGCGGCGGTGCTGGTAACGGTTCCGACCGGGTTGCTGAGCACCACGTCGTAATCGCCGGCGTCCCCCGCCGACACAGCGAGAATCTTGTAGGAAAGATAGTTCGCGTTGGCGATCGGCACCCCATTTTTGCGCCACTGGTAACCCATCGGCGCCTCACCGTTTGCGAGGACACTGAACACAACGGCCTCCCCCGCAGCGCGAATCACGCTGACCGGTTGGCTGGTGAGCGACGGCGCACCCACAGGCCCGGCGGGCCCGGCTGGAGACACCGTCAGCGTGGCCACGCTGCTGCTCACACTCCCCCCCGCGCTGCTGCTGACAAGCACGTCGTAGGAGCCTTCGTCACCAGTCTGCACGGTTGCAATGCTGAAGATGGCCGACGTCCCGCCGGAAAGCGCTGCACCCCCTTTACGCCATTGGTAGGAAAGTGTGCCGGACCCGGTGACGGTGACGCTGAAGGCAGCCGGATTCCCAGCAGTGACGCTCCGGCTTTGCGGCTGCAACTGGATCGCCAGGGGTAGATTTACCGGGGGTTTTGCGCTTACCACCAATACCGCCCCGGCACTGGTGGCGCTGCTGTAGGCGTGACTCGCCACAACGGAGTAGGTCCCCGCATCCGCAAGGACGGCACTCGAAAGCACCAGCGCGGCAGAGGTCGCACCAGAAATAGGCGTACCGTCCTTTCTCCACTGGTAGGCCAGCGGCAACGGGCTGCTCGCGTCCACGCTGAACCGGACGAAGTCCCCCTCCAATACGGTGGCATCGACCGGCTGCGCGTTGACGGCCACCGCCAGTTGCTCGGAGGTGTACACGCTCAGCAGCGCTGAGCCACTCGTCACAGACTCCTTTGAATCCTCAACCACCACATCATAAAGCCCCGCATCTCCGAGCGCTGCCGAGGGAAGCACAAAGACAGGCCCCACCGCGCCTGAAACCTCCACACCCGCCTTGCGCCAGCGGTAGGTGAAGGGGGCGGTGCCCTTTGCAGTCACCGCAAAGGTGGCGGGAGTCCCCACCAAGACGGATGCGCTGACAGGCTGGGTTTGGAGCAGCAGGGACGTGTCCATCAACGCCCCGATGCGGACCTTCGCACTGTCCAACTCCGTCACCCACAGGTTTCCAAGCGGGTCGACCAGAATGCCACCCGGATACGCAAAGCGCGCGACACTGCCAATGCCTTCCGCACTGCCGGTAAGCCCGACCGCCCCGGCCAGCGTTGTGACGGCTCCCGTGGCGCTGACCTTTCGGATGGTCTGGTTGTAGGTGTCAGCCACGTAAACATTTCCCGCCGCGTCCAGCGCCACGCCCTGTGGCGAAGCAAACAGCGCGTTGGCACCGGTGCCGTCCGCGGCGCCGCGCACGCCGGCGACTCCGGCCAGCGTGGTCACATTCCCAAACAGGCTGACCGCCCGGATCGCACTGCCATCGGCCACCACAATCTTGCCCGAGGCGTTCAGCGCGAGGGCCACGGGCGCGGTGAAGCGCGCGCCGCCTCCGGCGCCGTCAAGACTGCCCAAGGCGCCCGGCGTCCCCGCGAGCGTCGTGACCACCCCGGCGGGAGTGATTTTGCGGATCGTCAAGTTTCCGGAATCCGCGACGTACACATTGCCCTGGGGATCGAGCACAATGCCGCGCGGACTGAGGAACCGCGAAGCGGACCCGGGGCCATCGGTGCGGCCGCTGACCCCCAGGCTCCCCGCGAAGGTGGAGACCGCCCCCGCAGTCGAGATCAGGCGCACCGCATGGTTGCCGGTGTCGGCAACATAGATGTTTCCGGAAGCGTCGAGGGCAACGCTCTGGGGGCCATTAAAGCGGGCGGAGGAAGCCTCACCGTCGGCGTTGCCTGCGACACCAAAGGCACCGGCCAGAGTGGTGGTGGCGCCCGAGTTGGCGACCTTGCGGATGGTGTGGTTGGCGGAGTCGGCGACGTAGGTGTTGCCTTGGGCGTCCTGTGCCAGGCCGCGGGGCGCGCGGAACCGGACGGAGTAGGGCTGATTGGAGTCAACGGCTCCGGGACTGGCGGTGCCGGCAAAGCGCGTGACCGCCCCGAACGGATCCACCTGGCGGAGCACGGAGTTGCCGGTGTCGGCGATATAGGCGACCCCCGACGCGGCGAGGGCGACACCGAGCGGGTTTGAGAACTGCGCGGCGCTGCCCGAGCCCTCGGCAAAACCAGCGGTACTGGTGCCGGCAAGCGTGACCACAAGACCCGCACTGGAAACCGAGCGCACGCAACTGTTGTCGAGTACCACCAGGTTGCCGGCCGCGTCGGATGCGAGTGCCAGCGGGTTGGTAAAGCGGGCGAGCGCGGCCGCGCCATCGGCGGTCCCCGCGGCACTGGGAACGCCGGCGAGGGTGGTGACAGCCGCGTCGGCCGTGATCTTGCGCACCACCTTGTTACCGGAGTCCGCCACGTAAAGGGTGCCAGCGCCGACCAAGGCGAGGCCTGTGGGCTTGTTGAACTGCGCAAGCGCGCTGCTGGCGTCCCTGTGGCCGACGACACCCGCGTTCCCAGCGAAGGTCTTCACCGAGCCGGCCGGGGTGATTTCGCGGATGACACTGTTGCCGGTGTCCACCACGTAAAGGGTACCCGAACTGGTTACCACCAGAGCCTGGGGGCCGTTGAAGCGGGCGGCGGATCCCAAGCCATCCTGGGCGCCGGTTTTGTTGGCGGTCCCGGCGAGGATGGTGACCTCGCCGGTGGTGTCGATTTTCCGGATGAGGTGGTTGCCGGTGTCGGCGACGTACAGGTTGCCGGCGGAATCTACGGCCACACCCGAGGGTGTATGAAAGCGGGCAAGGCTTGCAGTGCCATTGCCGCTACCGGAAATCCCCGGGGCGCCTGCCACGGTGGAAACCTCTCCGGCGGCGGAGATTCTACGGATGGTGTGGTTGCCGGCGTCCGCGATGTAAAGGGTGCCCGCGGCATCGAGGGCCAGACCGCGGGGATAGTTGAACGCGGCGGAGGCAAGCTCGGCCGAGTCTAGGCTGCCGGGGCCACCCGCAGGTCCCGCGAGGGTGGACCAGAGGCCGGAAACAGGCGGGACCAGATTGAGCGACAATGCGGCGGGGATGCTGGTGGAAGTGCCGCCCGCAGACAAAACCAGCGCCTGATACAGCCCTGCATCGGCAGCGTAGACAGCAGGCAGCGTGTAGTCTGCTGCCGTGGCTCCAGGAATATCCACGCCATCCTTGCGCCATTGGTAGGTGAAAGGGCCGGCACCGGTCGCAGTCACGCTGAAGGTCGCACCCGCACCAGGGGAGACTTTCTGCGCGACCGTCTGGCTTCCGATGAGCGGTGCGCCTGGATTGGGTGCGGTCACGGTGAGCAGTGCTGGATCGCTGGTGAGGGGGCCATCTGGGTTGGTGACCACCACGTCGTAGGATGCGGCATCCCCCGGAGAGACGGCTGCGAAGGCCAGCTGCCTGGCAGTCGCTCCCGGGATGAGTGCGCCGTTTTTGCGCCATTGGTAGGCGAGCGGTTCCGAGCCGGTGGCGGTAACGCTGAGACTGCCCGCGGCACCCAGCACCACGGAAAGAGCGGCGGGCTGCGAGTTGATGACCACCGGGCTGGGAACATTGCTGTCGACGGTCAGCACTGCGCCGCGGCTGATGACACTCCCTGCCGGGTTGGTGACCGTCACGCTGTACGTGCCTGCATCCGAGGCCAGAGTCGGCGCGATGCGATACACCGGAGCCGTGGCGTCTGAGAGAGGCAGGCCGTCCTTGCTCCACTGGAAGGAGAGCGGAGCGGGGCCGGTGGCGCTCACCTGTAAAAGCGTGGTGCGGTTCAGGAAGGTGGTGGCGTTGGCCGGCTCGGAAACGATGGCCAGCGGAGTGGCGGCGAGGATGCCCACACGCACTCGTGCACTCTCGGCGTCGACCACGTAGAGGTTGCCGAGGGCATCGGTGGCGATCCCGCTGGGCGAGGCAAAGCGCACACCGGTGCCAAGGCCTTCGCCCGAACCGGCCCAACCGGCGCTGCCCGCGACGGTGGAAACGCTTCCCGAGGGGGTGATCCTCCGGATGAGTTGATTACCGGTGTCTGCCACATAGAGGTTGCCGGCGGGATCCAACGCGACGGCCTGCGGAGAGGAAAAGCCCGCCGCAGTCCCCAGCGCGTCCAAGCTTCCTGAGAGCGCCGGATCCCCTGCAAAGGAGGAAACCAGGCCGGCGGGCGTGACCTTACGAATGGCGTGGAGATCGGCCACGTAGAGGTTACCGGCGCTGTCGGCCGCGAGCGCAACGGGAGAACCAAACCGGGCGGTGGCGCCCAGGCCGTTGACGGTGCCCGCTGCA
The DNA here is from genome assembly GCA_044348365.1 of Chthoniobacteraceae bacterium. Lineage (GTDB taxonomy): Bacteria > Verrucomicrobiota > Verrucomicrobiia > Chthoniobacterales > Chthoniobacteraceae > Chth-196. The sequence goes on from JBIKSY010000004.1 coordinate 29,994, forward strand.
CCGGGGCTTCCGGCCAGCGTCGTGACCACTCCCGTCGGAGTGATTTTGCGGATGCTGAAGTTAAAGGTGTCGGCGACGTACAGGTTGCCTTGGGCGTCGAAGGCCAGCCCGCGCGGCATCGCGAAGCGAGCGGTTTCCCGGGTGCCGTCGAGGCTGCCCGGCAGGCCGGCGGTGCCCGCGAAGGTGCTCACGTAACCGGCGGGCGAGATCACGCGGAGAACGTGGTTGCCGGAATCGGCCACATACACATTTCCGGAGGCGTCGAGGGCTATTCCGCGCGGGGCGCTGAACCGGGCATCGGCTCCCGGCCCGTTGAGAAACCCGCTGACTCCGGGCGCGCCGGCAAGGGTGGTCACCACCCCGGAAATGGTGACCTTGCGGATGGTATGGTTGCCGGCGTCCGCGACATACAGGTTGCCGGCGGCATCGAGCACGGCGGCCCCGGGGTTGCGGAACTGTGCGGCGGCGGCGAGGCCGTCAGCACTACCCGCAGAGGCGGCGCCCGCGAAGGTTTCCACGGTACTCGTCAGCGGCTGGATCCTGCGCAGGGTAGAGTTACCAGTGTCGGCGACTAGGACTTCACCGGCGGCGCTCACAGCCAGACCCTGAGGCCCGTTAAACAGCGAGGACGTCAGCGAAAGGTCATCCCTACCCGCGCCAAGTCCGCCGGCGTAGGGCCCAACCGAGCCGTCGGCCGGGTCCAGCACGCGGATCCGGTTGCCGTCGGCGATGAAAACCTTTCCCTCATTGGAGCAGGCCATGCCGGTGGGGTTTCCAAAACGGACAACCCCGGCAGCCCCGTCGGTGGTGCCGGCAAAACCCGCGGCTCCGGCGGCCGTGGTCACCACCCCGGCGGAGGTCATCTTGCGGATCACCTTGTTACCCGTGTCGGCGACAAAGAGCTCGTATTCGCCCCCGCCCAAACTGCGCAGGGCGACGCCTCCGGGCCGGTTGAATCTGGCAACTAAACCGGAGCCGTCCATGTAGCCGGGAACGCCCGGATACCCGGCGGGCGTGGTAACAAAACCCTCCGGTGAAACCAGGCGGACGGCGTGGTTTTCACGGTCTGCGACATAGAGGCTCCCGTTGGCATCGGAGGCCAGGGAGACGGGGAAGTTGAAGCGCGCCGCGCTGCCCTGGCCGTCCGCCTTGCCCACGTAGGTGGGAAAGCCCGCGAGCGTGGAGACGCGCCCGTCGGGGCTGATCTTGCGGATCAGGTGGTTGCCGGTGTCGGCGACGTACACGTTGCCAGCCGCATCCAGTGACACGCCCTGGGGGGAGTTGAAGCGCGCCAAGGTTCCCAATCCGTCGAGCGCGCCGCTGACGCCCGCCGTGCCGGCGACGGTCGTGACTTCGCCCTCGGAACTGATTTTCCGGATGGTGTGGTTGCGCGTGTCGGCGAGGTAAACCTCGTAGAGGCTGCCGCCAAGGCTGCGCAGCGCGACGCCCTGGGGAGAGCTGAAGCGCGCATCCAAAGCGGAGCCGTCCTGGGAGCCCGGCCCGCCCGTCGCACCCGCGACCACGCTCCACATTCCTGAGGCAGGAGGCGCGGCGGTGAAACTGAAGGTTGCAGCTGAGCTGGTGACCGGCGCACCGATATTGTTGGAAACAACCACGTCGTAACTGCCTGCAGCGGTGGCAAGCGTCCCGTCCACCAGCAGGGTTGAAGCGGTGCCGCCGGCGATGTCGACACCCGCTTTGCGCCATTGAAAGCGAAGCGGCGGCGCACCCGTGACAGCCACGGTAAAAGTCCCTGGAACTCCCGGATACCGGACGAGGTTCACAGGTTGCCTCACAATGACGGGCGGCGCGTTGCCCACGTCATTGACGGTGAGGGTCACCGGAGCACTTTCCTTGCTGCTGGTGGAGTTGAAGACCAGCACGTCGTAGCTCCCAGCATCCCCGGGTGCGGCCGCCGTGATCGTGTAGGAGGGCGAAGTCGCGTTAAGGATGTTGGTGCCGTTTTTACGCCACTGGTAGCGGAGCGGCGGACTGCCCTCCGCGGTCAGCGTAAACACCGCGGCGGAGCCGACGGCGGCCACCACGTTTTGCGGAGGGGAAACGATCGTCACCGGCGTCGGGGCCACCGCGCTCAGACTGACCACAGCGGTTCCGCTCGTGACTGCGCCGGCAACATTGCCCACGACGACGGTGTAGTCCCCTGCGTCACCAACCCCAAAGCTGGGAATGGTGTACTCCGGCGAGGTGGCCCCGGAAAGGGCCACCCCGCCCTTGCGCCACTGGTAGGAAAGCGAACCAACACCCGAGGCCGTCACCGAAAGCGTCAGCGAGGCTCCCGCAAAAACCGTCGCACTTGCCGGCTGGGAAAGGATCCGTAAGGGGGTCTCCCGGAGCAGACCAAACCGCACCTTGGAGTTGTCGAGGTCTGTTACCACAAGGTTTCCAAGGCTGTCCAGACACAGACCGGCCGGATAGGCAAAGCGGACTGCCGTGCCCACCCCGTCGGCACTGCCGGTGGCTCCCGCGGCACCAGCCACGGTGGAGACCATCCCGTCCTTTCCGATTTGGCGGATGGTATGGTTAAAAGTGTCCGCCACGAAAATCGTGCCCGAGGCGTCGACACCGAGGCCCTGCGGTGCGGAGAAGGTGGCAAGGGCGGTGGCGCCGTCGAAGGCGCCCGTCTCACCAGGGCGCCCGGCGACGGTGCTGACAACGCCCCCCGGACTCACCCGCCGGATGGCGTTTGCATCGGTGAACAACAGGTTGCCGCCGGCCTCGAAGGCAAGGGCTCCGGGACCGCTTAACCGCGCGGCGGCGCGCATCCCGTCGGCCGAACCGGAAACCCCCGCGACCCCGACAAAAGTGGAGACAACGCCACTTCGGGTGACTTTGCGCAGCGTGAAGTTCCCGGCGTCGGAGACGTAAATGTTGCCGTCGGTATCGAGCGCCAAGCCGCGCGGTTGCCAAAACCGGGCGGTGTTGCCCGTACCGTCGGCGCCACCCCTGGCCCCGGCCAGCCCCGCCAGCGTGGCGACGAGGCCGTCGGGTGAAATCACGCGCAACACGTGGTTACCGGTGTCGGCGACGTACACGTTGCCCGCGGCATCCACAGCCACCGCTTGGGGAAAGTTGAACTGGGCTTCCGGCCCCCTGCCATCGAGGCTGCCCAAGGCGCCGGAGCCGGCCAAGGTCGTGACCACTCCCGAGAGCGTCACCTTCCGGATGGTGTGGCTGCCGGCATCAGCAATGTAGACGTTGCCGGCCGCATCCATCGCCGCTCCGCGCGGAGAATGGAACCGCGCCTCGGTGGCGGTCCCGTCCAGCCTGCCTGAACTCGCAGTGCCGGCAAAGGTTCTCACCGTCGAACCGGGGCCGACCACGCGGAGCACGGAGTTGCCCGTGTCTGCAATGTAGAGGTCTCCGGACGGCGCCAAACACACGGCCAGCGGGTTGAAAAACTGTGCGCTGGATCCCGCCCCGTCGTTGGCGCCAGCGACAAAATCTCCCGCCAACGGGGTCACACCGCCGAGAGAACTGACCGCACGGAGTCGGTTGCCATCGAGCACCCAAAGGTTGCCGCTTGGATCCGAGGTGAGCGCCGTCGGGCTTGCAAAGCGAGCTATGTCGCCAGTGCCGTCGTTGGTGCCGTAAAAGCCGGCGCGCCCAAGTGGCGTGCTGGTGGTCCCGCCGGTGGTGACTTTCCGGATCGTTTTGTTCCCCGTGTCCGCCACGTACAGAGCTCCGGCGGCGTCAAAAGCCAGGTCGGACGGACTATTGAAACGCGCATTCGCGGCCGTCTGGTCGGTACTACCCGCAAGTCCGGAAGCGCCGGCAAACGTGCTGACCACGCCCTCGGCAGTGATCTTGCGGATGACGTGGTTGCCGGTGTCCGTGACAAAAAGGTCGCCGGCGGCATCCAGCGCTATCCGGGTGGGTTGGTTAAACCTTGCCTCGATGCCGGTCGCATCGAGAGCTCCCGGTGTGCCCGTGGCTCCGGCGAGGGTGCTGACCACACCCGAGGCACTGATTTTGCGGATCACATGGTTGCCGGTGTCGGCGACATACAGGTTCGAGCCTGCATCAATGGCGACCCCTTGAGGTGAGTGGAACTGCGCTTGCAGGGCGAATCCGTCTTCAGAGCCCCGGCTGCCTGCGATTCCAGCAACGGTCGAGGCAACGCCGGCTGGGGTGATCTTGCGGATGGTATGGTTTTGCGTGTCGGCGACATACAGGTTGGAGCCGCCGTCCACGGCGAGCCCGCGCGGGTAGTTAAATTGGGCTTCCGCACCTGAGGCGTCGAGGCTGCCGGCCCCTCCGGCCGCTCCGGCGAGAACCGACCACGACCCGCCCGCAGGGGGAGTCAGATCAAAGCTCAGCGCTGCAGCACCGCGACTTGCGGCCCCCCCGACAGCACCGGTCACCTCCACGGAATAATTCCCCAGATCCGCAGTTTGGACCGAGTCGATGGTGTAGCTCGCGCCAGTCGCCCCGGGGATGGGCTGCCCGTCCTTGCTCCACTGGTAGCGGAGTGGCGGAGTGCCGACGGCTACCACATTGAAGGCGGCAGGCGCCCCCGGAAACACCTTCTGAAAAGTGGTTTGCGTGACGATGGAGGCGGGGAAAAGCCCAAAATCCACCGTGAGCTTTGCCTGGGCGCTGGCGACACTGCCTACTGGGTTGGAGACGACCACATCGTAACTGCCACCATCCAGCGCCCGCACCGACTGGAGGCTCAGGCTGCCTCCGGTCGCCCCCGCCAACGCCACTCCGTCCTTGCGCCACTGGTAGGTCAGGGGCGCCGTCCCCTCCGCGCTCACCTCAAACACAGCCGGGCTCCCCAACGCAACCGTCTGACTGGCAGGCTGGGTCGAAAACGTCACGGCTTCAAGCGGCGTCACACTCACGGCCAGCCCTGCCGCGGCACTTGATACCGCCCCCGAAGCATTGCCCACGATCACGTTGTAAAAACCAGCATCCGAGGACTCCAAACCGGAAAGCACAAGGGTCGCGCCCGTCGCACCCGTGATATTTACTCCGTCCCGGCGCCACTGGTAGTTGAACGGGCCGGGGCCCGTCGCCAAAACTGAAAATGTCGCAGTACCTCCAACCAGCGCCGTCGTGCTCAACGGGGGCAGGGGCACGACAATCGGCCGGATGCCCAACGCGCCCAGACGGATTTTGCCGTTGTCCATGTCGGCAACATACAGGTTCCCATACGCATCCAGCGAAATCCCTGCGGGATAGGCGAACCGGACCGCCGCGGCCACGCCGTCGGTGCTCCCCGGCTGTCCCGCGCCGCCGGCGTAGGTGGTCACCGTGCCGGAGGGATCCACTTTGCGGAGGGTGTGGTTGAAAGTGTCCGCCACGTAGAGGTTGCCCGCCGCGTCCTGCGCAAGGCTTTGCGGGGCGGAAAAGGCGGCAGCAGCCCCTTTGCCGTCGGTGCTCCCCGGAAAGCCGGAAGCTCCCGCCAGGGTGGTCACCACGCCGGTTGCGGTGATCTTGCGAACCGTCGGGCCGTCGGTGACGGACACCACCCCGTTTCCATCCACCACCAACGCCGTGGGGCTCTCAAACCGGGCTCCGCTCCCGATGCCGTCCAGGTGGGACGCTTTGCCCACGGCGCCGGCAAGGGTTGTTACCTGGCCGGAAGGCAGTATTTTACGAATGGTGAAATTCTGGCTGTCGGCGACATAAATGTTTCCTCCGGAATCCTGCGCCACCGCTTTTGGCGACCAGAAACGGGCGGCGGTTCCCAGACCGTCGAGGCTACCGGCAGTTCCTCCCAAACCAGCCAGCGTCGTAACCTCGCCCGCAGGGCTGATCCTGCGGATCACGTGGTTGCCAGTGTCCGCGACCACCAGGTTTCCAACTGCGTCCACGATGAGACTCTGCGGCGCATTAAAACGGGCCTCCCCACCGGAGCCGTCCAGAAATGCAGGCTCGCCGGCGCTGCCGGCAAAAGTGGTGACGGTTCCGGTCACTCCAATTTTACGGATGGTATGGTTGGCTGAGTCCGCAACGTAAACGTTTCCCAGAGCGTCCGCCGCCACACCGCGCGGCAAGCAAAACCGCGCGACCTCGGGAGGGCCGTCCAGCCTGCCTGAGGCGGCCAACCCGGCGAAGGTATCCACCGAACCGGAGGAGAGGACAACCTTGCGCAGGATCGAGTTGCCAGTGTCCCCCACAAACAGGTTGCCCGCCGCGTCCACCACCATGCCCTGCGGCGCGGCAAACCTTGCGGCGGCTCCCGTGGCATCTGCAAAACCGGCGGAGGAGGAACCTGCGAGGGTGCTGACCACGCCCGCGGCGGTGATTTTGCGCAACCGGTTTTTGTCGGCGACGTACACGTTTCCAGCAGGGTCAACGGCGATAGCGCCGGGCGTGTCAAAGCGGGCGGCGGAGCCTGTGCCGTCGGTGCTTCCTGAATAGCCGGCGGAACCGGCCAAAAGCGTGACGGTCCCACCGGTGGTGATTTTGCGGACCGTTTTGTTGCCGGAATCCAGAACGTAGGCGTCTCCGGCAGCGTCTATTGCGATGTCCGTGGGCCTGTTAAACCGGGCCGTGGAGAGAATGCCGTCGGCGCTCCCAATGTAAGAGGGGCCGCCCGTGAGCGTGGTGACGACGCCCTCTGGAGTGACCTTGCGGATGGCGTGGTTGAACGAGTCGGCCAGAAGCAGGTTGCCGGAGGCATCGGCGGCCAGACGCGTGGGCTTGTTAAACTTTGCCGTGGTGCCGGTGCCGTCGTTGCTACCGGGGACGAGCATGGAGCCGGCAAGGGTCGTGACCACGCCGCTCGAAGAGATCTTGCGAAGGGTGTGCGTGCCGGTATCGGAAACGTACACCGTGCCTGCCACGACAGCCACGCCCTGGGGCGAGGTGAAGCGGGCGGCGGTGCCCGTGCCGTTGACAAACCCGCTGGTCCCCAGCGAGCCGGCGAGGGTGGTGACCACGCCCTCCGCGGTGATCTTCCGGATGGCATGGTTGGCGGTGTCGGCGACGTAGAGGGTTCCGGCGCTGTCGATTGCGACGCCCTGAAGATAGGCAAAGCGGGCGGCAGCCCCGGTGGCGTCCACCGCACCCACACCTCCCGGAGCTCCTGCGTAAGTGAACCAGAGGCCGGAAATGGGAGGGGTGACTGACACCAACGAAAGCTCGACGGCCGCGCTGGTGACGCTCCCTTCGGTGTTAGCGACCAGCACGTCATAGGAGCCGGCATCGGAGGCCTGAACAGCGGGTAGGGTAAACTCCGCGCCGGTCGCCCCGGAGATCGCAACACCTCCCTTGCGCCAATGATACAAAGGGGCCGGCGAGGCGGTGGCCTTCACTCGCAAGGTCGCGGAGATGCCGGGGTAAACCGTCTGGCTGATTGGTTGGGAGGTGATCGTCGGCGCCGCGCGCACCAAAGGATCGACCGCCAATGTCACGGCGGTGCTCAACACGGTTCCCTCAGAGTTGCTGACGGCGACGGTAAAACTACCCGCATCGGCTTCCTGCACAGCCGCAAACGCCAAAACCGAGGCGGTGCCGCCTGCCACCGGCACGCCTCCTTTGTGCCACTGGTAGGAAAGGGGCGCGGTCCCTACGGCCGTGACACTCAAAAAGGCGCTGCTGCCGGCGGTGACGCGCAACGCGGCCGGTTGCGTGGTGATGACCACGCTGACTGGAACGGGAGGCACTGCGGGCAGCGTCTGCGGGGCCACCCAGAGCAGGCAGCCAAGCAGGAAGCGGAGCCAGAGCAGGAAGCCCCGGCCGCGGGAACGGGGGTTCTCAGGATAGGGGGGATTCATCGAACACTAGGGGAAAACCTTAGGTTAAAAAGGCTGAACGCTGAGGCGCTGGATGCAATCCTATTTCGTGGCAATGGCCTCGCCAGCAATCCGCATTATGCGACATCAGCCCTGAAAGAGCCGCAAACCGCAGGTGTGTACCCTCCCCAGGCGGCTTTTTGGGATTCCGCCGCCCCGGCCCCCCAGATCTCCCCCCTAATCCACCACCGCAAACTCGTTGGAAAGGAGCAGCACATGCGCCAGTTCCTCCCAACCGTTCAGCGGTGCCGGCAGCTTTGAGGGATCCATAAAATCGCCCTTGGCATCCCAACGCATCGCCATCCCGGACATCCCCGGTATTTCGGCACCCGGCATCGTGATGGTAGGCGACCAGCGGAAGGTGTCATTTTTCGCGTCCGCTCCGCAGAGGGTCAGAAAATCGAGCGTGTCGCCCTGTTTCACCTCCACACCAGTGAGAGAGGTCAGGACGGCACCGTGCGCCGCAGCCCATTCGCCGAGCAGCCCACCGCGGCTGCTCACGATCCGCGAGGTGATGCCGTCGCCCTCCTTGGGCAGGTGCGCCAGTTCGGCGGAGATGTTGACCTTGCCGTCCCTAGGGGCGGTCCACCGGCGGATGATCGGCTTGCCTTCCGCAGGCTGCCCGCCGTCCTTGGTGAGTTCCATCCCGCCGTTGCCCACCACCTTGTTGCCGGCAAACTTCAGCGGCTGAAAATGGGAAACCCGCTGGCTTTGGCCGTCAAAGTCGCCCGTGCCGTAGGACCAGTCATTGGCCTCCGGCAGCACCACGTCGTTTTGGGGGTAGCCCGCCAGAAAAGCGGCGGCACGCGCTATTTCTTTATCACCGGGATTGCGCTGAAAGATCCGCTGGTAGAGTGACTTGAGCGCCATGGGGGTGGCCGCCTCGTCCTTCGGCTGGGTGGCCTTGGCCAGCTCGCGTGCGCGGTCGACCACAAAGCTGCTGTTGAGCAGGAACAACGCCTGGGGGGCCAGCGCCGTGCGGGAACGCCGGGGCGCCGACAGGCTCGGGTCCGGAAAATCAAAGTTGCGGAACAGGTTGGGAAGCGTCTTGCGATCCACCAAGGCGTACACGGTGCGCCGGGTGGAGGAGCCCTTGAGCAGGTCGTCCGGCTTTCCCCCCGCACGCGGCTCGAGGGCGCCTGAGACACTCAGGAGGGAATCCCGGAAGCTTTCAAAGTCGAGCGGCTGCGTGCGGCGCGCCTCCCGCCAGACGCGACTCGAGAGCAGAAGACGGTTGAGCTTCTTGAAGCTCCAGCCGTTGTCCATGAACCACACGGCCAGCGTGTCCAGCAGCGCCTGGTTGTCGGGCGGCTCCCCCCGGAAACCAAAGTCGCTCGGGGTCTTCACAATTCCTTCGCCGAAGTGCCAAGCCCACACGCGGTTTACGATCACCCGCGCAGTGAGCGGGTTGTTGCGGCTCGCTAGGAGGTGCGCGAGTTCGAGGCGGCCGCTTTTGTCCTTGGGAAACTCCGGGGTCTCCGCAGTGCGCAGCACTGTAAACCAGCCACGTGGAGCGGGCGCGCCGAGCGTCTTGGGGTTGCCACGGATAAAAACCTTTGCGTCAAAAGGCTTGTCCTCCTGCAGTGCCATGAGGCGGACGGGCGCGCCCGGATGAGTCCCCAGATCGCTCACCGCCTTGGTGGCGTTTCGCCGCAAGCCGTCGGCAACGTCGCGGTTGAGGAAGAGTTTGTTGGAAACAAAATCCTTCCCGCTCAATACAAAGGGCGACTTTTCGTCCAGGAGCGTGGCCTTGAGCGCCTGAACGTCGGCCTCGGGCAGGACGAGCTCCCTTTCGACGGTGTTCACGCGGTCAATGCTGCGGGTTGTCAGGTCGGCAAGCGGAAGACCGGGCTCCTCCGCCGCGGGCACGCAAGACTTCAACAGGACGGCCCGCCATTTCTCGGCCCACGCGGCGTCGAGTTCGACGGCCCAGAGGTTGTTGTAAGCATCGGCGATGTCCCGGAGCGTTTTGGGCGAGGCCTTCTCAAAAACACGGGCCACGGGCGCCATCAATGTCTTGTCGGCATTCTTGCCATAGGCGGCGCACAGGGCGGGCGCCTTGGCGGCAAAGTCGGCCTCGGGTAGCGCGGCAAGTTCCAGCCAGGGCCGGAAGATATCCGGGTGTCCCTTGACCCACGTCTCCCAACTCCGAACCACCCGGTTGTGGATCCCGCCGTTGAGCTTGCGCGGATCAAGGATGTCCGGCTGGACCTTCTTGTCGGCGTACACGTCCTTGTAAGCAGCGTCCTTCGCCGCAAGAAGGTAATCGCCGAGCCTGGAGCGGAAGGCGGACATGCTGCGCTCTGCCTCAAAGGCGTGCACGCGGAGGTACTCGGAAACCGCGGCATGGTTGCGCACCTCGAAATCCTTGCGATCGGGTGAGTCGGGCTGGGGTGCGAGGGCGGGATAGACCTGGGGCTCGGTGCAACTTTTGAGGATGCCGTAGAGCGCGTAGTAGTCGGCGGTGGGGATCGGCTCCAGCTTGTGGTCGTGGCACCGCGCGCAACCGGCAGTCAGCCCGAGCAAGCCGCGGGAAATCACGTCGATCCGGTCGTCGTAGACATTGTCATCCACCCTTCGGTCCGTCCTGCGTCCAAGCGTCAGAAAGCCCAGCGCCGCGAGGTTACCGTTGTTCTCAGGCTTGGTTTCGGGAAGCAGATCGGCGGCGATTTGCTCCATGAGAAAACGGTCGTAGGGCTTGTCCTCGTTGAACGCCTTGATGACCCAGTCGCGGTACGTGAAGGCAAACGGGTAGGAGTCGTCGCCGTTAAAAATGGCGCCCATGTTATCGGCATAGCGGGCGACATCCAGCCAATGGCGTCCCCAGCGTTCGCCGTAGTGCGGGGAGGCGAGCAACTCGTCCAGCAACTTGGAGAGGGCGGTTGCGGGGGCGGTGCCCGACTCCTTCACAAAGGCCTCGACGCGTTCGGGCGAAGGAGGCAGGCCGGTGAGGGCCAGCGAGGCGCGGCGGATCAGGACCCTGGGTTCGGCGGTGGCCCCCTTGGCGGTCAGCAGGGCGTCTACGGGGTGCTGCCCCGGAGGGGTTGGCGCCGCCTGCGGAGCTTGGAAGGCCCAGTGGGTTTTGCCCTTCTCGAGAAGGGTGTCGATGACCGCTTTTTTAACGACACCCGCGCGTGGATCAGGCGCGCCCATTTTGATCCAGGTTTCAAAATCAGCGACCTGCTCTACGGTGAGTGGGTCTGCCTTGCCCTTGGGCGGCATGGCGGTGTCCGGATCGGCGCGCTTGACGGCCTTGAGGAGCAGGCTCTTTGCGGCGTCCCCCGCCACCAGGGCGGGGCCGGTGTCGCCCCCTTTGAGCAAGGCGTCGCGCGAATCCAAAAGCAGGCCGCCCTTGTCCTTGCCGGCTTCGGTGCTGTGGCAGTTGTAACACCGCTCCACCAGAACGGGCCGGATCTTGTTCTCGAAGAACTCGGCCTGCTCGGGCGGGAGTTCCGCGCAAAAGGCCGCCGCCGCGGACAGCATCCAGACTGCGAGCGTCAAGCGCTTCATGCCAGCAGGGAACGGTTTACATGCCCGTATACGTCGGTGGGCCGGTAGTCGCGCCCCGCGTAGCGGTAGGTGAGCTTTTCGTGGTCGAAGCCGAGCAGGTGCAGGATGGTGGCGTGGAGGTCGTGGACCTCCATAGCGCCTTCGGCCGCGAGCGCGCCAAAGTCGTCGGTGGAGCCATAGGTAAGGCCCGGTTTGACGCCGCCCCCGGCCATCCAGATGGTGAAGCCTCCCGCGTTGTGGTCGCGGCCGATGCCCTTTTTCTTGGCGACATCGTTGTTATCGGAGGTTGGGGTCCGGCCGAACTCGCCGGCCCAGACGATGAGGGTGTCCTTAAGCATGTCGCGCTCCTTGAGGTCGCGGAGGAGTGCGGCGAGGGGTTGGTCGGCGGCCTGGCACAGGTCGCGGTGCTGTTCGTCGTTTTTGTCATGGGTGTCCCAGCCGTTGTGCCAGACCTGGACAAAGCGGACACCGCGCTCGACGAGGCGCCTGGCGAGGAGCAACTGGCGGCCCTGCTCGGTGTCGCCATAAAGTTCGCGGACGTGGGCGGGCTCGCGGGTGAGGTCGAAGGCGTCGGTGGCTTCGACCTGCATGCGGAAGGCGGTTTCAAACGAAAGGATCCGGCCTTCGAGGAAGGCGTCGCCCGGCCGCTCGCCGAGGTGCTCGCCGTTGATCTGTGCGAGGAGATCCAGTTGCCTGCGCTGCTCGCGGATGGAGGTGCTGCCGCTGCGCAGATGTTCCAGGAGCTTGTGCACGTCCGGGTTGGTCGTGGCGATGGCGGTGCCCCGCGTCCAGGCGGGGAGGAAGGCGTTGCTCCAGTGCTTGTCCCCGCTGGAGGTGGTGCCGTTGGGCGAGAGCGCGACAAACGCGGGGAGGTTCTGGTTTTCGGTGCCCAGACCGTACACCGCCCAGGAGGGGAGGCTCGGACGCACGTTGACCAACTCGCCACAGCTCATCATCAACTGCGCCGGTTCGTGCACGCTGCTTTTCGTGTGCATGGACCGGACGATGCACAACTCGTCGGCCATGCCCGCCAGCTTGGGAAACAGCTCGCTGATTTCCATCCCGCTCTGCCCGTGCCTGCTGAACTTGAACCCGGAGCGCTGGAGTTTGCCGCTCAGGCGGCCCATGCCCGAGGCCGCCTCCCCAGCGGCTTTCTGGTAGTCCTTGAGCACCTCGTCCACCTGCCGGTTGTGGTACTTTTCGAGGGCCGGCTTTGGATCAAAAGTGTCCACCTGCGAGGGCCCGCCCTGAGGAAAGATGTGGATCACGCGTTTGGCCCTGGCGGGAAAATGTCCCGCCCGGGCGGCGAGGGGGGAGTCGGCGGCCAGCAGACCGGTCTGGTTCAGAAGCGGCACCAGACCGAGGGCGCCCATGCCGAGGCCGGTCTTGGAAAGAAAGTCGCGGCGCGAGCAGCACGGGGAAGACGGAGGGGTGTTCATATCTAACAAAGTTTCGCCATGAGTTATTACCCCATTGGCGGCATAACATAAGAGTTGAAATGAGCGCCGTTCCCAAAAAACAGCCGCAACGCTCTGGCTGGAAAAGTCCGCCCCCGTTTTCTCCGGAATTGCAGCGAGGGCCCGAATGGTTAGAGTCCGGCCTCCCATGAAACTCCTCCCCCACCTCTCCCTTTGCCTTGCGGCGCTGACCACCGCCCTTCAAGCCGCCGATTTTGTCCCCCTGTTTAACGGCCGGGACCTCGAGGGCTGGGAACAGCACAGCGGCAAGGCGGAGTACCGGGTCGAGGACGGGGCCATCGTCGGCAAGACGGTTGCAGACACGGGCAACTCCTTTCTTTGTTCCAAGAAGGCCTACGGGGACTTCGTCCTCGAGTTTGAATTCAAGGTAGCCCCGGGGATGAATTCAGGCGTCCAGTTCCGCAGCGAGTTCTTCGACAAGGAGACCGAGGTGCCGGCGGGCGAAGGCAAGACCCGGAAGATCCCCGCGGACCGGGTCTTCGGCTACCAGTACGAAATTGACCCTTCGGCACGCGCCTACACCGGCGGAATTTATGACGAAGCGCGCAGGGCCTGGCTGTTCGACCTCAAGGACAACGAGCCTGCGCGCAAGGCCTTCAAGCAGGGCGAGTGGAACCAGGCCAGGATCGAGTGCCAGGGAGAACAGCTGACAACCTGGATCAACGGGGTGAAGGCCGCCGAACTCAAGGACGGCCTGACCCCGCGCGGCATCATCGGCCTGCAGGTCCACGGGATCGGCAAAAAGGCGCCGGGCGAGGAAATCCGGTGGCGCGCAATCCGCATCAAGGAATTACAATAGAGTCGGAGGCCGGGCCGGCTTTGCAGGGAAGCTGTCTCTGACCGGAGGCCTGTTGGTTTGGGCCTTTCACCCAAGGATCCCGTCCTTGGGTGAAAAAATTGTCCAAAAAGGCAATGGGCGGACCTCTATGCTGGTGAAGATGGATTCCGAACCAAAAGCCCCCCCGGAAGATCCGGAGGCCTACCTGAGGCAACTGGCCCAGCATGAACGCTGGCTGGCGACCTATGTCTACAGCCTGGTGGCCCATTCCCACGATGCGGAGGACGTTCTTCAAGAGGTCAAGCTCACCCTTTGGCGGCAGTTTGCCAGGTTTGAAGCCGGCACCAACTTCCGGGCCTGGGCCCGGACCATCGCCCTGCACCAGGTCCTCAATTTCCGCCGCGCGGCCAAACGGCACGCGGGTACGGCCTTGGAAGAAATGTTCGTCGAGGCGGTCGCGCTGGAACTCGACCGCCAGTCGCTGGCACTCGAAAGCCAGTCGGACCTGCTGGGTCGCTGCCTCCAGAAACTACCGGAGGCGCATCGCAAGCTGATTGTCTGGCGCTATTACGAGGACTGTTCGGTTGCCGAGATTGCCACCCGCAGCCGGCGCTCGGTGGAGGCGGTCTACCGGTTGCTAAGCCGGATCCGGGCGGTCCTGAGCGATTGCGTCCAGCGGACAACCCTTGAGGCGGAGGCCCGATGAACGCACAGGCCCAAGACCAACTGGACCGGGCGGTGGAGGGGCTGCTTTCCCCCGAAGAATGGGCGGAGTTTCAGGCGGCGGTTGTCGCCAACGCACCACTGCGCGCCGCGTATGCGCAGCGGGTTTGGCTGCACCAGAGCCTCCGCACCGCGCGCCCGGAACTGGCCGCACTTTTGCAGGCGCCCCCGGGCCCCGCCCCGGCAGAAGGACCGCGAAACACCTGGCGACCGATGCTTTGGCGCGCCGCCCTTCTTGCCGCCTGCGTGGCGTTTTCCGTTGGCACCTATTTTCTGGGGAGGCCCCCCGTCCAAGCGGCGCCTGTGGCGGTGCTTTTGCAGGCGGAGAACTGCAAGTGGGGCGGCTCGGAGCTGCCCACGGCAACGCATTCGAGGCTCTCCGCCGGAACGCTTTCCCTGCTGGAGGGGATGGCCACCATTGCTTTTGAGAGCGGGGCCCGGGTCACGCTGGAGGCGCCCACACGGTTTGAGATTGTCGACGCCATGCACTGTCGGTTGCTCGAGGGCGCCGTCACCGCGGAGGTGCCCAAACCCGCGCATGGCTTCACCATCGCGACGGCCGATCTTCAGGTGATTGATGTGGGTACCCGCTTTGGTCTGACGGCGAGCGCCGTCGGGAATTCCCAGGTGCGTGTTTTTGAAGGGGCGGTGGATGTCGCAGGGCTTCCGGAGGGCGGTCTCAAACGGCTCACCCAAGGCCGCGGCCTCCACGTGCACACCGGCAATACGCTTGCCGGCCAGGAACCTGTCCAGGGCGTCCAGATGCAGGACCCTGAGGGCTGGCTTGCCATCCCCACTTCCTTCGGGCGCGGCAAGGACAGCTACACGCGCCGCGGCAACCTTGACGGTCCGCAGGGGAGGCAGCCGCTGCTGATTGTCAAACACTCCGACCTGCCTGACAGCCGCCGCAACGAGCGCCGCGCCGTCCTTTCCTTTGACCTGTCCCAAATCAACCCAGCGGACACCCTCGAGGCAGAGCTCGTACTGGACCCGGTCCCCAGCGGATTTGGCTTTTCCGCTCTGGTACCCGACTCGCGGTTTGCGCTGTACGCGCTTCTCGACGAGTCGCTGGACGGCTGGAACGAGCAGGACACCCTCTGGGCGGACACACCGGGGTGCACCGACGCCGGTCCGACCCCCGGCCAGACCCGGCGCGTCGCCGAGTTTTGGATTCCGCGCGGCGGGCGCTCCGGCTTGATTTCATTGGGAGGCGAGGCCCTGGTGGAGTTTCTGCGCACGGATTCCAACGGGATTGTCAGCTTCCTGCTCGTCCGCGAGACGTCGGAAACGGACCCAAGCGGGCTTGCGCATGGCTTCGCCTCCAAGGAACATCCAGGGGCGCGGCCGCCCACGTTGCGCCTGAAGCTCCCCCCCCGCTCATGAAACGCATCCTCCTTTGTCTGGCACTGGTGTTTTGCCGCGGTCTCCTTGCTGCCGAGGAGGACGCGGCCCGGGCGCAGGCCAAGTTTTTCGAGACAGAGGTCCGCCCGATTCTCGCCAACCGCTGTTTTGAGTGCCATGGCGAGAAGAAGCAGAAGGGCGGCCTGCGTGTCGACGCGTTGGCCTTTTTGAAGGCGGGCGGAGACAACGGGCCTGCCCTGGTTCCCGGGAAGCCGGAGGAGTCGCCGCTGATTGAGGCGGTCCGCTACGGGAAGGCGGACTTCCAAATGCCTCCGAAAAAGCAGCTGCCAGCCGCCGAGGTGGCCGTGCTTGAAAAGTGGGTACGGCTCGGGGCGCCCTGGCCGGCGCAGACTGGGAAGGCGACGGTGCTCACCGAGGGCGGCTTCACCGAGGAGCAGCGCAAATTCTGGTGCTTCCAGCCGCTCGCCGATCCAAAGCCGCCGGAGGTTCCGGGCGACTGGGCGCGTACGCCGGTCGACCAGTTTGTGGCGCAAAAACACCGCGAGCTGGGACTCACCCCGGCGCCCGCCGCGGAGGCCGCGGAGTTTGTGCGCCGCGCCACCATGGATCTCCACGGACTGCCGCCCACGGCCGGGCAGCTCGAAGCGTTTGCCGCCGACACCCGCCCCAACGCCCGCGAACTGTTTGTGGACGCCCTTCTCTCAAGCCCCCACTACGGCGAGCGCTGGGCGCAGCACTGGCTGGATCTGGTCCGTTACGCGGAGAGCGACGGCTACAACGCGGACGAATTCCGCCCAAGTGTCTGGCCCTACCGCGACTGGGTCATCAACAGTCTCAATGCCGACAAACCTTACGATCAGTTCGTCCGCGAACAGCTTGCCGGCGACGAGATGGCGCCCCGGGACCCGCAGGTGCTCGTGGCCACCTCCTTTCTGCGCAACCCTGTCTACGAATGGAACCAGGTGGATGTCCGCGGCCAGTGGGACCTGATCCTCACGGATATCACCGACACCACCGGCGAACTGTTTCTCGGCCTCAGCTTTGGGTGCGCCCGCTGTCACAACCACAAGTTCGACCCGATTTTGCAGAAGGACTATTTCCGGCTGCGCGCCTTCTTCGCGCCCGTGCAGTGGCGCGACGACATGAAGCTGGCGACACCCGAAGAAATCGCCGAGCACGCCGGACGGCAGGCCCAGTGGGAGGAGGCCACCGCCGGGGTGCGGGCAAAAATCGCGGCGCTGGTTGAGCCGCTGATCAAAAAAAGCGAGGCAGGCGCCTTCAAGCGCTTCAATCCGGAGCTGCAGGGAATGATGCGCAAGGCCGCCGCGGAGCAGGAACCGCTGGAGCGGCAGCTTGTAAACCTGTGCGAGCGTCAAATGCGCCGTGCGCGCCGGGTGACCGACCCGCTCAAAAGCCTCAAGTCGGAGGAGGCGAAGGGGGCGTACCAGGCTTTGCAGGAGGAGCTCAAACAGTTTGAGCCGCTCGCGCCCAAGCCGCTGCCGGACGCCTTCGTCGCGACGGATGTCGGCCCGCGGGCGCCCGCCACCACCTTCAAGACGCGCAAGGGAGAGCAGGAGGTGCAGCCCGGTTTCCTGTCCCTGCTCGAACCCGGCGACGCCCGGATCCAGCCGGTCGGCGACTCGACCGGACGCAGGACGGCCCTGGCAAACTGGATCGTCCGCCCGGACAACCAGCTTTCCACCCGGGTGATCGTCAACCGGGTGTGGCAGTACCATTTTGGCCGTGGACTGGTCGCCTCTTCGAGCGACTTCGGCAAGCTGGGTGAGCCGCCCTCGCACCCGGAGCTGCTCGACTGGCTCGCCCGCAGGTTTGTCGCGCAGGGTTGGAGCCTCAAAAAGCTCCACAAGGAAATCATGCTTTCGGCCGTGTACGGCCAGACGGCCCGCCGCGAGCCGCCCCCGGAGGCGCTCCGGCTCGACCCCAATAACAGCTACCTCTGGCGGTTCAGCCCGCGCCGGCTCGATGCCGAGCAGGTCCGCGACGCGATGCTGGCGGTCAGTGGCGAGCTTGTGCTGAAGCCCGGCGGGCCGTCGGAGGACGCCAACGCCGTACGTCGCTCCATTTACACGATCAAAAAACGCAACAACCAGAACGAGTTGTTGCGCAGCCTGGACGCCCCCTCGGGATTTGCGAGCACCGCCGAGCGGCAAAGCACCACCACTCCCACGCAGGCCCTGCTGCTCCTCAACGGGGACTGGCCGATCGCCCGCGCCCGGAAAGTCGCCGGCAAGGTCGACACCATCGAGCAGGCCTGGGAAACCGTTCTCGGCCGGGCCCCCACCCCGCGCGAGCAGGAGACCGCGCAGGCGTTTCTGGCCAAAAGGCTCGGTGGCGCGGACCGGCCCGTCCCCGTGAAGGCCGGCGCAGACGAGCCTCCCGGCATCTTCCGGGAAAAGTCCGAGCACGAAAGACTGCTGGATCAGACCGCGGTGCGGGAGGGGGACGAGTTTTCAATCGAGGCGGTCTGCCGCCTGGATTCCATCGACGCCGCCGCCGCGGTGCGCACGCTGGCTTCGCGCTGGGGCGGCGCCAAGGACAGTATCGAGGCGTACGGTTGGAGTCTTGGTGTCACGGGCGAAAAGTCCCGGTTCAAGCCGCGCAACCTCATCATCCAGCTCGTCGGGGAGGATGAAAACTCCAACATCGGTTATGAGGTGGTCGCCTCCAACCTGCGCTTGGAACCGGGCCGCCGCTACCATGTGAGCGCGTCGGTCTCGTGCGCGGATCGGACGGTGCATTTTGCTTTGCAGGATCTGGACACGCCAGGAGCCCCGCTCCAGACGGCGGTGGTCGCTCATTCCCTCCGGGGCAAGCTGGGCCTGGGATCCTCTCCGTTTGTGGTGGGCGGCCTCGCCAAGAGAATGCCGGCCCACCAGTGGGACGGCCGGATCGAGGCGCTGCGCCTGCTCGCTGGACGCCCACAAACGGGCACCGCCTCGCCCGATCCGGAGCTGTGGGGGCCGTCCCTTCTGGTCTGGAAGTCGGAGGCCGGGCCCGGCACGCACTGGAGCTGGGCCGGCGAGGGAAAGGCCGCGGAGGGCGGTGACCCGCGCCGGCAGGCACTGCTCGACCTCTGTCAGGTTCTTCTCAACGCAAACGAGTTTCTTTACCTCCACTAAGCTTATGCCCTGCGACCGCATTGAAGCGCCTACCTCACGGCGCGAGTTTTTACAGCGCGCCGGCTGCGGCTTTGGCGCCGTGGCGCTCGCAGCCCTCACCCCTGGCCCGCTGTCCGGCAGCGGCGTCCCGCTCAATCCCGTGGCGGCCAGGATTCCGCACCACCGGGCGCGCGCCAAAAACGTGATCTTCCTCTTCATGGAGGGCGGGCCGAGCCATCTGGACACGTTTGACTACAAGCCGCTGCTCAACCAACTGGCCGGCCAACGGTTACCGGACAGCTTCAAGCCGCCGATCACCGCCATGGGCGAGGCCGGCTCGCCCCTTTTGGAGTGTAAACGCGAGTGGAAACAGCGCGGAGAAAGCGGTCTTTGGATTTCCGACTGGTTTGAGAATGTGGCACGGCACGCCGACGAACTGACCGTCATCCGGTCCTGCGCCTCCAGCGGTATCAACCATGCCGGTGGCGTGTGTTCGATGAACACCGGCTCCGTTTTTGGGGGCAGGCCCTCGCTTGGGGCCTGGGTCAGCTACGGCCTGGGCACCGAGAATGAAAACCTGCCGGGCTTTGTCGTCATCAAGGACAGCGAGGGCACGGTCGTTAACGGCGTGCGCAACTGGGGCAACGGGTTCATGCCGGCCGTCTATCAGGGGGTGGAGCTCAGCGCGGAGGGCGTCCCGATCAAGCATCTGGAAAATCCAAAGGGTGTTTCCACTGAGCGCCAGCGCGACAAGCTGGACCTGCTGGCCGCGCTCAACCGGCAGTACGGCGAGACCCGAGCCGACAACACCGAACTGGAGGCGCGCATCCGCGGCTTTGAACTCGCCTACCGCATGCAGGCCGAGGCGCCTCAGGCCGTCGACCTCAGCAAGGAGACCGAGGCCACGCGGCGGCTCTACGGGATGGACCGCGAGGAAACCGCGGTGTTCGGGCGCAACTGTCTGCTGGCGCGGCGGCTCGTTGAAAACGGGGTCCGTTTTGTGCAACTCTACAGTGGGGCGGGCAGCAAATGGGACAGCCACAAGGGGATCGAAAAGGCGCATTCCAAGCTTTGTGCCTCGGTGGACAAGCCCATCGCCGGCCTCCTGAGCGACCTGAAGGCGCGGGGCATGCTCGAGGAGACCCTCGTGGTGTGGGGCGGCGAGTTCGGGCGCACCCCGATGAGCGAGGCCGGCGACGGCCGCGACCACAATCCAACGGGGTTCACCATGTGGATGGCCGGCGGCGGCCTCGCGGGCGGCCGCACCATCGGGTCCACCGACGAGCTCGGCCTCTACGCCGTCGAAGACCGGCTCCACGTCCACGACCTGCACGCCACGATTCTCCATCTTCTCGGCATCGACCACACCCGGCTCATCTACCCGAACAAGGGCCGCCCCGAGCGCATCGACCAGAACGAGGGCCGCGCGTACGCCAAAATCTGAACCGCGGCCGCGCCCTACTCGCCTTCCCGCGTTTGCGTCCCGTCCCAGTCTTCGTACTCAGAAAAATGGTCGGGCCTCAGCGGCTCGCTGATGCGGTAGTCCTCGGCAAACCAACGCCCAAGGTCCACCAACTGGCAGCGGTCAGAGCAGAACGGACCGACCGGCTTTGCAAAAAATTCACTCGGTGAGCCACAAGTGGCGCAGGGAACGGTGTTGCTTGGATTCATGGGGGGCCGGTTGGATCTTATGCTGGCTCGGTACCCCGCGCAACCCGGCACCTGTCCGCTTACCGTCCCGAACAAGCCAAATTGCAAGGGGATGCCAGCATGCGCTTCCGACGCCCGGTGACGTCTGCGACAGGGGCTGGCACTAAGCTCCCGCCAAAGGCGCAATCATGGCGTCCAAGGTGACGCAGAGGCTTTCGAGCGAGTTCTTGTAGGGGGAGGGCTCCAGCATTTCTATGCTGTCCTGGGCCTCCGTCAGCATGCGCCGCCCAGTGGTGACGGCATAACGAACCGCCCCCTGATCCAACGCCTGCGCCACCAACCCGCGCACCTCCTCCTCGTTCCCTTCCAGGATGAGGCCGCTCAAGCGGGTCCGCTCCGTCTCGGTGCTGGTCTGGAGCAGGTGCAAAACCGGCAGGGTCAACTTCCCGCGGCGCAGGTCGCTGCCGAGCGTTTTACCTACCTTGGCTTCGTCTCCCGCCAGATCCAGACAGTCGTCGTAAATCTGGTAGGCGGTACCCAGACGCAGACCGAACGCGTGCAACCCCTGCTGGGTTTGCTCGGAGGCCTCGTTCAACAACCCGCCCAATTCCGTGGCAACGGCGAAGAGAGCACCGGTTTTCATCTCCAAAATCCGGAAGTAATCCGGGACGGTCAGGCTCAGGTCAAAACGGCGCTGGGTCTGGATGATTTCCCCCGTGCAGACCTCGCTGGCGGCGTCCGCGATGCGGCGGCACATGCGCGCATTGTCGAAACCGGAGGAGAGGCGCAGCGCGTGAGCAAAAAGGCAGTCTCCCAACAGTACGGCGAGGGAATTGCCCCACTTGGCGTTTGCCGTGGGCTGGCCGCGGCGCATGTCCGCATGGTCGAGGATGTCGTCGTGGACGAGCGTGGCGGCGTGGATGAGCTCCACGATGGTAGCCAGACTTCCATGCTCCGGAAGAATCCTGCCCGTGGCGCCCCCTGCCAGCAGCGCAAGCGCGGGGCGCAGGCGTTTACCGTTACTCTGGATGGCATACGAGACGTACGCCTCGACCGCCGGGTCGAAGGCCCGTGCCTGCGCGCAGATGCGCTCTTCGACTTGAGCAAGGTCGTCTAAAATCGGCTCGAAGGCCCTCTTTAGGGCAAGGCTTTTGTCCAGTTGCGGCTCCAGTTCAGAGGGCGGATTCACGTTCTCTTACGATAGTTTTCCAAGGCTCGAAGTCAATGGAACCCGCCTCAATCGGCGTTCGCCGCCGCCCCGTCCCACCGCTGCGCCCTCCGCGGCGCGCGTAACTGCATGCTTGAAGGTTTTTTAGAAGGAGCCTTCCCGCAGCGCCGCAAAAGCCGCCCCTAACCCGTCAGCGACGTCCGAGGCGAGCAACGATTCCTCGCTCCTGCGACCCGAACTCAGGACGGCCTCCGCAGAACGCCCGCACAACCACGCCCCCAGCAGGCCGGCCGTCTGCGGGGAAAGCCCGCGCGCAAGCAGGGCTGCGCAAACGCCGGTGAGCACGTCCCCCATCCCGCCCGAGGCCATCCCCGGGTTGCCCGTGGTGTTGTAGCTGGGCTGGGTCCCCCCGGTTCCCACCAGGGTGCGCGCCCCCTTGAGCAGGAGGGTCACCGGCCAGCGGCGCGTGAACCGTTCCACGAGGGTCCGCCGGTCGAGTCCGGCCAACTCCGGAGCAAGGCGGGACATCTCCCCGGGATGGGGCGTCAGCAGGCGCGCCCCGGCGCAGCGCTCCAGCGTGTCGAGGCGGCCGTCCGCAAGAATGTTGAGCGCGTCCGCATCCACGGCGGCAGGACAGGGCGCCTGCCGGATGATTTCACAGACGGCCTCGGGGACACCCCTTCCCAGACCGGGCCCGATGCCCAGAGCATCCGTCCGGAAGCCCAGCGCGTCGCGCAGATCGCGCAGTGGTTGCACCATGCATTCGGCCGGCGCCTGAGCCGCCGCGGACCCGTACACGGCTTCGGGCACACACAGGGTGACGAGCCCGGCGCCCGCGCGCAGGGCGCCCCGCGCGGCAAGGGCCGCCGCCCCCACGGCACCCAGACCGCCGGCGACCAGAGTGACGCGGCCGCAGTCGCCCTTGTGTAAATCGGCGGGGCGGCGGGGCCAAAACGGGGCCAGCGCCTCCGGAGTGGCGACCTCCAGAGGAGGCTGCACGGGTGCGAACGGGTCCAGCGCTGCAAGGCGGAGCACTGCAAGGCGTCCCACCCAGCGTTCGGCGCCGTCGGCGAGGAGACCCGTCTTGGCGAACCCTACCGTCAGAGTGACATCTGCGAGGACGGCATCCGGATCCGCCGCACCGGTGGCGCCGTTCAAACCCGTGGGCAGGTCGAGAGCGAAGGTGCGGGCCGCGGAGGTTTGCCTGAGCGTGTTGAGGCGGCGGCAGAGCCGGGCCACGGGTTCGGGCAGGCCGGGGCGGGCGCCTACGCCGAGGAGTCCGTCCAGCAGGACACAAGGGGTCGCGGGCGCGGGCTGCCAACGTGAGAAGGCGTCCGGATCCAGGGTTTCACAGCGGCCTGCCTGCTCCCATTTGCGGGTGGTCAGGGGGGCCCATTCCGCCGTGGGATAGGCGGGGACCAGGTTCACTTGCCAGCCGGCCTCGGAGAGAAACCGGGCGGCCACCAGGGCGTCGCCCCCGTTGTGGCCCTTGCCGAAGACCGCGGTGCAGTGGCCTGGAACGGGGAAAAACTGGCGCACGGCAAGGGCCATTTTGCAGCCGGCCTCTTCCATGAGCGCTTCTGCATTCGCACCGGCGGCGAAGGCGGCTTGCTCAAGGGCCTGCATTTGTGGCGGGGTAACCATGGAATAGAGAGTCTTACCGGAACGGGAGGGTGCGAGAAAAAAGGGCGATGCAGGCAGGCTGGCTGGTTTCGTTGGGAAAGGGGGCGGTGGCTGTTTGCGGATGGAAAAAACGGGGCCCGGCGCTTTCGCGGGTTCCAGTTTGCCATTCTGGCGCGGGGGCCTACATTGCACCAATGTCCATGCTTGACGCGGCATCCTTCCAATACGTGCTCGAAAACACGGAGGTGATCCTTGCACCGGAAAGGCGCATAGAGACGTTTGGCTCGACGAGCTTTCGGTTTTACCTGGTCACCGAGTTGATGGACGAGGTCAACGCCGTCCGTGTCAGGGACGGGCGCCTGCACGCTGACAGGCCGCAGATCATTGCGCCGGGCCATTTGCAGCGGCTGCTTTTGGACGGGTTTGGGGAACGGGCAGAGCAGTACATGGACTGGCTGCAGCACAACGCCGGCCATCTGGCCGTCCTGAAGTACGGCTTCCAGTTTCGCAAGACCGACGTGACCGAGTCCATCGTGCACAGTCCGGTGGGCGAGGTGATCCAACGCATCAAGGACCAGATCGACTACGCCGAGGACCCCCTCAGTGCGATCATCCAGGGGATTGACGAAGGGTGGGAGATCAGCCTGCTCAAGTTCGCCTCGGATCTGATCCAGGAATCCTCCGGCTCCAACATGGGAGAGTTCCGAAGGCGCGGCCTGCTGTAGGGCCGCCGGGACCCGTGTTTCACCTGCCCTTTGCTCTGCTGTAACCTGTCTCCGAGGCGGCTGTGATTGGATTTCTCAAAGGCCTGTTTGTCCTGTTGCTGGCTGTGGCCGTGTTCGGCGGCGGCGGGTATTACACCTACCAACTCTACATCCAACCGGATGTGCAGTTGCAGGAGGAGAAGAACTCCCCGGTGCGGCCGGCCCCCGCGCTCCAGGATCCGACACTGGCCGAATACCAGAAGTGCCTCCAGATGGAGGCGGCGGGAGATCCGCTGGCCGCCCGCCGCTCCTACACCGACTTTTTGGATGCGTACCCGGACTCCTCCAAGGCTGAGGAAGCCAGATACCGGTTGGGGGCGATCCAGAGCGCGCTGCTGCTGTCCCCGCGCGCCTCGCCAGACAAACTCGCCTACACGGTAAAATCCGGCGATGTGGTCAACAAACTGGCACACCGGCTCAAAACCACTCCCGAGCTGCTCCTTGAGATCAACCAACTCGATACGGTGAACCTGCGCGTGGGGCAGCGTATTTTCCATGCAGAGGCCAACTTTTCGGTCACCATCGACCGGGTTGCCGCCAAGATTGTGGTGCTGCGGGACCGCAACTTTTTCTGCCAGTTTCCCATTCTGGGAACGCTGGGCAATGCGCGCATCGGCCCTGCGAAAAAGGGAGTGACCCCGCCGCTGAGCGTCAAGGTGCAGGACAAACCCTCGTGGAGGGACGGGCAGCGGCTGAGTTTTGGTGAAAAGGGCTACAGGGAGGCCCCAAAATGGATCGTTTTCCAGCCGGCTGGGCACACCCTTTTTCAGAACGACGCTGACGGCGGCCCGAGCGCACCCAAACCCCCCTCCGGCTACGGCCTGGACGCGGAAGCAGTGCGCGTGCTGTCCGCATTGCTCCGCAAGGGCGATGCTGTCACCATACGCTGACCACCTCATGAAACTGCAGCCACTCGAGTTTGAAAAACCGGTCCTGGAATTGGAGGCCAAACTGGCCGACCTCCGGAACAGCTCCGCCGCGAGCGACATCAACCTCGAGGCAGAGGTGCGCCGGATGGAGCAGAAGCTGGAGCAGACCCGGCTGGAAACCTACTCGAACCTGACGGCCTGGCAGCGGGTGCAGATCGCGCGCCATCCCGCGCGCCCTTTCGCCCTGGATTACATGCAGCTTTCCTTCGGGAACTTTCTGGAACTGCACGGGGACCGTCTTTTCAGCGACGACGCCGCGATGCCGGGCGGGTTTGCCACGATCGGCCGCCACCGGTGCGTCGTCATCGGCCACCAGAAGGGGCGGGACACCAAGGAGAACCTGCGGCGCAACTTTGGCAGCGCGCACCCCGAAGGCTACCGCAAGGCGCTGCGGCTGATGCGGCTGGCCGAAAAGTTCCGACTCCCCTTTGTTTCGCTCATCGACACTCCGGGCGCCTACCCCGGGGTGGGCGCCGAGGAACGCCACATCTCGGAGGCCATCGGACTGAACCTGCGCGAGATGATGACGCTGCGCACACCCACGGTGGCCGTGGTCATCGGCGAGGGCGGTTCCGGCGGCGCGCTGGGAATCGGCGTGGCCGACCGGGTGTTGATGCTTGAGAACGCCTACTATTCGGTGATCAGCCCCGAGGGTTGCGCCGCCATCTTGTGGAAGCACCGCAAGCACGCCCCCGAGGCGGCGGCGGCCCTCAAGCTCACCGGAGTCGACCTCCAGGAACTGGGACTGGTGGACGGGGTCGTCCCCGAGCCGATGGGCGGGGCGCACCAGGATCAGTCTGCGGCCGTCCTGAACCTACGCAACGCGATCACCCGGCAACTGGACGAACTGGTCAAACTGCCCACGGAGGAAATGCTGGAAGCCCGCTACGCGAAGTTCCGCAAGGTGGGTGAGTTTGCGCTGGCTTGAGGGCGGTCTGCGGGCAGACGCACGCGAAAGGCCCAGGCCCGAAGAGCCGCTCGAACCGCGGACTCAAGTTGGCTCGGCCGTTCAGGCTCCGGCCACCGGGGCGCAGGCGCAGAAAAGGTTGCGGTCGCCCCAGACATTGTCGATCCGGCCCACGGTCGGCCAGAACTTCCGGGAACGCACCCAGTGGGCAGGAAAGGCGGCCTGCTCGCGCGAGTAGGGCCGGTCCCACTGGTCGGCACAAACCACCTCCGCGGTGTGGGGGGCGTTCTTGAGGGGGTTGTTGCTCGGATGAGCCACGCCGGTTTCAACGGCGGTCATCTCGGCGTGAATGGAGATCAGCGCCTCACAGAAACGGTCCAGTTCGGCCTTGGATTCGCTTTCGGTGGGCTCAAGCATCAGAGTGCCGGCGACAGGCCAGCTGAGGGTCGGCGCGTGAAATCCAAAATCCATGAGCCGCTTCGCCACATCCTCGGCCGTGGTGGCTTTGAAACCGCGCAGATCCAGGATGCACTCGTGGGCCACCCACCCCAGGCGCCCCTTGAAGAGCACCGGGAAAAACGGATCCAACCGGGCTGCCATATAGTTGGCGTTGAGGATCGCCAGACGCGTCGCCTCCAACAACCCCTCCGGCCCCATCATCCGCAGGTACATCCAGGGAATCGCCAGAATGCCGGCGCTGCCAAAGGGCGCGGCGGAAACCGCCTCCACCCCGGGGGCGGTGCCTGTGTGCTGCCGGTTGGGCAGGAAGGGGGCCAGATGCGCGGCCACACCGATGGGCCCCACCCCGGGGCCGCCGCCGCCGTGGGGGATGCAGAAGGTCTTGTGCAGGTTGAGGTGACAGACGTCCGCTCCAAAGTCGCCCGGACGACACAACGCGACCTGCGCGTTCATGTTGGCTCCGTCCATGTAGACCTGACCGCCGTGCAGGTGGATCAGCTCGCAGATTTCGCGGATGCCCTCCTCGAACACCCCGTGTGTGCTCGGATAGGTTACCATCAGGGCGGCGAGCCGCTCTGCGTGCAGCTCGGCCTTTGCACGCAGATCGTCCCTGTCAATGTCGCCGTCCGGCTTGCAAAGCACCGTGACCACCTCCATGCCGGCCATCACGGCGCTGGCGGGATTGGTGCCGTGGGCGCTGGTGGGAATCAGACACACCACGCGCCCCGTTTCCTTGCGGGCGCGGTGGTAGGCGCGGATGACCAGCAGCCCTGCGTACTCCCCTTGCGACCCCGCGTTGGGCTCCAGGCAGACAGCCGCGAAGCCGGTGATCTCCGCGAGCCACTCCTGCAGCTGCCGGATCATGAGGCCGTACCCAGCGGCCTGGTCCGGCGGACAGAAGGGGTGCATCTGGCCAAACTCGGGCCAGCTCACCGGCAGCATTTCGCTGGTGGCGTTGAGCTTCATCGTACAGGAGCCCAGCGGGATCATCGAGTGGACCAATGAGATATCCCTGGCCTCCAGTGTCCGGATGTAACGGAGCATCTCCGTCTCCGTGTTGTATTTGTGAAATACCGGATGCGTCATAAACTCGGAAGTCCGGTTTTCAACCGACCCGGGTGCCCTGAGGGACTCCTCCGCGAGCGCGTCAAAATCCAGGTCCTCCGGCGCCTCGGCCGAGACCAGCAACCGGACCACATCCGCCCACCCGGCGGTTTCATCCAGAGCGATGCCCACGCCCGTCTCAAGCCGGCGCAGGTTCATGCCCGCTTCGAGTGCGCGAGAAATCCAGAGGTCCCGTCTCTCGGCCGCCAGAGGGACTGTGAGCGTGTCAAAAAACGCCCCGGGCAACGGAGCCAGTCCGATCGCCCGCAACCCGCACTCGAGCATCCGGGTCAGCTGGTGCACCCGCCGGGCAATGGCGCGCAGCCCCTCCGGGCCGTGGTAAACCGCGTACATCGAAGCCATGACCGCCAGAAGCACTTGGGCGGTGCAGATGTTGCTGGTGGCCTTGTCCCGGCGAATGTGTTGCTCGCGGGTTTGAAGCGCCAGCCGGTAGGCGGGGGCTTGCCGCGCGTCGTGGGAAAGTCCGACCAACCGCCCCGGCATCACCCGCTTGAACGCCTCCCGGGTGGCCAGAAACGCGGCATGCGGCCCGCCAAATCCCATGGGGATGCCCAGACGCTGGGTGGAGCCGACGGCGATGTCAGCGCCCCAAGCTCCGGGGGGCTCGATCAACACAAGGGCAAGCGGGTCCGCCGCCGCGATCACGAGCGCGCCGGCCGCGTGGGCCCGTTGTGCCATTGCGCTGAAATCGTGGACCGTACCCAGCGTGTCCGGTGTCTGCACCAGTACCGCAATCACGCCCGGGGCAAACTCGGCCTCCCGGGCGGACCCGGTGAGCACGGAGACGCCAAGCGCCTCCGCCCGGGTGCGCAGAACGGCAAGGGTCTGCGGGTGGCAGGCCGCGTCCGCGAAGACCGACAAGGGGCCGGCATGCCTGGACACCGCCAGCGCCATGCCGACGGCCTCTGCGGCGGCGGTGGCTTCGTCCAGAAGCGAGGCGTTGGCGATGTCGAGTCCGGTCAGGTCGATGATCAGGGTCTGGAAATTGGCGAGCGCCTCCAGTCGGCCCTGGGCGATTTCGGCCTGATAGGGGGTGTAGGCCGTGTACCAAGCCGGGTTCTCCAGAATGTTACGTTGGATGACGGCGGGCGTGACGCACCCATGGTAGCCCTGTCCAATGAAGCTGCGCTTGAGTATATTGCAGTCCGCGAGGGCACGCAGTTCGCGGAGCGCCTCGGCCTCGCCCGCAGCGGCAGGCAGTTTCAGGGGCCTTCCCAAACGGATGGAGGCAGGAACGGCACCCTCGATGAGGGCCTCGATCGAACCGAGCTTTAGCGCCTCCAAAAGAGCGGAGGTACTGGCGGCATCACCTCCCAGGTGCCTTCTGGGGAAGGAATCCAGGGGCGCTTTCAAGGCGGCGGCCGAACGCGGGACTGCATTTTCGGGTGAGTGATGCACTCGGGAAAATTGCCCTGCCCTGCAGCCGCAGACAAGGTCCGCCTGAACCCAAGCTTCGGAGAAACGTGTTGGGGCGCCAACCCCATTTGCGTCCAGTCCGGCGGTCTAGATCGATTCTAGAGGTTTGCCCCTGAATTTCTGTTTGCTTCCCATCTGTTTGACCCGTATCTAATCTAAATTGAGGGGCGGCGCGGTGGTGCCTCTCTGTACAGATATCAACGGATATGATGCAATCGAGTGATAGCGGCGAGCGTTCAGGATCAGAGCCGATAGCTTCTGAAAAGGTGACTCATGAGCGGAAGATGTTCTTTCTTGATCTCAAGGAAAATCAGAGAGGTCGTTTTTTGAAGATCACGGAAGATGTAGGCGGTCGGCGCGACACCATCATGCTCCCGGCTCCAGCCTTCCGTGAGTTCCTCGAGGCACTCCAGAGACTGGTCGAGTTTGAAGAACGGCTCTGAGACCACCTGCGGTTTTTCGCGTTCATTCTGCCTTCGAAGGTCCGCTCGGCTACAGGCTTTCCGAGCTGAGGCACAGATCCGGTTCGCAGATTTGCTTGCGTCCTGATCCCTTCGCTTGCCCTCGGTCGGCCCCGGCGA
Source organism: Chthoniobacteraceae bacterium (assembly GCA_044348365.1). GTDB lineage: Bacteria > Verrucomicrobiota > Verrucomicrobiia > Chthoniobacterales > Chthoniobacteraceae > Chth-196. The sequence goes on from JBIKSY010000004.1 coordinate 59,352, forward strand.
AGTTCTAACCGCACCGGGGCCCCGACCTACAGCGCAGGGAGGGTCTGAGCCCTACAATTGGCCCTGCATCACCGGCAGCATGTCGGAGAAAGTCCGCCCGGAACAGTTCTCGCCGATGGCGTGCATTTTCCATTCGCCGTTGTGGCGGTACACCTTGGCCATCACCATGGCGGTGTGCGACCCGTTGCAGCTCAGTTCGTAACGGGCCAACTCCGCGTTCGTACTTCCATTGAGCACCCGGCAGAAGGCGTTCTGGATGTCCGCAAAGCTCTGGCCCGTGAAGCTGTTGACCACGAAAACCAGCGACTTGACGTCGGCGGGCACCCGGGTCAGGTCCACGATGATCTGCTCGTCGTCGCCGTCGCCGTCGCCCGTCCGGTTGTCGCCGGTGTGCACGATGCTGCCGTCCTTGCTCTGGAGCTGCACGAACCACACCGCGTCCTTGATCTGCCTGGCCTCGTCAAACAGCACGCAGGAGGCGTCCAAGTCCACCGAGGTCTCGCCCCCGCCAAAAAAACCGCCGCTCTTCTTTGCGTCCCAACCCAGCCCCATCACGATCTTGGCCAGCCCCCCGCCCGCCTCCTTCTCCAGCGAGATTTTCTGCCCCTTCTGTAAATTGATAGCCATGGTGTGTTTTCTGTAAGGAAAAACCGGCCCCCTGACGGCGGCCGGTCCTTCTGCTGCAAAAGGTTTTTGAGCTTGTCCGGCCCTGTCTGTGTGCAGGACCCGGAACCTAGATGTTCACCCCGAAGTTCTTGGCCAGCGACGGAAGCCCTCCTTGGAAACCTTGGCCCACGGCGCGGAACTTCCACTCAGTGCCGTTGCGGTAGACCTCGCCGAAAATCAGCGCCGTTTCGGTGCTGAAATCCTCGCTCAGGTCGTAGCGGACGATTTCAGTGCCCGTGGCATCGTCGAGAACCCGCACAAAGGCCCCGCTGACCATTCCAAAGTTCTGACGGCGCGTGTCGGCCTCGTGGATGGTGACAGCCACGGAAATCTTGGTGACATCGGCGGGCACACCCTCGAGGTTGACCTTGACTACTTCGTCGTCCCCGTCGCCTTCGCCAGTGAGGTTGTCGCCCATGTGCTTGACGGAGCCGTCTGCGGAAGTCTTCTGGTTGAAGAAAATAAAGTCCGCGTCCGAACGGACCTTTTCAGTCGCGGCCAGCAGGAAGGCGCTGGCATCCAAGTCGAAAGCAGCACCGTCAGTGGCGCGCACGTTCCAGCCGAGGCCGATGTGGATTTTGGCAAGGTTTGGGACGGTCTTGGAGAGCGACAGGTTGCCGCCTTTGGAGAGGGAGATAGCCATGTTTGCGAGGGATGTTTGTGGGTTGTTTGGGTAGGTACGACTGAAAGTGCCGGTCTGTAAACTTCAAAGGTCGAACTCGGCGGCGGGAATCCCCACCGCGTTGCAGGCCGCCTTGACCACCGCCTTTTCAGCCGCATCAAAATTGCCATCGGCGCCGCCGATGACGATGCCGATCTGGAGAACGGCGCGCGCCTGGTCGGGCTTGGCCTTGAGCTTCGCGATGGTCTGTAGCGCTTCAATCCTGCCAAAATCAAAATCAGCCCCCAGTTTGTCGCAAAAAAAATCGAACTTCTGCTTCAGCTCGGAAGAAGGAAACACCTTGAGGGTTTCGTTGTTGAGGATGAGCGTCGCAATACGGGTCTTTTCCGCCCCGCTGACGGAACCGTCGGCGGCGGCAACCATCGCGCACATAGCCATGCAGCCGTTGGCGAACTCGGCGTTCTTGAATTTCGCCACGTTTGTTTGAAGCCCGGCGTTGAGCGCCGCGGCCTTTTCCTTCAGATCATTCCAGAAGCTCATGGTGTGTGTTTCGTGCGTCAGGCTGCGTTGCGGTGTGGGACAGGTGCGGATAGCGGAAGAATGTCGGCCGGGCGGGGTCTGCGGGGTGCCCTCCTACTCTTCAGCCAGCGAATCCGCCCGGCCTGCCGGGTTCTTCTTCGAGGAGAACAGGCGCACCAGGAAGTTAAACGGCCAAAACAAGATGGTGAGTACAAGCCCCACCAAGGCAGAGACCAGCCACATCAGGGGCGAAAAGGCCTTCAAGAGGGGGCGCATGACCTTCTGCACGGCTCCGGACTTGGAGTAGAGGATCGAGAGGGCCATGATCAGGACGATCCCGACGAACTTCTGCAGAGCGCTGACGTGGACCGGTCCGGGCAGGACCTGCAGCCCGCTGGCGGGATCAGTCAGCAGTTCAAAAACCAGAATTAACCCTACATAGCCGATGAGCAGGAAGGCGGTTTCCTCCAGAATAGGAAACTTTTCGATCAGCTTTAGACAGGCGCCCGCCACAAAGCGGAGGGCGAGAATGCCAATGAACACCCCGGTGCACACCACCCACAGCTTCGGACTCATGGCAACGGCCGCCACCACGTTGTCCACGCTCAGGCTCAGGTCCATGATCTCAATGGAGACAATCGTGGCGATCAACCCCTTGGAGGCAACCTCTCCGACTCCTCCCTCCCCGCCCTCCTCCTCGGCATCGGCGAAATGCTTGCACATGAGGTAGACCAAATACACGGCGCCCCCGATTTTGAGCCAGGGGTTCTCGATGATCCACGCGGCGAAGGCCATACAAAGGCCCCGGAACCCGTAGGCCCCGATGATGCCCCAGCGGAGGGCGAGCTTCTGCTGCGCTTCCGGCAGGTGCCGCGCCATGGCGGCGATGGCCAGCGCGTTGTCCACGCTCAGGAGGCCCTCGATGATGATCAGTGAGACGATCACCGGAAACGCTTCACCCAACTCTGCAATCGTCGGCATGACTAGGGTCGCAAGATAACTCATAAACACCTTAACCTTTCCCACACACCAGGGTGGCAAACAAGGTTTATCCCCTGCGCCGCCGGGCCGGACCTCTTCCGCCAAAGCCTTGCAACCGGCCGGTACCCTCTGGCGGTGTGCAAACTCCGAACGGGTCCGTGTTGCTTTTCAACCGTTCCTTGTTGAGCCTCTGAGGCTGAGCATGGGTGCCGCCTTCCAAACCTTCCTGTCCCGCTCCCTTAGCACCCTTTTGCTTTGGGGACTGTGTGGCGCCGTCATGTTCAAGGGCTACGAGCCAGGGCTTTGGTTGCTGGTGGCCGGCCCCCAGATCTGGGCGCTGTTTGAATTCCACAAACTGCTCGCTCTCGCCCGCCTCCCCCACTTCCGCCGGACCGGCCTCCTGCTTGGAACGGTGCTCGTTCTGGGCGCCCTCGCTTGCGCCCGCTTCCTCGGCCACGAGGCCGCCTTTAATCTGGAATGCGCCGCGTTGCTGTGCGCCACCCTGGCGGTCTTCATCCGCCAGATCTTCCACCGCAACCCGGAAACACCGCCCCTCGCAGCCATCGGCTACACCCTGCTCGGGCTGGTTTACATTCCCTTTCTGGGAGCCTGCACCTCCAACCTGCTCTACCTCACCCCGGCAGCCCCCGACGGCCAGATGACCGGCCACTTTTACGTGCTCTATTTGGCGCTGGTCACCAAAATGTCCGACTGCGGCGCCTACCTGACCGGTTCCCTCATAGGCAAGCACCCCATGATTCCGCGCATCTCCCCCAAGAAAACCTGGGAGGGTTTCGCCGGTGCCCTTGCCCATTCAACGGCCGCCTCCCTCCTGCTGGTCTGGCTGCTGCCCGCACAGCTCTCGCTGGTGGGTGGCCCACTGCGCGCCACGCTCCTGGGCGCCTTCCTCGGCCTCATTGCAGTGCTGGGCGACCTGGCCGAGTCAGTGCTCAAACGCTCCACGGGTGCCAAGGATTCGGGCCACTCCCTCCCCGGCATCGGCGGCGCCCTCGACCTCATCGACTCGCTGCTCTTCACCTCGCCCCTGCTGTATTTATTTCTGCGTTACGCCCCCAGCCTCTGATGCAAACCCCTCCACCCTCCCCTCCCCCGCGGCGCCGCCGGGTCGTCATCCTGGGCTGCACCGGTTCCATCGGCCAGTCCGCCCTCAAGGTGGCCGCCGACATTCCTGAGCGCATGGAAATTGTCGGCCTCGCCGCCGCGCGCAGCGTGGACGCCTTTGTCGAACAGGTGCGCACCTGGCGCCCCCTCTGCACCGCACTGGCGGATCCACAGGCGGCCGCCGAGGCGCGGGCAAGCCTTGGCACCGGTGGGCCCGAGATCCTTGAGGGAGAGGCTGGCCTGTGCGCCCTGGCCACCCTGCCGGAAGCCGACCTGGTCCTTGTGGCAATCGTCGGAACCGCCGGATTGAAGCCTGCGCTGGCTGCGATCGAAGCCGGCAAGGACATCGCCGTGGCCTCCAAGGAAATCCTCGTGCTGGCGGGCGAAGCCGTCATGGAAGCTGCACGACGCAAGGGCGTCCGCGTCCTGCCCGTCGACAGCGAACACAACGCGATTTTCCAGTGCCTTGAAGGACGCCGGCCCGAGGAGGTTTCCCGCCTCCTGCTGACCGCCAGCGGCGGCCCCTTTCGCACCTGGCCGGCGGAACGCCTCGCGGCGGTCACCCCCCGGGAGGCGCTCAAGCACCCCACTTGGGAGATGGGCCGCAAGATCTCCGTGGACTCGGCCACGCTCTTCAACAAAGGCCTCGAGATGATCGAAGCCCGCTGGCTTTTTGACATCCCCATGGCCCGCGTCGAGGTGGTGGTCCATCCGCAGAGCATCATCCACTCCATGGTGGAGTTTGTGGACAGCTCTGTACTGGCCCAGTTGTCGGCCACCGACATGTGCTTCCCCATCCAGTACGCGGTGACCTGGCCCGAGCGCGTCCCCAACCGGCTGCCGCCGATTGATTTTGCACAACTTTCCAAGCTGGAGTTCGAGGCCCCGCGCACCGCCGACTTTCCCGCGCTCGGCCTCGCCCGCTGGGCGGGCGAAACCGGCGGCACCCTCCCCGCGGTGCTTAACGCCGCCAACGAGGTCGCCGTGGCCTCCTTTCTCGAGGGCCGCTGCAGTTTCCCCGCCATCTGGCAGACGGTGGAAGCCGTCATGCAACGGCACGCCACGCTCCGTCAGCCCGGTCTCGAGGCCCTCCTTGGGGCGGACGCGGAGGCCAGGGCCGCGGCGCACGCACTCCTCGCCTGAGCCGGGGCCACCGAACGCTCCCGCCCATGGGCCCCGTTTCTTTTGCCGCTCTAGAAACCGCGCCTCCCGTGTGGATGGTACTCCCCTTCGCACTGCTGCTTTTTTTGATCGCAGCCGCCCCCCTGATCCTCCCCCGGCTCTGGGAGAAGTACCACGCGCCAGCGGCCGTGGGGCTGGGCTTGTGGACCGTCTGCTTCTACCTGTTCGGTCTGCACCGCGCCGCTCCGCTGGGGCATGCCGCCTTTGAGTACTTCAGCTTCCTCTCGCTGGTGGGGGCCCTTTACGTGGTCAGCGGGGGCATCCTACTCAAGGTTAAGGGAGAGGCCACCCCCCTGGGAAACTGCCTCTTTTTGTTTCTGGGCGCCCTTCTGGCCAACCTCCTCGGCACCACCGGCGCCTCCATGCTGCTCATCCGTCCCTGGATCCGGATGAACAAATACCGGATCACCGACTTTCACATCGTTTTTTTCATCTTCATCATCAGCAACGTCGGCGGCTGCCTGACGCCCATAGGGGATCCCCCCCTCTTTCTAGGCTTCCTCAAGGGCGTCCCCTTCTGGTGGCCGCTCGAGCACTGCTGGAAGCCCTGGCTCCTCACGCTGGCCGCGCTGCTGGCCGTATTTCTGCTTCTGGACCGCAGAAACTTCCTCCGCGCCCCGGCCCGGGTGCGCGAACAACAAACCCGGGAGGAGGTCTGGCAGGTGGACGGCCTCTGGAACCTGCTGCTCGTTGCCTGCGTCCTGGGTGGAATCCTGCTGCCCTTCGGCTGGAGGGAAGCGCTCATGCTTTCAGCCGCAGGCGCCTCCTGGCGCTGGACCCCGAAGCGTATCCACGAGGCCAACGCCTTTGACTTCGCCCCCATCAAGGAGGTCGCCTGGCTGTTTGCCGGTATTTTCCTGACGATGCCGCCAGCCCTCGAAATCCTGAGCGCCCACTCCGAGGCACTTGGCCTCCGCACCCCCCTGCAGTTCTTTTGGTGGACGGGCGCCCTTTCCGGGGTCCTCGACAACGCCCCCACCTATATGGCCTTCCTTTCCACGGCCTTCGGTCTGACAGTTCTGGATCTGGAGTCGGACATGCCTGCCTTCCTTCAACAGCACGCCCTCCTGCTCAGGGCCGTTTCCCTGGGCGCCGTCTTTTTTGGCGCCATGACCTACATTGGCAACGGCCCCAACCTCATGGTCAAGAAGATCGCCGACCAGAAGCGGGTGCACACCCCCTCTTTTCTAGGGTATGTGGCCCGGTTTTCCCTCCCGATCCTCCTCCCGGTGTTCGGTTTGATTGGTGTCCTGTGCTTTTCCAGGTGGCGGCTTTTCTAGCCGCGCGGGGGCGGTCTTTTTTGGCCATTTTGACGGGTCTGCGCGTTTTTAGCCACACACCCGCACCCCGGGGCTGCTCTGGCTACTTTTGAGCAGGTTGTATTCTTTTGTTCCAGCCCACCGCAGGTTCGGGGCGCGCATTCAGCGTATAATAACTCATCTACAGACACTTACGCACCGTGGCACGGTCACTGCTTATAGGTGATGTGAAGCCCAGCGGTCCCTCAGGGGCCACAAAGCAGCCACACATCCCAA
>JBIKSY010000208.1:0-7004 GCA_044348365.1 Chthoniobacteraceae bacterium
GACGCAGGGGGGCGCCGCCGCGACATCCAGCTCAAGGGCGCCGGTCCGACACCCTTTTCCCGCAGGGGCGACGGGCGAGCGGCCCTCGGGCCGGTGGTGCGCGAGTACCTGCTGAGCGAGGCCATGCACGCGCTCGGAATTCCCACCACCCGCTCCCTTGCCGCCGTCGCCACCGGCGAGAGGGTCTACCGGGAGGAGGCGCTTCCGGGAGCCGTCCTGACGCGCGTCGCGGCAAGCCACATCCGGGTGGGGACCTTTGAATACTTTGCGGCAAAGGAAGACCGGGCCGGGGTCGAGGCCCTCGCGCGGCATGTCATGGCGAGGCATTACCCGGAGGCGCTTTTGTCCGAACGACCCTATCTGGCGCTGCTCGAGGGGGTGTGCCTGCGGCAAGCCGCGTTGGTGGCGCGCTGGATGCAGGTGGGCTTCATCCACGGAGTCATGAACACCGACAACATGTCCGTTTCGGGTGAGACCATCGACTACGGACCCTGCGCCTTTCTGGACGCCTACGACCCGGAGAAGGTCTTTAGCGCGATTGACCGCAGCGGCCGCTACGCCTTTGGAAACCAGTCCCGGGTCGCCCAGTGGAACCTTGCGCGCTTGGCGGAGACCCTGCTTCCCCTGCTGGATCCCGATCCCGCCAAGGCGGTGGAGTTGGCGACGGCCCTCATTCACCGGGTCCCGGAGGTTTTTCAGGCGGAATGGCTTTTGGGGATGCGCCGCAAAATCGGCATCGAGGCGGGAGAACCGGAGGACCCTGCGCTCATCGAGGGCTTGCTGGAGGCGATGCGGCAGGGGGAGGCCGATTTCACGCTGACCTTCCGCCGGTTGTGCTCCGCCGCCCAGGATCCCGCCGGCGACGCGGTCGCTCGGGAACTCTTCTCCTCGCCCGGTCTGTACGACGCCTGGGCCGTGCTTTGGCGCGCCCGCCTCGCCCGCGAAGTTGCCGTACCCGAACTCCGCGCAGAGCGGATGCGTTTGGTGAACCCGGCGTTGATTGCAAGAAACCACCGGGTGGAGCAGGCCATTGTGGCGGCAAGAGAGGGGGACCTCGTGCCTTTCGAGCGGCTGCACCGGGCCTTGAGCCGGCCGTTTGAGGAGGCCCCGGAGTTTGCAGAGTTTGCGCTCGCGCCACAGCCCGGAGAGCGCGTGCTCCGGACCTTCTGCGGCACGTGAGCCGGTGCAACGGCGCCGCGTGCTTTGTTATCAGATCAACACCTGAAAAATATCCATTTGCAGGCCCATTTTTGAAGGAATTTCAGTCCATCCAGCTGCTGATTTTTTAAAACAAGACTGGAGTCAGCGTAGCAGCATGGCTTTCGGGTGAGAGGGGACGGATCTGCCTTTGTGACGGGCACTTTTATGGGGGCTGATGGGGGCTGATGGGGGCGCTTTAACGGGCGCCGGGTTTGGAAAGTGTTGGATCGAAAAGCGCGATGGCCCGGCCCTTGTTGAGTTTGGTTTGTTCCCCGCGGCGGTACTTCAGCGGCGTAGTCCCGGTGAACTTTCTGAAGCGCTTCACAAAGGAGCTGTTGTCGTAGAAGCCGCAGTCGAGCGCGATCTGGACGATGCTTTTGCCGGTGCGCTTCAGCGCATCGGCCGCATGGTGAAGGCGCACCTGCTCGACGAAGGCGTATGCGGTCATTTTCAAGTGCTGCTTGAACAGGCGCGCGAACTGGCTCTCCGAGTAACCGCACTGCTTTGCCAGTCCGCCCACGGTGATGCGTCTGCCGTAGTGTTTGGTGATGTGCCGGAGGGCGGGCAGTAGGCGGTTGAGTTCGCCATCCTCCCCCATGACATCGTTGTACAGTTCGTTGATCGTCAGGAGCCCGACGATGTTGCCGTCCCGGTCACGCAGCGGAAATTTGCTCGAATAAGCCCAAGTCATCGCGTGGTTGAAAAAACCTACGGCATGAACCTCGTTGAGCAGCGGTTCGCCGTGACGGAAAACGTGCAGGTCGTTTTGGCGGAAGCTTTCGGCAACCTGTTTCGGGAAGAGGTCGAAATCGGTCTTGCCAACCACCTCAAAACCGGATGCTAGGTGAATGGCATCGCGCAGTGCCCGGCTCATGTAAATGTACTGGGATTCAAGGTTTTTAATCATGAACAGCGCACCGGGGATGCGCTCGAGGGGGGCGAGCATCTGAGCAATGTCGCTTATTTGCAGGAAAAAATCATTTTGAAGCCGGTTCACCATGGATGCTTGGATATTACCATTTTATAGCGGCTGAGGCATAAATATTTGAGGTGGTTCCGGGGTATTCATTGAGAGATGAAAAACATCTGCACCACTCTGCTTTCCGGTCTGGTCCTGGCTTTTGCCTGGAACGCCCCGGCCTTGTCGGCTGAGCCCTCCCTAGCACCGGGTAGTGTGCTTGTCGCCTCCTGTGAGGGCTTGAGCGAGTGGAACCGGGTTGGCGAGCGCGGATTCGCCCGGTTTTTCGTTTCCGAAACACCGCCCGCAGGTGCGGGAGCGTCGGTGGTGGCCTGGGGGGACATGATCTACGACGGCTGCCACCTGGCCTCGGGCAACTACCTTTGCTCCGCGCACGAATGGGTGCGCGAGATCGAACCCGCCGGTGCGATCGTGTGGGAGTACCGCGCGCAGAAACCCTGCGAATTGAAGACCTGCGTGCCGTTGCCAAACGGCCATGTGATGACCGTGGACGGGGAGCGGATGGAGCTCATTGAACTCGCGGAACAGGGCAAACAGATTGTCCGGCGGATTCCCGTGCCCACCGATCCGAAGGCCGGCATCCATTTGCGCTACAACCTCCTGCGCCGCACGCCGGCGGGCACCTTTCTCCTGGCGCTGCGGGCCGAGAAAGCCTTCATCGAGGTGGATGAATCAGGCAAGGAACTGTGGCGGCACCCGGTGCCGGACCTGCCGACGGTGGCGGAACGCCTCCCCAACGGCCACACGCTCATGGCGTGGCGCGGCGGCCTGCTGGAAGTGACCCCGCAACACGAGGTCGTGTGGGAGCTCGGGCCGCGGGACATCCGGGAGTTTCCAGTCCTGATTTTCGGCGGCTTTCATCGCTTTGAAAACGGCAACACGCTTGTTGCCAACTCGGACTGGCATTATCGCGAGCCGCAGGAGACCGCGGTGCAACTTTTTGAGGTCACGCAGGACAAGCGGGTCGTGTGGAAGCTTGGCGTGGAGCGGTTCGCAGGCAGGAAGCCCGGTTCGTTGGAGCAGAAAACCGGCAGGGTGGAACAGCGTATCATTGGCATCCAATGGCTGGAGGAGGCGCAGAAATGAGGCGCCTCACCTCCATCAGCATCCTCGTTTTCTGCGTCGCTAGTTCCGCGGTTGGCGAAGACTTGTTCACCTCAAAAGTCGAGCCCCTGCTGGAGCGGCACTGCTTCGAGTGCCACTCGCACGCCAAGAAGATTAAGGGGGGCCTGGCCCTTGATTCGCGGAGCGGTTGGGAAAGAGGCGGGGACGGCGGCCCGGCGGTCGTGCCGGGCAAGCCGGCCGAAAGCCTGCTCATCAAGGCAGTCAGTCATCTGGACAAGGATCTCCAGATGCCGCCCAAAAAAATGCTGCCGCCGAGCGAGATCGAACTGCTCAAGGAATGGATCAAAGAGGGTGCTCCCGATCCGCGGGCGGGCAGCGTGGCGCCGGCGTCCGGAAAGCCCGCGGACGCCGAATGGGAGGAGGCCTTTCAAAAGCGTCTCGACTGGTGGAGCCTCAAGCCGCTGTGCAGGGTGGAGCCGCCGCCGGAAAAGGACACACACGGCTTGCGCGAGCCGGTGGACCGCTTTGTGCGCACAACGCTGGCAGTGGCCGGTTTGGCTCCGGCGGCGCCCGCCCAACCGGAAGTGTTGCTCCGGAGGCTGTCCTTTGTGCTGACCGGTCTGCCGCCTGCTCCCGAGCAGCGGGCCAATTTTCTGGCCCACTGGGAGAGGGACCCGGGAGTCGCCTGGGCGACGCTTGTGGAGGAACTGCTGGCTTCAGCCCACTTTGGGGAGCACTTCGCCCGGCACTGGATGGATGTGGTCCGTTACACGGACACCTACGGCTACGAATGGGACAATCCTGCCAAAGGCTCCCACGAGTACCGAGACTATCTGGTCCGCGCCTTCAACGCTGACATCGGGTTCGACCAACTTGTGCGGGAGCAGCTTGCCGGGGATCTGCTCCCGCAACCCCGTATCAACCGCGAATTCGCGATCAACGAGAGCCTCATCGGCCCGATGTTTTTCCATCTGGGCGAACACCGCCACGGCAGCAGTCTCGGTTTCTTCAACGGCGTCCATCAGGAGATGGTGAACAACAAGATCGACGCCTTCTCAAAGACATTTCTCGCGACCACCGTGGCCTGTGCGCGTTGTCATGATCACAAACTCGAGGCGGTGTCCCAGCGGGACTATTACGCCCTCGGCGCCGTCTTCATGACGCCGCGCTGGACAGCGCGGGAGGTCGATGCGCCTAAAAAAAACGCTGCCGCGATTGAAAAGCTGCGGCAGTTGCGCGGAGAAATTCGGCGCGAGATGGCAGCTCAATGGCTGGCCGCGGCACAGACAAAAGCCGCGTGGGCGCCGCAAGCGTTCGGCGCGCTGGTGGCGGGCAGGCGGGAGTCCCCGGCAAAAACCGATCAACCCTCTGTTCCGAAGCTGGACGAGGTGGGGTATCCGATTGTGCGCCTGCTCGAATGGAAAGGAGAGGTCGCACAGCTCTGGGAAGAACTGGGCAGGGAATGGCGGGAGGCGCGCGCGGCGCGTCTGAAGGCCAATGCGGAGTTCACGACGCTCGCGGATTTTGCGCAGCCGTCCTTTCCGGAGGGCTGGGTCGCTGAAGGCGAGGGAATGCAGCAAGGTTTTGTCGAGGACGGTACGCCTTTGATCGCGCTCGATGGAGCCGCAGTGGTTTCGCAGTTGCTGCGGCGGGGCTACCACACGCACGCGCTGTCCTCAAAGCTGCCGGGTGCGTTGCGCATGCCGCCCCAGTCGGCGGTGCCGGGCCGCTTTGCAAGCGTACAACTCGCGGGAGGCGAATTCAGCAGCCATCTGGTGGTGCCGGGAAACGCGTTCCTCAACGAGCCGATCACCTTTTTGAGCACCCCCACGGTGGTGTGGAAATCTTTTGCTGACGAGAAGCTCAACAACGGCGTGCCGAATGTCACCGTCGAGTTTGCGACGGCCTCCTTGAACCCGAATTTTCCACCGCGGACCGGTCTGGCCAAGGGACTCCAAAACTCGGACTTTGGATACGACAAACGCAGCTGGCTGAGCATCACCGGGATCGTCGGCCACGACAAGACGGGCGCCCCGCAGGACACGCTGGAACATTACGCCCCGTTGTACGAAGGCTTGCCAAAGTCCTCAGACGAGGCCTGGCAGCGCATCGGCGACTGGCTCGCAGGCGCGGTGGTTCGCTGGGGCGAGGGCGGGCCGCGTCCCGAGGATGTGCTTGTGGTGGACTGGCTGCTCTCAAAAAAGCTGCTCCCGAACGAGGCTGCGGAAGGGAGTCCGCTGGCGCGGTTGCTTACGGAATACCGCCGTGTGGAGCAGGACATCGAGCATCCGCGCACCGTCAACACCATGGATGAACGTGGCCGTGAAAGGATGGCTTATCCCCTGAATGTGCGCGGGAATGTGGATGTGCAAGGCGAGCTTGTTTCCCCAGATTTCCTGCGGATGTTTGCCGGCAAACACAAGGTGGCTCAAAGCCGCGGCAGCGGTCGGCTGGAGCTGGCCGAATCCCTGCTTGATGCCGAGCATCCGCTGACCTCGCGCGTCTATGTAAACCGTGTCTGGCAATGGATTTTCGGCACAGGCCTTGTGGCGACGCCCGATGACTTTGGACGCCTCGGAGACAAACCCTCCCATCCCGAGCTGCTCGACTGGCTCGCGCGCGAGTTCATGCGTGAGGGGTGGTCCACAAAGAAGCTAGTGCGCCGTCTGGTAAAGAGTGAAACCTTCCGCCAGTCGGGCACCGTGAGCGAGGCGGCGCGTACACGGGATCCCGCAAACCGGTTGCTGCACCACTACCCCACCCGGCGTTTGGAAGCGGAAGGTATTCGTGATTCCTTGCTGGCGGTTTCCGGCCGTCTTGACCCGCAGCTCTACGGCCGCCCGATCCTGCCCGTGCGCAGGGTGGAGGACGGTGCCAAACGGCTTTTTTCCGGCCCCCTCGACGGCCACGGCAGGCGCTCGCTTTATCTGCAGATGTCGATCATGGCACCGCCCGCCTTCCTCGCGGGATTCAACCTGCCCGATCTCAAACTGCCAACCGGCCGGCGGGATGTAACCAACGTCCCCGGACAGGCCCTGACCATGCTCAACGATCCCTTTGTCGCGGCGATGGCGAGACACTGGGCCGGGCGTCTCCTACAGACGCGGCAAACCGCTCCGGAGGAGCGTGTGGAGGCGATGTTCGTTCAGGCTTTCGCCCGCACCCCGGATGAGAAAGAGCTGCATCTCTGGACGGCGGCCGCTCGCAGTCTGGCCTCGCCGGAAGGCGGTGACTTGTTGGAAAACGAGGGCGCCTGGACGCAGCTTGGCCACGCCTTTTTCAACACCACCGAGTTTCTCTTTTACCGTTGATCCTCGCCTTCGCACTCCATGCAAAACACTTCCGACTCCTCCGGCTTTCCTCTCGGCAGCGGTCCCGCGGCCGCCTCCAGACGAGCCTTTCTGCAGCAGGCTTCCGCAGGCTTCGGCTGGCTCGCCTTCAACGGCATCTTTGCCCGGGCTGCCGGCACGGGGCCCGGCTTTCACTTTGCGCCCCGCGCGAGGAACATCATCTTCTGCTTCATGGACGGCGGTCCGAGCCACGTCGACACCTTTGATCCCAAGCCGATGCTCAAAAAGCACGAGGGCAAGGCCATTGGTGCGGGGGCGGTCTCCAAGCGGTCCCAGTCCAACGCGAACCGGGTGTGGCTGGGAAGCCCTTGGGAGTTCAAACAACGCGGCCAAAGCGGCTTGTGGGTCAGTGACCTGTTTCCGTGTCTGGCTCAGGTGGCCGACCAGCTTTGCGTCGTGCGCTCTATGGT
>JBIKSY010000436.1:0-7000 GCA_044348365.1 Chthoniobacteraceae bacterium
GGCCCGGCACAGCCACAGATCCAGTGGATAAGTTTCCTGAGGCTTGTCCAAATGTGCGGCTGGGACGTAGGCATCCCCCACAGGAGTAGCTGCCAGCGGAAGGGCGAGCTCCAAGTGACGGGAGCCGCATAGGCGACATGTGTCGCGGCGGCTATGTGTTGAAGAATTCATCGATGGTAGCCTCCAAAACCGTCATGTAATTACGTGCCTCCGCCTCGTTGTCAATCTCTGGGGTCCCGGGCAGAAAAAGAGTGTCACTCCTTTGAAACGGACCATTGGTCACTTCATGAAACATGACCTGAGGCGAGCGAATCAAAAGTGTGTGATAAAGGGGTTGATTCAATCGGTAATAATATGGGCGGCCCGAGCGGTAGTCGCCCATGCGAATTACCTCTTCAATTTGAGCCGCCTCGTTTAGCAGCACCACGTCCAATTCGCCCTCTACGATGTGAAAAGATTCGGACTTGTTTAAGTGCTTGTGCGGCCGCACATAACAGCCTTTAGCATGGACGATTAGCATCTCGTGAACCGCGGCGTTGGAGTCCGCGTGCATGCACAAGCGGGCCCGAAGGCGGGGAAGTTGCCCAGCCCTAGCAGCGAGCAGCATTGTGTCCCGGCGGTCCACCCTGATGATCTGCTCCGTGGCGTGCCATACTTCCGGGTGAGACTCTATGTGCTGGATCATAAGCGGAGGGCGTGTTTGCTAGCTGGAAAAATTGAGGCAAAACGGCCGCCGGACTCGACGAATGCCCGGTTTTTGGCGATCACCCGCTCTTCGCTTTCTACAGCCACACTCATTAGGCAGAGCCCGCCTGCAGGCAAGGACTCAGAGCCCCGGATGGGCAGTTTTGAGCCGGGCATGAACCTGCCTCGTTTGTGCGGATTGTCATCCACTACAAAGTCAAAATGGCCCGAGAGGCCGAGCAAGTTAATGAAGCTCGCAGCTAGGTGTCCGGCACCGAATAGCGTTAAGTTTTGAGGTAACGCTGCGTATTTTGCCCGTTGCGCAGGCAGCAGGGATGCAAAAAGCTGGGCTCGTGCCAATTCAGGCTCTAGATCGACTCTGGCGCAAAAGCTCCCATCAACACGGGCTATCCCCACCAGACAGCTTTCCAACGTGTAGGGAAAACTCAGGTAGGAAACCAGGGACAGCCCGCATTGTGCAAAGGCCTGCTGAAAGGTCGCAGGCGTAAAATACAGCACATGCTCCTCCCAGAGCGTACTGTAATCGCATAGGAGGAGGGCTTTCTCGCAATCAGGAATCTCCAGCATGATATAGCCCCCAGGGTGAACAAGTTCCTTGAGGGCCTCGGCAAACTGCAACGGATGGTGGGCGTGCTCAAAAATGTGGCGCACAAGCAGCACGTCTACCTTTCCCCGCGCCTTTGCGATTGCGCGGGCGCGCTCCGGAGTCAGCCTGTCTTGGATTGTCTCCGCTCCGGCACCAGGTTCGTTCACAAGGAGGTCCGCCTCCAAGCAGATACGCCAAGGGGTCTGAAAGCCCTTTTGTCGAAGGCGCCTCAGAAGAGAGTCGTCTTTGAACGTCACGCCTCCGAAGGATCGGATACCCGGCAACTGTGCGAGAGAATCCGCCAGGGAGTCTAGATGCCCCTCCGGTTCGTTATAGGTGATCCAGTCAACGCGCGGCAGCAATTCAGCTGCCGAAACCGGAGCCGTGGTCTGCAGGAGTCCGCAAGCCTGACACTGTTCTAGGAGCATTGGGAAAAGCATCTCAGTCTCCTCGATTGATTGAGGGAAACGGTTGCAAATCGGCTGCGGCCCGACATCCAGCAGCGTGGTGACGCGCGCTGCCCTACAAAGCTGACAAAGTTTCATGCATTCCTTCAGTAAGTTGACGAAAGTTGAAGTCCGGAAACAAGTGGTTCAAGCGGGTGTTATTGAAACCATGATCCACCTTTGGTTTGGAGCGGGGTTTGGATTGAATCCGGGCACCAGCAAGGTGAGCAGCCTCGGCAAAGGTGTAAGACCGGCCGGAGGCAAGGTTGAGCGGCCCAGTGTAGGTGTGGCAAAGGCTCCGGACCACCAGCTGCACCACATCGCCAACGTAGAGAAACTCCCGTTTTTCTTCTCCGTCACCCCAAAGGGTGGCAACTTCTCCCTGTTTAGCCGACCAGGCAAAACCGGAAGGACCGTAGGACCGGCTCGTGTCACCCGGTCCGTAAATCAGAGGGGGACGCAAGGCAACGCACCCCGAAAGCACGCATTCCGAGGCAAATTTTGCTGCGCCGTAGTAAGATGTGGGGCGGACAGGTGTGTCCTCACTGATTGCCTCGTCGTGGTTCGCCTCGCCGTATACGGCCGCGGAACTGAAATAGAGAAAACGCCGTACAGGATGTTTTTCCAACACACGCGCCACATTGAGGGCCATAGCCATGTTTTGGCTGAAGGCCTCAAGGGAATCACCCCACTGGCGTTTGACTCCCGCCGTCATGATCACCACCGTTTCCGGGTTAAACCAATCGGCTAGAGGGGCAGCCGAGCGGGCCAGGTCCAGACTCCCTGCATGAAAGCCCGCGTATTCCTCCGATAGTGGGCGGAGGGCACGCTCCAAATGGCTTCCGATAAAGCCCTGGTTGCCGAGCAAAACAATCCGTTTTGGCGTACTCATTTTTCTTAGCCTCTCTCGGTTTGAGCGGATGCACGGAGAAGCCAGTTCCCTAGCACCGCAAACCGAGCGAGCAGTCTGGCTTTCCACTGTAGCTGCCAGCGTCCGTCCTCCTGACGAAGAAAGCCGTTTTTGCGGAGCACCTCCAGTCGCTGAGCGACCATCTGCCCCACTGGGTATTGACTACGAAGCATTTCCAGACCAGCGCCCTGAGGACCGGAGTGGAGAATCTCAACCAGGAGACGAAGGGTAACGGAGCGCTCGACATGAAAAAAACACTCCCCGTAAAATGCGAAAAGAAGGAAGTGCAGCAAATAGGCGTGAACCCAGCCCAAGGCACGCGCCTCGTGGGGCGAGTTCTCCTGCCACACAGGCATCCAACGGTAGGTGCAGTAAACAAGGGGAAAACTGAGGATGTACCCCGTGACAATGGCCTGAACCCGCCGCGGATTTGGACGGATGTGCATCCACAGGTTCTGGGCAAGCACCCAAAGTATGGTTGAGACAAGGGCGGTAAGTAGGCCGTGAAGCATCCCCTGTTATCCTCCCTTTCCAAGGTTCATGAGGCGCTTTAAAATGTGGATGAATGACGCAACCAGACGCCCCTTTGCCGTGAGTTGGTAGGCCCCACTGTTCGAGTCTCGAAACAGATAGCCTTGGCTTTCAAGGTGAGGCACTCGCCAGTTGTAAATTTTGTCTCCACCCTGAGTGCCGCTGAACGCCTCCACCAGCGCCTCAGTGCTCAGCCCCCCCTCGGCACGCAGGATTGCTGACAGCAACGAAACCGAAAAGCCCCCGCAGGTCGCAAAGAACACGTCCACCACGGTGTGGATGTTTAACCAATAGACGAGGAAGCCGTAGAGCCCGTCAGCCCATGCGCTAGGGGTCTGCCATTCGAGGGGCAGGAATCCTGCGGAAGCAGGAACCCAAAAATATAAACCGACATATCCGCCACCCCAGAGCAAGGCGGTCGGGACAAACAACTGGAGATGCCGTTTGGGCCGAAACAATCGGGCTGCAAAAATCGCTGTTATTAGAAAGCCGGCAACCGCCAGCAAAGAAATAAGAATCCCCTTCACATTGTAAGTTTATGGATGCCATCAGCTAAATTCAAGAGGAAGGTGTGAGCGGCTTGACGGGCATTGCCTGCTTCCTCAGATTTGTTCCGGCCAATGAATGTCATCAGAATAGTTGAAGTTTCCTGTCCGCTTTGTTTCAGCCAATCTGCAGACACGCTTTTCGAGCGACTTGAGGACGTGGAGGACCGGGTTCCCGGGTTTTATTCCATCAGCCGTTGCACCGCCTGCCATCTGGTGTATTTGTCTGTGCGTCCGACCGAGGAATCTCTGCCCATGTGTTACCCGGCGAGCTATCATGTGGTGGACAGTGCCCGGCGCCACGTTTTGGCTGATTTATTGTACGGCATGCGACTCAGATTCCGGTCCTCGGCTATGTTGAAGGCAAGCGGGCCAGAGTTTGGGGCGGTGCTGGAAGTGGGCTGCGGCGACGGAAGTTTTCTTCAATTTTTAGACCGCCAACTGCCGGAGAGTTGCCGCCTTGTGGGAATTGATTACCTGGTCCCGGTTCCCTTGAATCACAGTAATCGTCTTTCGCTGATTCAGGGCGAAATTGAAAAGGTTGATTTTCCAGTCAAGTTCGATGTTGTCGTCATGTTCAATGTGCTTGAGCACGTGGCCGACCCGCTCAAAGTGCTCAGCGGTCTCTTGGTGAGCATGAATTCCACCGGGGTCGTGTTTGGAGAGGTACCGAACTGGCGCTCGCCTTGGCGCCGTGTTTTCCCGAGGCACTGGCAAGGATTACAGATTCCCAGACATCAAACACATTTCGAACCCAAAACCCTTAGAAGTCTTTTTCAGGCCGCTGGCTTTGACCAGGTTGACCTCAGGCCTGTCTTCGATCCAGGTGATCTTGCTGTTACTTTCTGCAACTGGTTGTCGGATGCGCTTGGTTTGGAGACTCCTCCCCGCAAAGCCTGGTTTTACCTGCCGGTGGTTCTGCTTTCCGCGCCACTGGTTTGGCTTGTGAACTGGTGCGGAGGTGATTCGGGCAGCATCGGGTTCACTGCTCGAAGAACCCATGTTCAAACCCAGGACGCGGCAACGGTTCCTTAGCTCATTTCCAAAATGCAGCGTCCGGCTTGGCCACTGCGGACCGTGTCCAGAGCCTGATTGACATCCCCGAGCGCAAAGCGGTGAGTGATCTGAGGGGCAAGGGATAGCCGTCCTTCTGCAAAAAGCCTTAGATACCGGGGAATGTCAGCCGAGGGGTCGGTTTGGCCGCCTTCGCAGCCGGTGAGGCGCTTGCCAAAGTGCAGTGGTAGTGAGTGAATTGTGATGTCCTCGTCATGCTTCGGAACGCCGACTAAAATCGTGCTGCCTTGGCGTGCCGTAAGACGGTAGGCAAGCTCAATGAGGCGAACCTGACCGGTGTTTTCCACAAACACGTCGACCCCACCGGGGCCGGTGATCTCGAGAAGAGCGGAGGCTAGGTCCGATCGGGCGGAGTTAATCGTGTGTGTGGCCCCAAACCGGCGGGCCTGCTCAAGTTTGTGGTCGAACAAGTCAACGGCTATGATGGGGAAGGCGGACACCATGGCTGCCCCTTGGATCACATTGAGCCCGACCCCGCCAGCGCCCAGCACCGCCACAGACTGTCCTATCTTTACGCGGGCATCGTTGTTGATCAGCCCGAGTCCGGTTGTCACTGCGCAGCCCATCAATGCGGCAATTTCAAACGGAACAGATTTTCCGACCGGCGTGGCTCGGTTTTCAGAAACAATGGAGTACTCGCTAAAGGTTGTCACCCAGCCGGAGTTGACCGCACGTCCCTTCCACTGGTACTGGGCTGGCCGCGCTTGGATCCCGGCGCCTTTGCGCCAGTGAAGGCAGACATGTTCACCCTCCCTTAGGTGGGAGACGCCCGGTCCAATCTCCACGACCACTCCTCCAGCCTCGTGCCCCAGAAGGTGGGGCAGAAAGCGGTCGGGCCCCTTGGTTCCTGCAATCTCCCCAATCTGAGCGCCGCAGATTCCACTCCGGTGGATCCGAACAAGCACCTGCCCATAATCCAATGCCGGCAACTCGATCTCCTCGACGGCCAACGGCGCGTTTAACTCTGTTAGAATCGCTGCCTTTGTTTTCATTTATTCAAAGTAAATAAACTCATAATCACCCGTGTATCCAAAGTGGCGGTAAAGCCAGATCCACTCGGCGGTGTCGAAAAAGGATTCACAGGTCAATGCCCAACACTGCAAGTTGAATTGTTCCAACTCGTTTCGGTAGCTTTCTAGCATGACATACTTCTGACGTCCGACTCGCTCGATCTCCCTCAGAGCCGTGTGAAGTTCAAACAGGCGCAGGTTGTGGAGGCAGCCTAGGGAAATGACCAAGTCAAACTGGTTGTCCCCGAACGGAAAAGGGTCTTGTGCTCGGTGCTTGAAGAGTGAACCCCTCAATTCGGGAGGGGCGTGCGCCAGGCCGTGTTCAGAGACGTCAAACCCAACAACTTCTAGACCGGGTTCAAGAAGGAGCATCTCATACAGTAAAAATGCCTTGCCACAACCCACGTCGAGCACACGGGATCCAGCCTTTAGCCCGTATTCCATAATCAGGGCCTCGGCAACAGGCTTCCACCGCCCCGGCAGGTAGCGGTACCCGCCGTATCCGAAACGCCTGTCTCCGTCCCAGTAATCCGCCTCATATTCCTTAGCCTTGATCATGCAGTGGACCTTTTCGTCCACCATCCGGGCTAGGTAGTCTCGTTTGGTACTTTGGTGCAGCGGGGTGACAAAGTTTTGGAGTTTGCTCATAGAAAGTTCGAAGTCATCTGGATGCTGACGCGCTCAAACTGCGAACGGTTTGAACCAGCGCCTCGGAAGTGATCGCATAGCGCTTCATTAGTGAAGACTGAGAACCATATTGATCGGGGAAAACATCTGGAATTCCTAGACGCTTGAATTGTTTTGGTGTGTTAAAGTTCGCTTCGGCAAGAATCTCTGCAACGGCACTTCCCAATCCGCCTACGATGGAGTGCTCCTCCAAGGTCACAATCACCGGCACGCCTTCCATCCGTTCCAGAAGAGCCGCCTGGTCAAGGGGCTTAATGGTGTGCATGTGTAGCACGGCAACAGAATAGCCCAACGCTCCCATCAGGTCTGCCGCTTCGAGGCAAATCTGGAGGCAGATGCCCGTAGTGACGAGCAGTGCGTCCCGCCCGTTCCGAAGGCAGATCGCCTTTCCTATCGTGCAATCCAAATGCCCCTGGCTCACTATTGGGTCCCCCCCTTTGGCCAATCGAATGTAGACGGGGCCCGGAACGTCAGGCGTTTGCAGCATGAGACGCCGCATTTCGTCA
>JBIKSY010000209.1:0-6995 GCA_044348365.1 Chthoniobacteraceae bacterium
GAGCGCCTTTGCCGCACGTCAGCTCTACCGCGTGATTGGCCCCTCGTTTGTAGAGTTTTGGGGGCCGATAACGCAGCTCGCCAGCGACAAGGAAGCCGACACCGCGAAGTACAAAGCGTTGTTAACCGATGCTTATCTGGCAAAGGCGGATGTGTCCCGGGGCCGCGCAGTATTTGAGCGTTCGTGCACGCTATGCCACATGCTTTACGGCTCCGGTGGAAATGTCGGCCCGGATCTTACGGGATCAAATCGTGCCAACCTTGATTACATCCTCGCGCAAATTATCAACCCGAGTGAGACCATGCAGGAGGCCTATCATCTTGTTGTGGTGACCACTCGCGACGGGCGTACGGTCTCTGGAATGGTGGCGGCGGAAGATGAACAACAAGTGACCCTGCGTGTGATTGGCCAGGACACGGTCATCGCGAAATCGGAAATTCAATCCCGCGAGAAACTGCCCATCTCCATGATGCCGGAGGGTTTGCTCAAGGCGCTGTCTGACGAAGAGGTCCGGGATTTGATCGCGTACCTGCGCACCACGTCGCAGGTGCCTCTGCCCCAAAAACAGAAGGCGAACTAGCATTCAACTCAACACGAAAGCGGCGCTTGTTCGATAACAACCAAAGTTAAAATGACTATCAAACCTCCTCGATTCGCCGCTTTTAAAAGGCCCCGGGTTCTATTTTTCATGAAATTCGTGAAGGTTGTTCTTTTGCTCCTGCTTGGAGTGGGAAAAGGCCCCGATCTCCTCGCGGCTTCGGGCGGATTGTGCGTTGCCGTGACGCCCGATGAAATTCAGTTCCGCTGGGATTTAGAGGTCCCTGGAAAGGTTTCCATCGAGCGGCTTTCGCTTGCCACCAACCAACTCACTGCTGATTCCGCCGAGGCTCAGTCTTCGGAATCCGTTGTGGTATGGAGGGGCGAAGCCTCGCTAATGCGTGCAACGACCCCGCGCTTCGAAGGTGGGCGTGACCGACTATTCGCAAAATACCGGCTGTGTTCGGCGGACGGAAAAGAAGCACTCGGTGCCCCGCAGTATGTGACTGACTTCAGGGCTGTGCTTCGCGGAAAGAACCCACTTCGAGCCGGCGCCTCGAAAAAGGGGATCACGTGTCTACTGGATGAGGCTGACGGGGTCGCGCTTGGATGTGCCCAAGTGAACGAGAACATTGATATTGGTGGATTGCTGGATCTTCAAAGCGCCGAACCCAAAGCTCATTTCACATATGAGGGGCGTACCATTGGACTGCGTCCCGCGGGTGTGGCGCTTTTGGATAAACATTTAAAGGCCGCTCATCAAAATGGTCAGCGTGTTACGGGAATCCTCCTGAATAACGTTCGCGCCAATACGCCGGCGTCCTCGCCGTTGGTACATCCTCTTACGGATCCTTCGCGGGTTCCGATCGGCCCTTCAGCTTTCAATACTGCGACCGAAGAAGGCGTCTTCTATTACCGGGCGATTATTCACTGGTTGGTCGAACGCTATACCCGGGAGGACGCCGTGTTCGGTCTTCTAAGTGGTCTGGTGATTGGAAATGAAATGCAGAGTCACTGGTCCTGGTACCACCTCGGAAATGTGGATTCCAAAATCGTCATCCGCGAGTATTCGGCGGCGCTGAGGATCGCGGATTTGGTGACGCGGTCGATGCACGAACAGTTTAGTATCTACGTTTCGCTGGAACACCATTGGCTGATGTCGGCCTCTGAAGACCCTACGAAGGGATTTTCAGGGCTTGAGGCGATTTCGGGAATTCAGAGGATCTCGACGGAGGGTGGTAATTTTCCGTGGGCGTTGGCATTCCATCCATATCCGCAAAACTTATTTAAAGCGGAATTCTGGAATGACCGTTCGGCGCCTCTCCGGTTTGATGCGCCACGGATTACCTTTCACAATCTGGAAGTCCTTCCAGCTTTTCTGGGACAGCCCGAGTATTTGTTCGAGGGTAAGGTTCGGTCAATCGCCCTCACGGAGCAGGGATTTCATTGTTCTGACAAAGAGAATGGAGAAGAGGAACAGGCGGCGGCATTCGCATTTGCGTGGAAAAAGATTCAGGCGCTTCCTGCAATTGAGTCGTTCCTTTACCACAGACACGTGGACCACCCTCAGGAAGGCGGACTGCACTTTGGCCTGCGTGCTCATGACGGCAGTAGCAACGTGAATGGTATTGGAAAGAAACGTGCGATTTGGAGCCTGTTCCAAAGCGCCGGAACAGCTCAGGAAGACTCTGCGTTTGCTTTCGCGCTGCCCATTGTGGGGCGCGCGGATTGGAACAATCTGATTTCTTCAAAGTTCGAGGCTCCCCGGACGCCTTTTCACGAATCCGACAAGGTTATTTACGATTTTGTTCAGGCGCGGGATTCGGCGTTGAAAGAGAATGTGCAGAATGTCGCTCGAAAGATGGTCGGTCCTGAGGACGAAATCCAGCGGCCCGGGTTGTTACAACATCCTATGCCAAAGGGCCTCGGTCGTCTTTCTTTCAAGGTGGAAGTTCCGTCCGAAAAAGAAGGGGATGGCATGCTTTTGTTTGAAGCATTTCTGAATCACGAAAAGAGCACGGGCGCCGGATTTGCAGTGGAGGTTGACGGAAAGGAAGTGTTCGCCAGGAGTTTGAAGGCTGCGGAAAAGGTGCCTGCGGAGATTTCTCTGAAGGCTTGGCGCGGACAGAAGGTGACGATCTGTTGGATTGTCGATGCGTTGAAGGATCCCGGCTACGACTGGACGACATGGGTCGCACCCCGGCTTGTTTTGAGAAAGAGTTTAACGCCATAGGATTTCGGGCGGGTGGACCCGACCGGCTCTCAAGATCAAAATTAGCATTGTCTCCAGAAATCCAAGTTATGAGAAATTCACTGATGCGGATTGTTGCAGCCTTAACCGTGGCAGTTTTTGGCCTGCCGTCCGGGTACGCAGTCGACGCCGCTGCGCGACCGAACATTCTTGTCATTGTTGCCGACGACCTCGGTTACGGAGAACTCGGATGTTACGGAGGCAAGGAGATCCCGACACCGAACATTGATGCATTGGCGGCTAGGGGAACGCGTTTCAGGAGTGCCTATGTCACTGCACCGTTTTGTGCGGCTTCGCGCGCGGCGCTTTTGACTGGGCGCTATCAGACGCGGTTTGGATTTGAGAATAACCCTACCGGTGCCAAAAACTCGATGCTCGGAATTGGGCTCCCGGTGTCGGAGAAGACCATTGCGGATCGGTTGCGGGACAGTGGCTATGCAACGGGATTGATTGGAAAGTGGCACCTCGGGGGCACGGCGGAGTTTCATCCGCAGCGGCGGGGCTTCGATGACTTTTTCGGGTTCCTGCATGAAGGGCACTTTTATGTGCCAAGTCCCTGGCAGGGGGTGACGACCTGGTTGCGGAAGAAGGCCCTTCCGGATGGGGGGAAAGGGCGGTGGAGTTCGCCGGATGGCCGGATTGTGTGGAGCACACAATTGGGACACAATGAACACGAATACGATACCGATAATCCTCTTTTGCGCAGCAGCCAGCCAATGGATGAAAAGGCAAACCTTACCGATGTCTTCACTCGCGAGGCCTGTGACTTTATCGGTCGTCATCAGGCCCAACCGTTCTTCCTCTATTTAGCTTATAATGCGGTCCACAGCCCGATGCAGGGTGCGGACCAGTATATGAAAAAATTCGCACACATTGGGGATGTTCAGCGCCGGATTTTTGCCGCGATGCTGGCTCATCTGGACGATGGCGTTGGCAAAGTCCTCGCGAAATTGAGGGAGAGCGGAAATGAGGAAAATACGCTCGTTGTTTTTCTCAGTGACAATGGTGGACCAACCAAAGAGCTCACCTCCAATAATACTCCTTTGCGTGGAGGAAAAGGGGAGTTGCTGGAGGGGGGAATTCGAGTTCCGTTTATCGTCTCCTGGAAAAATCATCTTCCAGAAGGTCAGGAGATCGATACGCCTGTAACCTCGATGGATGCGACGGCGACAGCCTTGGATCTCGCCAGGACGGCTCCGGAGAAAACAGCGCTGGATGGAGTGAGCCTGCTGCCGCTTCTCACGGGTCAGACGGGCCATTTTTCGGATCGGCCTTTATTCTGGCGGGTGGGGAAGCAGAACGCGACGCGGTTGGGCGAGTGGAAACTCATCCGGAGTGGCAAGGAATGGCAGCTTTATGATCTGGCCCACGATATTGGGGAGGCCACAAATTTAGCCCCTCGGGAGCCGGCCCGTGTACAGCAGATGTCGGCGTTATGGGACAAATGGAATGCTGAACAAATCGAGCCTCTCTGGTGAGAGCGCGGAAGGAAGATCCGGCATCTAAAGGCCTTTGGCGGAACCTCAGGCTCAGAATAAGGAAACCTTTCCAGTGGCCACGCGCCGCTTTTGCTGCCCCAGACCGGCCCCAACTCATTCCATTCCCCAATGAAGTTCACGCTACCACTCCTCGCCGCTCTTTTTCTATCGCCGCTGGCGGCGCTAAACGCTGCGGCTATCGGCGCCAAACCAAACGTCATCGTCATCTTGGTCGACGATGCCGGTTACGGCGACTACGCCTGCCACGGCAACCCGGTGGCGAAGACGCCCAACGTGGACAAGCTTCACCAGGAAAGCGTGCGGTTTTCCGACTTCCACGTGACTCCATTTTGCACTCCCACCCGCTCACAACTGTTGACCGGCGTGGATAATTTCCGCAACGGCGCGAGCGTGGTCGCAGGCTCGCGGATGTTACTCCGCCCCGACTTGCCGACGGTGGCCGATATCTTCGCCGCCAACGGCTATCGCACCGGGCAGTTCGGAAAATGGCATCTGGGCGACAATTATCCCTTCCGTCCACAGGACCGTGGCTTCAAGGACGTGCTCTATTTCAACTCAGCGTTTGTTGGCGTGTCTGACGACACCTGGTGCAACGATTATGTCGATCCGTGGCTCCGCCACGCCGACGGCAAGCCGGTCCAGCTCAAAGGCTACGTGAACGACATTGTGTTCACCGAAGCCATGAAGTGGATGGATCAGCGGAGTAAAGGCGGGGAGCCGTTCTTCTGCTATCTGCCGGTACCGCTGGTCCATACTCCGCTGATTGTGCCGGAAAAATATTGCGAGCCCTACAAGGATCAGAAGCCGAACCATCGGCAAGTCCTCGGCATGCTGGCCAATGTGGATGAAAACATGGGTCGACTGGACGCTTTCCTCCGCCAGTCAGGTCTGCGCGATAATACGATCCTGATGTTTCTCCATGATAACGGCACAGCCAACATGTCAGACCTCTACAACGCCGGGATGCGCGGGAGCAAGGCGACGCCCTGGGAGGGCGGCCATCGCTCCCCGTTGTTTGTCCGTTGGCCGTCCGGCGGACTGCGGCCGCCGGGCGAAGTGTCCGGCCTAACAGAGGCGCAGGATCTGGTGCCGACGCTGATCGGGCTGTGCGGTCTGAAGCAAACGCTTGGGGCCAAATTTGACGGCATCAACCTCGCGCCAGTGCTCCAGAAAGCGGGGCAGGAGCCTCCTGACCGGATATTGGTTGTTCAGCACGGCTATCCTCGGAAAGCCGCCCCGGGCATTGATCCCGCGCAAAAACCTTTGGCCGTCATGTGGGGCCGCTGGCGTCTGGTGGAAAGCGAATTATACGACCTTGCCACCGACCCGGGCCAGCAGAGGGATGTGAGCGCCAAACAGCCAGAGATCGTCGCGAAGCTGCGCAAAGCCTATGCGCAATGGTGGAATGACGTGGAGCCATGGACGACCAAGCGCAGCGCCATCATCGTAGGCGACGACCATGAAAATCCGTCCACGCTGGTGCCGTCGACGCAATACGAGCAGAAAGGTCTCTCTCCAGAAATGGTGCGCAAAGGCACCTACACGATGGATCAATGGTTCATCCAAGTGGCGCGCGGCGGGAACTACAAAATCGCTCTCCGCCGATGGCCGGAGGAGGCGAATACCGCCATCTGCGGCACGGTGCCTGCCTGGGACTCCGTGCTCGGTAACCACCGACTTCCCGCCGGCAAGGCCTTTCCCATTGTGAAGGCACGGCTGGCCGTTGGCGAATTCAAGGGCGAAAAAGACGTGGCTCAGACCGATACGGTTGCGTCGTTCAGCATGCCCCTCAAACAGGGGCAGACAATGCTCCGCGGAACCTTTCTCGACGATCAGGGCAAGGAAATCTGCGGCGCCTATTACGTCAGCGTCCGCCGGCTTGATTGAATGCCATCAAAGAAATGTAATGATGAAATACAACTTCACACTCCTGACGATCCTGCTGCTGACGCCGCTAGCGGCAGTGAACGGTGCCGGTGAGCCGAAGCCCGCGCCCAAACCGAACATTCTCGTCATCCTCACCGATGACCTCGGCTACGACGACGTCGGGTGCTACTGGACCCCGGACAAGCGCCCGGGCTTCGAGAAGATTCTGACACCGAACATCGACCGGCTCGCCGCCGAGGGCGCCCGGTTCACCGACTACTACGCACCGTCTTCCGTCTGCAGCCCGTCCCGCGCGGCACTCATGACCGGCTGCTACCCGGTGCGCGTGGGATTCCCCGGCATCCTCTTCCCAGCGTCCCCGACTGGGCTGAACCCCGACGAGGTCACCCTGGCTAAGATCTTGAAGAAACGCGGCTACGCCACCGCCTGCGTTGGGAAGTGGCACCTCGGGCACCTGGCCCCATTCACCCCGCGCCAGCATGGCTTCGACGCGTTTTACGGGATGATGTTCCCCAACGACATGCAACCCTTTGTCCTCCACCGCGACGAGACGGTCGTCGAGCCAAAGCCCGACCAGAAGACGCTCAACGAACGGTTCACCGAGGAGGCGGTAAAGTTCGTGCGGGCAAAGCGCGAGGAACCGTTCTTGCTCTATCTCGCCTACAGCGCGCCGCACATCCCGCTGCATCTCCCAGACCGCTTGCGTGGCAAATCGGCGCGGGGCTTGTATGGCGACGTCGTGGAGCACTTGGACTCGGGCGTCGGCGAGGTTTTAAAGGCACTCGATGAAACTGGATTGGCAGACCAGACGCTCGTCGTCT
>JBIKSY010000210.1:0-6982 GCA_044348365.1 Chthoniobacteraceae bacterium
GGTTGCTGGTCGCCGTCGGGTTGATCCGTTCCATCCTCAAGGTGAAGATCGAGCACCAGCGGATGCGCGAGATTGCCGCCGCGATTGAGGAGGGCGCCAAGGCATACCTCAACCGGCAGCTAGTTTCCATTGGGGCGATTGCGGCGGTGCTATTTGGAATCCTCTATTGGAAACTGGGTACTCCTACGGCGCTGGGCTTTCTGTTGGGGGCGGTTTGCTCGCTGGCGGCCGGCTTTATTGGAATGCGCGTCGCCGTACTTGCCAACGTTCGGACTGCCCAGGGGGCGACCGAAAGCCGCCGCGCCGCACTGAAGGTGGCCTTCAATGGCGGGGCGGTGACCGGTCTGCTGGTGGTGGGTCTGGCTCTGTTGTCGACCGCCCTGTTCTACAAGGGTGTCGTGGCGATGGCTGACGAGGCGACTGCCCTCCACAGCCTTGTGGGGCTGGCTCTGGGCTCCAGCTTGATCAGCGTGTTTGCCCGGCTCGGCGGCGGCATCTACACCAAGGCCGCGGACGTCGGGGCGGATCTGGTAGGCAAAATCGAGAGCAACCTGGACGAGGACGATCCCCGCAATCCCGCGACCATCGCGGACAATGTCGGAGACAACGTGGGCGATTGCGCAGGAATGGCTGCGGACGTCTTCGAGACCTATGCGGTCAGTCTGATCGGGGCGGTGCTCATCGCCGGTTTGACGCTCAAGGCGTTTCCCAACGCCGTCTTGTTTCCCTTCATCCTCGGGGGCATTTCGATTGTTGGTGCGATCGCTGGGATCGCCAGCGTGAACCTCGTCAACGCAGGGCCCACAGCGGCGCTCATGGGCGGGGTGGCGG
This sequence comes from Chthoniobacteraceae bacterium, assembly GCA_044348365.1. Classification (GTDB taxonomy): domain Bacteria; phylum Verrucomicrobiota; class Verrucomicrobiia; order Chthoniobacterales; family Chthoniobacteraceae; genus Chth-196. Next base: position 832 of record JBIKSY010000210.1, read on the forward strand.
TCTCCGGAGTGGTTTCCGCCGGCGCCCTCTGGCCTGTTACCCAAGTTCTTTTTGCAGGCGGCATGGAGGCCGGCGGACGGGTCTACACCGCCCCCCAGATCTACATGGCCTCCCTGCTGGGCTTGTTGCTGACCATTCTGGTAGTGGCCATCACCAACTTCTACACTTCCACCCACTATTCCCCGGTGCGCAATATTGCCAAGGCCTCCGAGACCGGGCATGCCACCAATATCATTGCGGGGATCGCCACCGGCCAGCACGCCACCGCGATGCCGGTGCTCTGCATCGCGGGCGCGATTCTGGGTTCCTTTTACTTCGCCGGCCTGTACGGAATCGCCGTCGCGGTCATGGCGATGCTTTCCATGGCGGGAATCATCATCTCGTTGGACGCCTTTGGTCCGATCACGGACAACGCCGGAGGCATCGCGGTAATGAGCGGCCTCCCTGCCGGGGTGCGCCAGATCACGGATGAACTGGACGCGGTGGGCAACACGATGAAGGCCGTGACCAAGGGCTATGCAATCGCCTCTGCGGGCCTCGCTGCGGTGGTTCTGTTCGGAACCTATGTGGAGGAGCTTCGTGCCCACTGGGCGGCGGCGGGACGGGTGATTCAGGGGGCGCTGGAGTTTTCGCTGAACGATCCGAAGGTGATCATCGGACTCTTTTTGGGAGGCCTGTTGCCCTACCTCTTCTCCGCCTTCAGCATGGATGCCGTGGGCCGCGCCGCGGGCGCCGTGGTCGAAGAGGTGCGCCGCCAGATCAAGGCACATCCCGGGATATTGACGGGCACCGAGACCCCGGAGTACGGCACCTGCGTGGACATCGTCACCAAGGCCGCGCTCCGCGAGATGATCGTTCCGGCCCTGCTGCCGATTCTGTTTGTAGTGGTCGTTGCTGCCGTTCCCGCGCTCGGGCCAACCGTATTGGGGGGGCTGCTCGTGGGCACGATTGTCACTGGGTTGTTCATCGGGTTGTCGATGACCTCCAGCGGCGGCGCCTGGGACAACGCGAAAAAGTACATCGAGGAAGGCAACCACGGCGGGAAGCACTCGCCTGCGCATGCCGCCGCCGTCACCGGGGACACCGTGGGGGATCCTTACAAGGACACCTCGGGCCCTGCGATCAACCCGATGATCAAGGTTGCCAACATCGTGGCAATTCTGGTGATTCCGCTATTCTTCTAGCCCCAATACAAGGGCTGGGCAGAAGCGAGGGTATCCAGTCTTTCCGAGGCCCGCTCAGAGGACGGAGCGTTCCATTCCGAAAGGCGGGAATGGAACGGGGTGGGGGATTCGGTTTAAGGGCAGTGGAGGAACCTGCGTTCCTTATTCCACCGCGCAGGCCAGCCTCTTTTTCTCCAACTCATCCCAGCGCGCGTAGATTTCCGCCACAGCCGTCCGCAGGGTGTTTGCGTGGACCTGGGCGGTTGAAATTTCTGCGGGAGTCTTTTTGTAGAGGTCAGGAGAGTTGAGCGCCGCCTCCGCTGCTGCTGCGGTTTCCTCCGCCAGGCTGACGGCCGCCTCGATGCCCTCCAGTTCGCGCTCCTCCTTGTAGGAGAGCTTCGGCCCACGGGCCCCGCGGGCGCCTAGGGTCGGCGTCGCACCCCTGGCAGGGGCTGCCGGGGGCTGTTTGGCGGAATTTTTCGCTGGCGCGGCAGTTGCCTTTTGCCGGCGTGCTGCCATCAAGGCCAGATGCTGGTCGTAGTTGCCGACGTTGAAGACGGTAGAGCCGTCGCCTTCTATCGCCAAAACGTGGGTGCACACCCGGTTGAGGAAGTATCGGTCGTGGCTTACGACCACGACGGTTCCCTTGAAGCGGACCAGGGCCTCCTCGAGGATTCGCAGGGTGGCCAGGTCCAGATCGTTGGTGGGTTCGTCCAGAATAAGGACGTTCCCACCGCGCTTGAGGATTTTGGCGAGGAGCACACGGCTACGTTCTCCGCCGCTGAGCTGTCCGATGATCTGGTTGAGTTGGTCTTCCTTGAACAGGAAGCGGCGCAGGTAGCCGCGCAACGTGACGTTTTCCTCGCCGAGGCGTACGGTGTCCCGTCCTTCGCCCACTTCGTCCCAGATGGTCCGGTTCGGGTCGATTTGCAGGCGGTGCTGGTCGATGAGGTTGATGTCGGCCCGGGCACCCCGCTCCACCGTGCCCCTGAGCGGGGTGGTTTCGCCGGTGAGGAGGCGCAGGAGGGTGGTTTTGCCGCAACCGTTGCGGCCCACGATCCCCACGCGTGTGTTGGCTTCCAGTTCGAGGGTCAGCCCAGAAAAAAGGACGCGTCCGTCGATCTCCGCACCCACGTCCTTGAGCGAAATGACTCGGTTTCCGAGTTCGCGCGGTGTGGGAAGGATGATGTCCGCGTCCGAGGCACGCTCCGGCGGTCCTTGGGAAGCCGCCTCAAAGTAGCGGTCGACGCGGTCCTGCGATTTGGTGCGGCGGGCTCCCGGGGCGCGGCGCACCCATTCGAGTTCGCTTTTGAGGAACTTCTGGCGCCGGTGTTCCGTTTGTTCGCTGATCGCCTCGCGTTCGGCCTGGGCGATGAGGAAGTCGGTGTAGTTGCCGGGAAAGGAGACGAAGCCGCCCAGGTGGATTTCAACGATCCGGTTGCACACCCGGTCGAGGAAGTAGCGGTCGTGGGTGACAAAGAGGCAGGTGCCGCGGTAGCGTTCGAGAAACTCTTCTAGCCAGCGGATGGACTCCGTGTCGAGGTGGTTGGTGGGCTCGTCGAGGATGAGGATGTCGGGCTGCGCCAGAAGGCTGCGGCACAACGCAACGCGCCGCTTCTCGCCTCCGCTCAGCGAGCTGATAATGCGGTCGGCCGGAGGGGCGTTCAAATTTGAGAGCAGCGCCTTGGTGCGGGAATCCAGATTCCAGCCGTCGAGTTGTTCGATGCGTTCGAGCAGTTCGGCCGAGCGGTCGGATTCTGGCGGGGCGGTTTCGTATTCGGCGAGGAGATCCTGTACGGCGCTGGCTCCGCGGAGGACGGCTTCGTGTACGGTGAGTTCCTCCTCAAGTTCGAACTCCTGGGGCAGATAGCCCACGAGCAGGCCGCGGCGGGTGTTGATCTGGCCGGAGTCCGGGCTGGTGGCGCCGGCGGCCATCTTCAGGAAGGTGGATTTGCCGCAGCCGTTGCGTCCCACCAGACCGATGCGTTCCCCCTCGAGGATCGCGATTGTGGCGTTTTTTAGGAGGGGGTTTGCGCCAAAGGCGACCGAGATATCGGAGACGCTGAGGACCGATTGGGGTGGGGATGCTTCTGCCATTGCTTGAACCTAAAAGCCGAGATGAAGGGGGGAGTATGAACTTGTCGGGAGAGCGCGGGGGCGCGCAGGAACGGGGGAGGAAACCAAGCGCAGGCGCAGCGCTTGGTACACCGAACCGGTAAGGCGCGCTCCCGACTGCAGGAGGCCAGCATACACCAATCGGGTGCAGTGTACCCGGAAAGACGCGGCAGGAGTGCCGCCCTGCGGCAAACCGAGCGGCGCTTTCAAGAAAACGCCCATCAGTGGGCGGCAGCGACCTTCGCAGGGGTGCCCTGGAGCGCCGAGAGAATGGGGCTGGGATTGACGCCGAAAACAAAGATGCAGACGACCAGCAGGGCCATGACCACCTTGCTCAGCGAAGAAACATGGATCGGTGCAGTATCGGTCGGTTCGTACCAGTACATTGCCGCCACTACGCGGAGGTAGTAGTAGAAGCCCGCGCCCACGGTCACGACGCCAAGGCCGACCAGCACCCATAGCTGGGCATTGACGGCGTGGGCAAACACGAGGAACTTCCCGTAGAAACCGGCCGTCAACGGCACCCCGGCCAGCGACGACATGGCCACAAGAAGGGCAAAGGCGAGGAATGGGGACCGCTTGGAAAGGCCGTTGAAATGTTGGATTTCCTCGCCCTTGGTCTGGGTTGAGACCGCAGTCAGGACCAGGAACCCAAGGACGGTCATCAGCAGATAGGCAAACAGGTAGAAGCCGATGGTGGTGCCCACCGCTCCAAAACCGGTGACTGGCGCCCCCACGCTGGCTACGGCGAGAAGCAGGTAGCCCGCGTGCCCGATACTGGAATAGGCCAGCAGTCGCTTGAGGTTGTTCTGCGGAAGCGCTGCCAGGTTGCCGTAAACCAGTGTCGCCCCGGCCATGGTCCCAAGAACCGCGAGCACCTTGGTCTGGATGGAGGAGACCCCGAGAAAGGGTTCCAGCACCCGGAGCAGCAACAGAAAGCCCGCGGCTTTTGAACCGACCGACAGGAATGCGGTCACGGGGGTGGGGGCGCCCTGATAGACGTCCGGCACCCAGGATTGGAACGGGACGGCGGCTACCTTGAAGCCCAGTCCCACGAGAACCAACAACAAGGCGAAGAGGATGGCCGTGTCGGAGTTTTGAAGAGCGGCCAGTTTGAGCGCGACCTTGTCAAAGTGCGTTTCTCCCGTCAGGCCGAAGATCCAGGTAAGGCCGTACACAAAAAAGCCGGTGCTCAGGGCACCGAGGATCAGGTACTTGACACCCGCTTCGAGTGAGGCGGAGTTGCTGCGCATGTAGGCGACCTGCACGTAGAAGGAAATGGTCACCAGTTCCAGTGCCGCAAAGGCCATGACTAGGTCGGTGGCGGAGGCCATTAGCATCAGCCCCGCGCAGGTGAAGAGCGGGAGGATATAGAACTCGCCCGTGCCGGCTCCCGGCCGTGAGGAGGGGATGAACTTCGCCAGAGTGCTTTCGTAGTCCAAGCTCATCACGAGCACTCCCATGGTGGTCAGCAGCGCGATGCGCTTGAACATCATGGAAATCGGCGAGGCGCTGTAAAAATTCCAAAAGCTCCCTGACTCCACGGTGTCCGGGGTGGGCGCTGTGAAGAAACTGAAGGCGAACACCCAAGCCAGCACGAAGAGTGCAATCTTGGGGAGGGCACGTTTACTGGGGGCGTTGGAAAAGGACTCGGCCAGCAGGAGTGCAAACCCCAGAACTAGGACCAAAATTTCGAGAGTGATGGGCGCAAACATGGGTAACTAGCGGAGTGCCGCCTCCAAAGTGGGTTTGAGGTAGCCGAGGAAATATTGCGGAAAGAAACCCGCCAGCAAGAGGGCCAAAGGCAGGGCTGCGAGTGCGAACCGAGCGGAGCCGTCCAGATCTGCCCATTTTGCCGCGGAGGCCGTTCTTTCGCCGAGGAACACGGCCTTGTAGGCGCGCAGCATGTAGACCGCGGAGATTACCACGCCCCAGAGGGCCAGAATCGTGGCCGTCTTGAGGAAGGTGGACGCGCCTTTCTGGAATCCGCCAAAGAAGACGAGGGTTTCGCTGGCAAAATTGGAGAAGCCGGGGAGCCCGATCGAGGCAAAGGTTGCCAAGGCAAAGCAGATGGCCAGATAGGGGACAGCCTTGGCCGCTCCGCCAAGGCGTTCAAAGTTGAGCGAGCCTTCCCGCTCGCGGATCGCGCCGCTCACAGCAAAGAGCGCCGCCACCGACAGGCCGTGTGAGAACATCAGCAGGCAGGCACCCGAGAGTCCGATGAGGTTCATCGAGGCGATGCCGAGGAAGACGTAGCCCATGTGCATCACGCTGGAGTAGCCGATCACATAGTCCAGTTTACGTTGTGCGATGGTCACCAGACCGATGTAGAGGATGTTGCAAAGCAGCAGCCCGAGCAGCAGATCCTGCGCGGTGTAGTTTCCCCAGACCGGCTGTTTGAATGCCTCCGGTAGAAAGGGCACCACCAAGCGGATGATGCCGTAGAGTCCGAATTTTTTTAGGACGCCGGAGTGCAGCATCGCCACCGGTGTCGGCGCCGACGCGTAGGCCGGAGCCGCCCACGAATGAAACGGGAAGAGGGAGATCAGGATTCCGAAGCCGGCGGTCAGCAGCAGCCAGGGGCGTACTTGGGCTGTAGCCGGAATCAAGTGCTGCGCCGCGACCTCCTGAAGCTTTTGGAGATCAAAGCTGCGGAGGGCGGCAGGGATTGCCAGATAAAGGTCCACCAGGCCGGCCAGCAGCACGATGCTGCCCACCGCCAGAAAGATGGTCACCTTCCACGCCACGTTTTGACGTTCGCCGCTGCCCCAGTAACCGATCAGCAGAAAGGTGGGGATGAGCGCCAGTTCGTGGAAGGCGTACATAAAGAAGGCGTCCTTTGCTAGGAAGGCACCTGCAGCGCCCGCGCTGAT
>JBIKSY010000042.1:0-22419 GCA_044348365.1 Chthoniobacteraceae bacterium
CCACCCACACCAGAGTCCAGTCGCGCGTGCGCACCAAATGCTCCTGCAGCGGCCGGTAACGGACCGGATCCCCCGCCAGAAGCAGCACCTCAAAGCGCTCCTGCCGGTCGAGTTGCCTGAACAGTTTGGGATCCAACGCCGCCTGCGCCATGGTACGCACCCGCGGAGAAGCAAAATCCCGGTCCTCCACCGGCAACCAAACGGGCGGCTTGCTCACCAACCCGGCAAAGGCCGCCCCCGTAAAATACACCGCCTTGACACCCTGCGCCTGCAGGCGCTCCAACGCGGGCGCCGGGGAGTGTTCCTGCAGGGGGCGCGCACGGGAACACCCCGTCGCCAGTCCGCAGACAAACATTGCCGCGCAGCACAACCGTAGGGCCCAGAGCGCCGCACTTGCCTGTCCCTTCACCGGCGCCTTCACCGGCGTCTGTCCCCTCACGGGCGGTCCCCTCACCGGCGCCGCCCCTCCGGTTGCTCGACGGCGATCCGCCGCACCACTTCCCCCGCCGCGGCAAACCCGAAGGCCCCCGTGACAAAAGTCGCCGCCCCAAACCCGCTGGCACAGTCAATCATGAGCGGCGACCCCTCCTCCTTGCGGTCACACACCGACCCGTCGGACCACGGAAAAAAGGGCGCCTCCTGCGAGTAAACACAGGGCACGCCAAAGGCCGCCGCCTGCTCCTTGGGAAACCCATAGTCCTGCCGCAACTCCCGCCGCACCACCCGGAGTAGAGCGTCGTGGCCACTGTGCGCCAAATCCTCCACCCGCACCGCCGTCGCATCCCTCCTCCCACCAGCCCCGCCCACGGTCAAAACCGGCACCCCCCGCTCCCGACAGGAAGCGATGAGCAAACACTTGTTTCTCGGCACGTCGATCGCGTCGATCACCCAAGTGAAAGGCTCCGACAAAAACCGGGCGGCCGTGGCTTCCGTAAAAAACTCCTGTTCCGCCCGCACCGCACAGCCCGGATGAATCGCCCCGATCCGTTCGGCCAGGACCTCCACCTTCGGCCTGCCCACCGTTCCCTCCAGTGCCGGCAACTGGCGGTTGATGTTGGTGATGCAGACCTCGTCCAAGTCAATCATCGTGATCGCCCCGACCCCAGAACGTGCCAGCGCTTCCACTGTCCAGGAACCCACCCCCCCCACGCCCACCACACAGACGTGCGCACTCAAGAGTCGCTCCAAACCCGAGCGCCCGTACAACCGTGCCATCCCCCCAAAGCGTTGCGCCACTTCCATAAAGCCTACCCCCTGCCCGCCGCGTACGCCTCCAACCCCTCCCGCGTCACCACGTGCCGCGTCCCGCACCGCGGACAGCTCATCCGCAGCGAAGCTTCCGCCCCAAAGAGCGCCTCCGGATCCCGCCCCATCGCAGAGGCCAAAATCTGCAGCATCCGCTCCTGCGAACAGCCGCATTCCCACCGGTAAAGCCGCTTCTCCAACAGACTGAGCGTCTCGGTGGAATCCAACTCCCTCACCGCCTCCAGTGTCAGCCCCTCAATCCAGCCCTCCTCACAGTCGGGCTGGGCGGAAACCATCACAAAATCCTCGGGCTCCACTTCAAAAAAGCGCGCGGGCCGCTGCTCGCTTTGCAGATAAAACCACTCCACAGCCTCCAGCACCGTCCCCCCCTCAAACTCCACCACGCTCCGACTCGGGGAGGAACGGGCCCGGGCCACGTCCGCGCAAAACATGTTCCGGCCCGTCTTTTTGACGTCTTCGGTAAACAGTTGCCCCACCACCCGCCCGGTAGGGTTCTCACAATTCACAAACAAGTTCAGCTCCAGCGCCTCCCAGTGTAACGTCCAGGCGATCGACTCGTTCCAGGGACGCGAGGCGCCGTGAAGCAGGCAGGCGGCCAACGCCTCCTTGAGCATCCCGTCGTGTAAAATCGAGTGCTGTTTCCCCAACTGCCCCTGATGCAGGTAGTAATCTATGTACAAGTCCCCCAGGGGCGCCCGGGTCACCAGCGCGTTTCGACCGCGCACAAAGTAGCTGCGCACCTCTAATCCTGCGGCCTCGGCGGATGGTTCCATGGGGTCAGCTTAACCCCTAAGGGGGCTGCTGAAAAAACTTTTGTCTACCAGACGCACCTCCCTCAGGGTTTACACTAGCGAATATGCAACCCACTCCCCTAGTCCAAGCCTCCCGCCACTCCCTGGCCCTCCTTCTGTTCTCCGGCCTTGCCGTGGCACACTCCCCCTTCCTTTCCTCCACGCTCCACGCCGCGCAGGAACCCAAACGCATCGTTCTGGTCACCGTCACCACCGGTTTCCGCCACAGTTCCATCGCCACCGCGGAGAAAATCCTCCAGAAGCTGGCCGACGAGTCCAAGTCCTTCACCATCGTCGACAGGATCCAGCAGCCCGACATCACCGTGGCCCGCAAACCCACCCCGCCACGGCCCCTCGCCGCTAACGCGGACGAAAACGCCAAAAAACGGTTTGAAGCCGAAACCAAGCGTTTTGAAGAGGCCATGACCAAGTGGACGCCAGAAATTGACGCGCAGGCGAAGGCCGCCAGGGAGCAGCTGGACAAGGAAATTGTCACAGCCCTCGCCCGGCTAGCACCGGCCGAACTCGAAGCCAAGAAAATCGACGGCGTCATCTTTGCCAACACCACCGGCGACCTCCCGCTTCCGGACAAGGAAGGCTTCGTGCAGTGGGTCGCCAAGGGGCACGCCTTTATGGCGATGCACTCCGCCAGCGACACCCTCCACAAGTTTCCGGGTTACGCTTCCATGCTTGGAGGGGAGTTTGAAACCCACGGGGGCCAAACCGCCATCGAGCTGACCGCCCTCGACGCCGCCCATCCGGCAGCCGCCGGCATCCCCTCTCCCTGGCCGATCGCTAAGGAGGAGATGTACCGCATCCGCAGCTACGACCGCAATCGGGTGCGCGACATCTTTGCCTCCGCGGTTATCCCCATGGACGGCAAGCCGGACCAGGGAACCCCAGCGCACTTCCCGGTGTCCTGGGTGCGGTCCGAGGGCAAGGGCCGCGTCTTTTACACCTCGCTTGGCCACCGGGAAGACGTCTGGGACGACGACGCCAACGTGCGCGACCGCATCAACGGGCCCGAGGTTGCGCAGCGCTTTCAGAAACACATTTTGGGCGGCATCCAATGGGCGCTGGGACTGGCGGAAGGCTCTTCCTCGCCCCAAAAATAGCACGTCAGCACAGCGAGTCGCCCCCTCCTCCCGCCCATGCCGAAGTTTCCCCCGAGTCTTCCGTTTGCCTTGTGGCTCGCCTCCGCCCCCTTCGCTGGAGCGGATGCGGGGGAGGACTTTTTTGAGAAAAAGGTTCGACCCATCTTGGTGGAGCGTTGTTACGAGTGCCACAGCGCCGAGCAGAAGGTAAAGGGGGGGCTCAGGCTGGATTCCCGCGAAGGCTGGCTCCAGGGGGGCGATTCCGGGCCAGCCGCGCATCCGGGCGCACCGGAAAAGAGCCTTTTAATGGAGGCCGTCCACTACGCCAACCGGGACATGCAGATGCCCCCGAAGCAGCGCCTGCCCAAGGAGGAAATAGCGGTGCTCGAGGAATGGGTGCGCATGGGGGCACCGGACCCTAGGACCGAGGCGCCGGTGGTAAAAAAGCAAACCGGCATGAGCCTCGAAGCAGGCCGCAAGTTTTGGTCGTACGCACCCGTCCAAAAGCCCGCCCCTCCCGCAGTCTCCCGCACGCAGTGGCCCCGCTCGGAATTGGACCGCTTCACGCTGGCCGCCATGGAGCAGGCCGGAGTCAACCCCGCGCCGGACGCCCCCCTGCCGGTGCTGGCGCGCCGCCTCTACTACAATCTGCTGGGACTGCCGCCCACCCCCGCGCAGCTGGACGCCTTCCTTACGGACGCAGCCAAAGACCGGGAGGCCGCCGTTACCTCGCTCGTGGACACACTGCTGGCCAGCCCCCACTTTGGCGAAGCCTGGGGCCGCCACTGGTTGGACATCACCCGCTTTGCCGAATCCAGCGGCGGCGGGCGCACGCTGCTTTTCAAGGACGCCTGGCACTTCAGAGACTACGTGCTCGAGTCTCTTAACGCCGACATCCCCCTCAACCAACTCATCCGCGAGCACCTTGCCGGGGACCTGCTTCCCGGCAACTCCCCCGCCGAGCGCCGCCGCCAGCTTGCCGCCACGGCCTTCCTCTCCCTGGGCCCCACCAACTACGAGGAACAGGACAAACAGCAGCTGCGCTTCGACGTCATCGACGAACAAATCGAAACCGTGGGCCGCGCCTTTCTGGGCCAGACCCTCGGCTGTGCACGCTGCCACGACCACAAGTTTGACCCGGTCAGCCAGCGCGACTACTACGCGCTCGCCGGCATCTTCGCCTCCACCCGCACCCTGTTCAACTACACGGACAACGTGGCACGCTGGATCGTCCAACCCCTGCCCGCGGAGGGCCCGCAGGAGGAACTGCTCCAGCAGCACGAACAACGGCTCGGAACACTGCGCGCGCAAATCGACTCGGCAAAAAGCGCCCTAGCCGAAAAGGCCAAGGCGTCCAGCGTCGAGACCTCCACGGCGGGTACGCCGCTGGATCCCGCCCAACTGGCGGGAATCGTCCTCGACGATTCAGACGCGAAGGTGGTCGGCTTCTGGAAGCCCTCCACCCACGTGCGCAACTTCATCGGCCGGGGCTACGTCACCGACGACAACCAGGGCAAGGGGGAGAAAACCCTCACCTTCTCGCCCGTGCTCCCCGACACCGGCCGTTACGAAGTCCGCCTCGCCTACGCCCACTCCCCAAACCGCGCAAAGAACGTGCGGGTCAACATCCTCCACGCTGACGGGGAGGACTCCGTCTTCATCGACCAGACGGAGACGCCCCCGGTGGAAGGCCACTTTGTTTCGCTCGGAAAATTTCGCTTCGAGAAGGACGGGGCCGGCTACGTGCTCATCTCAAACGAGGGCACCAAGGGCTTTGTCGCGGTGGACGCCCTGCAGTTTCTGCCGGAAGGCGCCCCAAAGACAACGGCAGGAGAGGCGACGGGGCCCCAAAAGCTGGCAAAGCGCGACGAGTCGCCGCAGGCCGCCGCACGCAAGGAACTGGCGGCAATGGAGGCCCAACTCAAAAAACTAACGGCAGAGGGTCCCGCACGCACCCAGACGATGGCCGTCCATGACGACCCGCAGGTCGGCGACACCCAGATCCGGGTGCGGGGCATCGAACGCCAGCGGGGCGAGAAAGTCCCCCGCGGGTTTCTTCAGGTGGCGCTGTTGGGCGCCCAACCGCCGCTGCCGCCGGAACAGAGCGGCCGTCTGGAGCTGGCCGAGTGGATCACCTCGGACGCAAACCCCCTCACTGCCCGGGTGCTGGTCAACCGGGTGTGGACCTGGCTTTACGGCAGCGGCCTGGTGCGCACCGTGGACAACTTCGGCACCACGGGGGAGGTGCCAACGCATCCGGAACTGCTCGACCACCTCGCCTCTCGCTTTGTGGCCGAGGGCTGGAGCCTCAAAAAACTTGTGCGCGCCATCGTCCTGAGCCGCACCTGGCAGCAGGCCGCGCAGGCCCCCTCGGCCAAGGATCCCGACAACCGACTGCTCGCCCACGCCAACCGCCGCCGCCTGAGCGCCGAACAAATCCGGGACGCATTGTTGCAGGGCGCGGGCAGGCTGGACCTGCAGGTGGGCGGCCCGAACATCGAAGGAGCGGGCGACATCGACGCCAACAATTTCTCGGCTCAAAACATCGAGTACAACTACCTCTACAAGGACGTGCGCCGCGGCTTCTACACCCCGGCCTTCCGGAACAAGAGGCTCGAGCTATTCGAGGTCTTCGATTTTGGAAACATCAACCAACCCATCGGGCAGCGCACCACGAGCACCGTGGCCACCCAGGCGCTTTTCTTTCTCAACAGCCCCTTTGTTTCAGAACAAGCCGAGGCCGCAAGCGCCCTGACCGTGGCGTCGGGCAGCGACAACCAAGCCCGCCTGCAGGCCGCCTGCCTCCGCCTGCTGGGACGCCCCCCTTCCCCAAAGGAAACCGCCCTTTTCCTCCGCTTCCTACACAACGCGGCAACGCCGGAACAGGGCTGGCGACAGATCCACCAGGCCCTGTTTGCCTCCCTGGATTTTCGCTACCTTGACTAGGCAGCCCGCAGAAACAGAAACACCCTTCCCCCCATGAACCCGCATCTTTTCTCGCGCAGACGCGCGCTCCAGACCCTCGGTTGCGGCTTCGGCTCCCTCGCCATGGCGGGACTTGCCGCCGGGGAAAACCCGCCCGCTCCGTTTCCCAAACACCCCGCCCGCGCCAAACGGATCATTTTCCTCTTCATGCAGGGCGGCGTGAGCCATGTGGATTCCTTCGATCACAAGCCCAAGCTGGCCGCCGAGGACGGCCGGTTGCTTGATTTTGCCGATCTGCGTTCCCTGGCCAAGACCGGCAAAAGCCCGCAGCAACGTGTCATGAAGCCCCTCTGGGACTTTTCCCAGCACGGCGAAAGCGGCCTCTGGGGCTCCAGCCTGTTCCCCGAAATGTGCTCGCATCTGGACGACCTTTGCGTGATCCGCTCGATGCACACCGAAGGGATCGCACATGGTCCCGCCACGCTTTTTATGCACACGGGGACGACCACCTTCGTGCGCCCGTCCATGGGGGCCTGGATCAATTACGGCCTTGGCTCAGAAAACCAAAACATGCCGGGTTTTGTGACCATCAGCCCAAGCCTAGGCAACGGCGGCCCGCGCAACTACGGGAACGCCTTCCTCCCCGCCGTCTTTCAGGGCACCCCCATCGGCCGCGCAGGCATCGCCGCCAAGGACGCCAGCATCGGCAACCTGCGCCCCGCCCGGACGGAGGAGGAGGCCCGCCGCCAGTTTGACCTGCTGCGCGAACTCAACGCCGAACAACTCCGCCAGAAACCAGGCGAATCCGAACTCGACGCTGTCCTCCAAAGCTACGAACTGGCCTGGCGCATGCAGGACTCCGCCCCGCCGGTCCTTGGCATGGAAGGCGAGTCCCCCGAAACCCTTGCCCTCTACGGCATCGGCCGGGCGCCCACCGACAACTTCGGCCGCCAGTGTCTCCTCGCCCGGCGTCTCTGTGAATCGGGCGTCCGCTTCGTTCAGGTCAACTACGGCGACAACACCAACAACCCCGCCTGGGACCAACATTCCAACCTCAAAAAGCACGGCGACCACGCGGCCGCCGTCGACCGTCCGGTTGCCGGCCTGCTCGCCGACCTCAAACAGCGCGGACTCCTCGAGGACACCATCGTCTGGTGGGGTGGCGAATTCGGGCGCACCCCCTATGCCGAGAAAAACGGCACCGGTCGCGACCACAACCCGGCCGGCTTCTCCATCTGGTTGGCCGGCGGCGGTTTTAAAAAAGGCGTGGCCTACGGGGAGACGGACGAATACGGACACCACGCCGTCGCCAACAAGGTGCACATGCACGACCTCCACGCCACCCTGCTGCACGCTCTGGGTCTCGACCACGAAGCCCTCACCTTCCGCCACGCCGGCCGTGACTACCGCCTCACGGACGTCTACGGCCGCGTGGTCCACGATCTCTTTGCATGAAAAAAACCGACTCCCCCCAACGTTCCCTTTCCCCGCTGCTCAGCCTCCTGCTGGCGGCCGCCCTGACCCCCGTTCTCCCGGCCCGCGCTGAACTCACGGAGGAACAGCGCAAAATCCCGCTCGAAGCTGACTCCCCCAACCCCGCGCTCGCCAAGATCGTGCTCTTGGCCGGCAGCACCTCCAACAAGGCGGGGCAGCACGAGTACTTTGCCGGGTGCGCCCTGCTGGCGGAATGGCTGCGCCAAACCCCCGGCGTCTGGCCCGTGCTGGTCGCCGACGGCTGGCCCAAAAACGAGGAGGTCTTCAAGGGGGCCAAGGCCGTGGTCGTCTACGCCGACGGCGGCCCCAAACTGCCCTTTTTGGAGGAATCCAAGTGGAACCGCATCAAGGCACTCGTCGAGGCGGGCACGGGGCTGGTCATGCTCCACCAGGCGGTGGACGTGCCCGAGGCGCGGGCCGAGGAAATCCGTTCTTGGATTGGAGGGGTCTGGCAGAAGGACATCGGCTGTCGCGGCCACTGGGACATGGAGTTCAACGAGTTTGCCAAGCATCCGGTGCTGGGCGGGGTGAGCACATTCGCAGCCCCGTTGGACGGGTGGCTCTACAACCTCCACTTTGCGCCCGACATCATCCCGCTGCTTTCCGGGACGGTCCCCGACAAGTCCCGTTCGACAGCCGATGCCAAGGAGCACGCGGGGAGGCCGGAGGTCGTGGCCTGGGGGTACCAGCGGCCGGGCGGCGGACGCAGCTTTGCGTTCACCGGATGCGACCTGCACCGCAACTGGGGGGTGGAAGGACAGCGCCGGCTGGTGACCAACGGGGTGCTTTGGAGCGCTGGGGTGGAGGTTCCTGCGGAAGGAGCCCCCGTGCCGATCGCTGGCGGCGCGCTGGCCACAAACCTGGACGCCAAGCCGGCTCCGCAGCCAAAATAGGGAGCCCGGCGGAGCAAAGTCCGTACGCGGCGCGAGCAACCGGCCCAGTGGCAGCCGTCACGGGACATTCACAATCCCAAGCAGACGCTGGGCGACAGCATTGACGGGCAGCGCCCCCAGCCAGTCGAGGACAGGAGCGGAGCCGTCTTCCTGTAAGAGGAACACGCCTTTTGTTTTGGAGACGGCTTCCCCTCTTCTTTTGGCATTCGCAAATTTACGAACGTAAGCCAGAGCCTTGGTGAGGTTCTAAAGACGTTCGCCTCTGCGGGCGTTTAGCCCGCTTCAGTACAGCTCCACAGGCGAACGCTTGCCGTCCTCCGGGCTGAGCTGGTCCGCGGCATCGGCCCCCAGCGTGTCGGCGCGCAACTGGCGCACCTCCAGGTCGCGCCGGTGAAACTCCGCCTCATCCCAGGGGTCCGGGGGCGTCATCCGCGCCTTGAAGCGGGCCACGCTTTCCAGAGCCCGGTCCAGGTCGGCGGTGGGCACCCGCTGCAGGTGGCCAAAGGCCTCCTCCACACAGGCCACCCGGTGGCAGATCATCGCCATGTCGTTGCCGGCGGTGATGGCCAGCCGGATGGTTTCCTCCAGCCCGTGGTGGTTGAGAATCGCCCCCATGTCGAGATCGTCGGTGACGACCATCCCTTCGAAGCCGATGTCCTTGCGAAGCAGGTCGCGGATGATCCGGCTCGAAAGCGACGAGCACAGCTCCCCCTCTCCCAAGCCCGGATACAGGCCGTGTCCGACCATCATGCCATCGACCTGCTTTGCAAAATGCCGAAACACGCTGAGTTCATGGGCCTCCAGGTCTTCGCGCGAGTTGGCGATCACCGGCAGTTCGTGGTGCGCGTCGAGGGGGGCGCGCGAATAGCCGGGGAAATGCTTGCCGCAGCTCAGGATGCCGGCCCCCCGCATGGCGTCGTTGAAAAGGGTCGCGTTGCGCACGACCTCCCCGACGGAGTTGCCGTAGCAGCGGCCGCGCAGGGAATTGTCCGCCTCGTCGTCAAAGGAGATGTCGAGGACGGGGCACAGGTCGAAGTTGAAGCCGAACATGCGCAGCAGGTCGCCGGTGATGCGGCCGTGGCGCGTGATGAGCTCGGGCTTGCGGGCGTCGCGCAGTTGGTTGGCGTTGGGCGGCTCATGGCCGATGAGCCGCAGCCGGGAGACGCGGCCGCCCTCCTGGTCGATCGTGACGACCGGTTCCACCGTGCTCAGAGCGCGCAGCTCATCGATGAGGGCGCGCAACTGGGCGGGGGATTCGATGTTGCGTCCGAACAGAATGTAGCCGCCGGGCTGAATCCGCCGGAAGGTGGCTGCGGTCTCGGGGTCCAGCCGGGTGCCGGGCACGCCGGTGAGAAGAAGTTGGCCAAGTGCGCTCATGTGTAGGGAGGGACTCTCCCCCGAAGTGCGCGCGAGCTGAAGCAGGATTTTCGGGAGTGGCAAGGAATGGAACCTTGGCCGAGGGCTTCTTTTTCCTTTGGCAGCCCGCTTCCTGTGGTTCTCAATACGGCCCTCCTTCTCCATGAACACGCCCTCCCCCCAGTTGCTCCGGCTTCACGAAGCAGACAACGTCCTCACGGTCCTCTCCACGCTCGAGCCCGGAGACGCCCTGCACCTCGGTCAGGCCGTGCTCACGGTCGGCAAGCGCCTTCCCATCGGCCACAAGGTCGCCGCCCGGCCCATCGCGGCCGGAGAGAAAATCTGCAAGTACGGGGTGCCGATCGGCTCCGCCGTCTGCGCCATCGCCGAAGGGGAGCACGTGCACACGCACAACATTAAGAGCGACTACCTCCCCACCTTCGAACGCGAAAACCAGCACAGCTACTTCCAGCCCACCCCATGAAAGGCTTCCTCCGCCAAGACGGCCGCAAAGGCATCCGCAACATCACTGCGGTGGTGTATCTGGTCGAATGCGCCCACCACGTGGCGCGTGAAATTGTGTTCCCCTTCCGGGACCAGCAGGTGCATCTGATCGGGTTCCCCGGCTGCTATCCGAACTCGTACGCCTACCGCATGGTGCGTCAGCTTTGCACCCACCCCAACGTGGGCGCCGCACTGCTCGTCTCCCTTGGATGCGAAGGCTTCAACCGGGCGGCGCTCCTTGAGGAGATCCGCGCCTCCGGCCGACCGGCGGACGCCATCGTCATCCAGCAGGAAGGCGGCACCCGCAAAACCATCGCCGAGGGACACCGCTGGATCCGCACGGCCCTCGAACAGCTCGCCGCCACGCCCACCACCGAAATGGGCGTCAGCGACCTGATCATCGGGACGGTCTGCGGCGGTTCCGACGCCACCAGCGGCATCACGGCCAATCCGGCGGTGGGACGCGCTTTTGACAGGCTCATCGCCGAGGGCGCGGGCGCCATCTTTGAGGAAACCGGCGAGCTCATCGGCTGCGAGGCGATCATGGCGGCGCGGGCGGCACGACCGGAACTCGCTCCCGAACTCCTCTCCTGTGTGGACAAGGCCGCGCGCTACTACACGGCCCTTGGGCACGGCAGCTTCGCGCCCGGCAACGCCGAGGGAGGCCTCACCACCCAGGAAGAAAAATCCATGGGCGCCTACTGCAAAAGCGGCAACTCCCCCATCGACGGCATCCTCAAACCGGGCGACGTTCCGGACCGAGGCGGGCTTTACCTACTGGATGTCGTGCCCGACGGCGAGGTGCGTTGGGGCTTCCCCAACATCAGCGACGTGCAGGAAATCGGCGAGCTCATCGCGTGCGGTTCGCACATTACGCTGTTTACGACGGGGCGCGGTTCGGTGGTGGGCTCCGCCATTTCGCCGGTGATCAAGATCTGCGCCAACCCGGAAACCTACCGCCGCCTGAGCGACGACATGGACGTCAACGCCGGCAAGATCCTCGAAGGCGAGGCGACCCTGGAGGAGGTTGGAAACGAGATTTACGCCAAGATCCTTGAAGTGGCCGCCGGGGCCCAGACGGCCAGCGAAGCACTCGGCCATCAGGAATGTTCGATCGTGTACAAGAGCTTCGAACCAACCGGCCCCGCCTGCATGCCCGCCTGATGCCGTTTCTTCACTCAGCCTTCTTCCCACCCACCCGTCCCTGCTTTGAAACCCATGTTTTCCCTTCGCAATAAAACCGCTCTTGTCACTGGCGCCGGTTCCGGAATCGGCGCGGCCATCGCCGAAACCTTTGCCCATGCGGGCGCCTGGGTCTTTGTCACCGACCGCGACGCCGCCGCGGGCACCGCCACCGCCGAACGGATCGCCGCCGCCGGAGAACGGGCGACTTTCCTCCCGCTCGACGTGCTGGACACCGCCCGTTGCGACGACGTCGCGCGCTCCATTGCGGAGGCGGCCGGCCACCTCGACATTTTGGTGAACAACGCGGGCATCGGACACGTCGGCACCATGGAAAACACCACGGGCGAGGACATGGACCGGGTGTACGCGGTCAACGTCCGGGGCGTATTCAATGTGACCAAGGCGTTCTTTCCCTCGATGCTCGCACGCAAGCACGGGGTGATCGTCAACATCGCGTCCATCGGCGGCCTTTTCGCGGTGCGCGACCGGCTCGCCTACACCGTGAGCAAACACGCGGTGGTCGGACTGACCCGCGCCATGGCGATCGACCACGCGCAGGACGGGATCCGAGTAAACGCGATCTGCCCGGGGCGGGTCGAGACGCCCTTCGTCAGCGCCCGGCTCAGGGAATACCCGGACCCGCAGAAGGCCTACGAGGAAATGAGCAGCACCCAGCCCATGGGACGGATGGGCAAGCCCGAGGAAATCGCGGCGGCCGCCCTGTACCTGGCCAGCGACGAGGCCAGCTTCCACACCGGCACAACCCTCACGCCTGACGGCGGCTGGAGCGCCCAATAGTCCGGCGCGCCACGACACAACAACCTTCTCTTTACCCCACACCGCACCCATGAAACTCATCCGCTTCGGCCAACCCGGCCACGAACAACCCGGTCTGCTCCTGCCCGACGGCCGCCGCATCGACGCCTCCGCGTTCGGCTCCGACTACGACGAAGCCTTTTTCGGCGGCGACGGTCTGGCGCGGCTCGGCGCTTGGGCGGCCACGCACGCGGCGTCCGCCCCCACGGTGGATCCCTCGGTCCGCCTAGGCCCCTGCCTGGTGCGTCCCAGCAAGATCGTCTGTGTCGGCCTCAACTACGCGGACCACGCCAGGGAATCCGGCATGGAGCCGCCACGCGAACCCATTCTCTTTTTCAAAAGCACCTCCGCCCTTGTCGGACCGGACGACGATGTGCACATCCCGCGGGGTTCCCACAAGACCGACTGGGAGGTGGAACTGGCCGTCATCATCGGCAAAAAAGCCAGCTACGTGTCGGAGGCCGACGCCATGCAGCACGTCGCCGGCTACGCCCTGCACAACGATTACAGCGAACGCGCCTGGCAGCTCGAACGCGGAGGCCAGTGGGTCAAGGGCAAGAGCTGTGACACCTTCGCCCCCATCGGGCCCTTCCTTGCCACGCAGGATGAGATCCCCGATCCCCACCACCTCAAGCTGTGGCTGACGGTCAACGGCAAGACCTTCCAGAACAGCACCACTGCGCAGATGATTTTCGGGGTGCCGCAGCTGGTGAGCTACATCAGCCAGTTCATGACGCTCCTGCCCGGCGACGTCATCAGCACCGGGACGCCTCCCGGGGTGGGCCTGGGCATCAAGCCGGAACCGGTGTTCCTCAAGGCGGGCGACGTGGTGGAACTGGGCATTGAAGGCCTCGGCTCCTCCCGCCAGCACGCGCGCAACGCACCCTAGACTTCCCAACCAACCCGTTCAGCCCAACCCACTCTTCGCTTCTTCAAACATGTCCACTCCTCTCTCCATCGCATTCATCGGCACCGGCGTCATGGGACGCAGCATGGCCGGCCACCTGCTGCGCGCCGGCCACCCGGTGCACGTCTACAACCGCACCCGCAGTAAGGCCGACGCGCTTGTCGAAGCCGGTGCCCACTGGCATGATTCCGCCGGGGCCGCCGCAGCCGCCGCCGACGTTGTAATCTCCATGCTGGGCTTCCCCAAGGACGTCGAAGAAAACTACCTCGCCGCCGGCGGCATCGTCGAAAGCGCCAAACCGGGCGCGCTGCTCATCGACATGACCACTTCCAGCCCGCTGCTGGCAAAGCGCATCGCCGAGGCAGCCGCAAAACGCTCGCTCTCCTCGCTGGACGCCCCCGTGTCCGGCGGCGACATCGGCGCACGCGAAGCCCGGCTGGTGATCATGGTCGGAGGTGAGTCCGCCGCGTTTGAGCGGGCCAAACCGCTCTTTGAGCTGATGGGCAAAAACATCGCACTGCACGGCGCCGCCGGGGCAGGCCAGTACTGCAAGATGGCCAACCAGATCGCGGTGGCCGTCGGGATGGTGGCCTGGTGCGAGGCGTTGGCCTACGCGCAGAAGGCCGGGCTCGACCCAGCCGCCGTCCACCAGAGCATCAGTGGCGGAGCGGCTGGAAGCTGGGCGCTCACGACCCTGGCACCGCGCGCGCTCTCGGGCGATTTTGCGCCTGGCTTCTACGTAAAGCACATCATCAAGGACATGGGCATCGCGCTGGAAAGCGCCACCGAAATGCAGCTGGACCTGCCCGGACTAGCCAACGCCAAGCAGCTCTACGACCAGGTCGCCGCGCGCGGCTGGGAAGACAACGGCACCCAGGCCCTCTTCAAACTCTTCCTCGCCCAGTGAGCGCCCAGCCCCTCTTCCGCAACCGGGTCCTCGCCGGCGACTGGCTGGCCGGAACCTTCATCAACCTCGGTTCCCCGCTGACCGCGGAGATCGCCGCGCGCGCCGGCTTCGACTGGCTCATGCTGGACCAGGAACACGGCCCCGGCTCCGAGGAAACCCTCCTCCAGCAGTTGCACGCCGTGTCCGCCTCGGGCGCGGCTCCCATCGTCCGGATCGCTCACAACGAACCGACCCGCTTCAAGCGCGTGCTCGATTTGGGCGCGGGCGGCGTGATGGTGCCCTACGTGAACAACGAGGAGGAGGCGCGGGCGGCCGTGGCTGCCGTGCGCTACCCCCCACACGGCCACCGCGGCGTGTCAAAGTTCAACCGGGCAGCCGGCTTCGGCCAGGATTTTGACGAGTACTACGCCCACTGCCACGAACGGCTCGTGACCATGGCTCAGATCGAGACCCCCGAGTCCCTCGCTCACCTCGACGCCATTGCGGCGGTAGACGGTGTCGACGTGCTCTTCATCGGCCCACTCGACCTCACCACCAACATGGGAATTCAGGGCCAGTTTGAGCACCCGCGCTTTATCGAAGCCCGCCGCGCCGTGGCCGCAGCCGCCCGCAAGGCCGGCAAGGCAGCCGGCATCCTCGCCACCGCCCCGGCCCAGATCCCGGTGTTGCGCGAAGAAGGCTTCTCCGTGCTGGCCTTCGGTTCCGACGGGGCAGCCGTCGTCGCCGGTCTGCGCCAGTCCCTCGCCGCCATGCGCTCCGCCTGAGCCGGCGCGTCCCCGCCCTCGAACAACAGTCTCCGCAACCCGCAGCCCTTCTTCTCCCTCTCCTTATGCGCATCACAGAAATGCACATCACCCCGATCGCCCTCGGCGATCCGCCTCTGCTCAACGCGGCCGGCCTGCACGCCCCGTACGCCCTGCGCACGGTGGTCGAACTGGTCACAGACACCGGGCTGACGGGCCTCGCGGAGGTCCCCGGCAGCGTTGCGGTGGATGCGCTTCTGGAGCAGTCCCGCGCCGTCGTCCTAGGATCGGACCCGCTTAATTGGAACGCGCTCAAGGCGAAGCTCGGTCAGCATTTCAAGCCCGAGGACTCCCTCGCGCGCGGGCAGGCGCCGTGGGACCAGCGCAAGGTGGTGCAACTCTTCAGCGCCATGGATGTCGCCTGCCTGGACATCGCAGGCAAGGCCTTTGGGGTCCCGGTCGCGACTCTGCTGGGGGGGATCGTCCGTGAACGAGTCCCCTACTCCGCCTACCTTTTCTACAAGTACGAGGGCGCCGGCGGAGAACTCGCCTTTGGCACGGATCCCCATGCGACGGGGTGGGCAGCCGCCCGGCAGGCCGCGGCGCTGGACCCCGAGGGCATCGTCGCCCAGGCGCAGGCCATGGTCCGCGAATTCGGTTTTCAATCCATCAAACTCAAGGGGGGGGTCTTCGAGCCAGCCCAGGAAGTTGCCGCACTCAAGGCGCTCCGCTCCGCGTTCGGTCCGGACGTTCCCATCCGGCACGATCCCAACGCGCTTTGGAGTGTAGAAACCTCTATCAAGTGGGGAAAGGAACTGGAGGGTGTCCTCGAGTATTTTGAAGACCCCACCCGCGGTCAGGAAGGAATGGCCGCCGTCCGCCGGGAGGTCAAACTCCCACTGGCCACCAACATGTGCACCACCTCCTTTGCGGAGTTGCCCGGAAGCGTGCGCCACGGGTCGGAGGACATCATCCTCACCGACCACCACTACTGGGGCGGCCTGCGCGCCTCGATGGAGCTGGCCGCCTTCTGCCGCACCTTCGACAAGGGCGTTTCGATGCATTCCAACAACCACGCCGGCATTTCCCTCGCCGCCATGACCCATCTGGGCGCCGCCATGCCCAACCTCACCTACGCCCTCGACACCCACTACCCCTGGCAGTGGGAGGAAATCATCGTCGGCGGCCGGATGCCCATCGAGGACGGCTGCGTCGCCCTGCCCAAGGGCCCAGGATTGGGGGTGGAACTCGACAGACCCGCCCTCGAGCGAGCGCACCAGAACTACCTCCGTTGCGGCCTCACGGAACGCGACGACGAACCGGAAATGCAGAAAAAGGTGCCCGGCTGGAAGTTCCAAGCCACCCGCTGGTAACCCGCCGCCTGCCCGCTCAGATCGCCTGATTCACCTCCGCGCGGAGTAAATCCTCCAAAGTTTCGCGCCGGGAGATGAGCGAGGTGCTGCCGTCGGTCTCCAGCCACACCTGCGGGGCCCGGCCAATGGAATTGTAATTGGAGCTCATTGCGTAGCCGTAGGCGCCCGCGTCGTGCAAGACCAGCAGGTCGCCGGCCACCGGCTGCGGCAGGTCGCGCGGCACCAGAAGTTCGGCGTCGTCCCGGGTAAAAACATCCCCGCTTTCACAGAGGGGCCCCGCCACGACAATAGGCCCGACCGCGCGCTCGCCCCCGTCCTGTGCGACCACCTCGATCCGATGGTAGCTCCCGTACATCGCGGGCCGCACCAAGTCGACAAAGCCGGCGTCCACCATCACGAACGTCGCCCCCTGGCCTTTTTCATTCGTCGAGGTGGTCTTCACATCAGCCACGCGCGCCACCAAAACGCATCCCGAGGCCACAAAATAGCGGCCCGGTTCGATCTCCACCCGGATCGGACGGCCCGCCGCGCGGCAAAGCGTCTCGCGACAGCGCGCAAACAGCTCCCGCAAGGGGGGCAAAGGAATCTGCGCGTCCGCCTGCTTGTAATTGTGCGGGATTCCCCCGCCCAGACTGACCCCCTGCAGGTGAGGAAACTGGGGCAACAATGCGGCAAACTCGCCGGCTAGGCGTTCCAGATTCTCGCAAAGCTCTTCAAAGCGCGGCCCGCTCCCGATGTGCGCGTGGAGCATCACCACACGCAGTCCGGCCGCCTCGGCCTTCACCGCAACCTCCCCCAGCTGCTCCAGCCAGATCCCGTGCTTGGAACTAGGTCCTCCCGTGTCGCACGAATTGACGTGCCCATGCCCGAACCCAGGGTTGACCCGGATCGAAACGTCCCCTCGGTACCCAGCCGCCGCCAGGTCCGCGAGCATCCCGGCGGAGCCCACGTTCGGCAGAATGCCCTGCTCCATCACCACGGGCAGGCCGTTGTCCCGGAAAACGTCGCTCGTGTAGAGGATCACGGGAGGCTGCTGGCCACCCGGATGCCCTGCATGCATAGCACGCAACACCTCGTTTCCGGACACTGCGTCGATCCATATCCCCGCCTTCTGCATCTCCTCGAGCACCCGGGTGGCCGGACAGCTCTTCATCGCAAACCGGGCCTGTACCCCGTCCGCCGTCACCTCGCGGATCTCGGAAATCCTTTCCCGGATCGTGGGCGCGGAGTAGAGCCAGAAGGGGGTGCCTACCTTTTGGGCAAGGCTTCGGAGCAGATCGCTTTCAATGTGCATGGATTTAAGGGGTGAAAAATCAAACCGGGCGGCTAGTCCAGAGTGCGGATCTCGCCCGCCTCCTCCCGGATCCGGCGCCGGTCCATCAGCCAGACGATCCAGATGCAGATCTCGTAAATCGCGATGACGGGCAGGGACAGGCCGATGAAGGTAAAGGGGTCCGGGGTCGGGGCGATGAGGGCGACGAGCACCAGGATCGCGGTAATTGCGTAGGGGCGCGTCCGAGCCAGCATCGGGTAATTGATGATACGCAGGGCGGCGAGGCCCAAAACGCCCACCGGCAGTTCACACAACAACCCGCAGGCAATGGTCAGGTGAGAAACGAATCCGAAATAGATCTTGGCGTCGAACTGCTGGGTGATCCCCATCGAGGTGTTGTAGTTGGTAAACCACTGCAACGTGGCGGGGAGGATGTACCAGTAGCTGACGACGGCGCCGATGGCGAACAACACAAAGCCCGCCCCGATCGCCGGCAGGAGAATGCGCCGTTCCTTGGAGGTGAGGGCAGGGAGCACAAACTCGGCCAGAAAATAAACCAGGAATGGAAAACTCAACACAATCCCCGCATAAAATGCTATCGTTAGGGATATCATGAACCCGTCAGTCACCCCGGGCATGAAGAGCTTCACCCCGAGGTCCACGACCGGTTTCATCACCAAGGCCGTGACTTCCTTCACGAAAGAGAAGGCCACGATCATTCCGAGGATCAGTGCTGTGCCCATCTTGATGGCCGTCCAGCGCAGATCCTCCAGATGGTCGAGGAAAGGCTTTACGACGTCGCCGTGGGTTTGTTCGCGGAATTGAAAAATCTTGCGAAGCCAGTTCATGAAGGGAAGGAAAGCACAGGTGGAGTTGGCTAATGTATGCCGAGACGCAAGGGACGGCAATCCCCGCGAAGACCAGCGGTCCAGATCCCCACCCTGGAGAATCAGAATTCGTGCCAGAACGGGGGCGTACCCGCTCAAAAATTGGCTTTCTTTGGCTTGTGGTTTCTTGACTTCAGGCGCCCGAAAACCACTATATGTTGCCTGTTCTGTCCTATCAGCCCCCACTAATGGTGGCGGCAATGGTGGCGGCACGTGCCTCAGGCCCAATCAACCGGCCCGTCTCAAAACGGGCCGGTCGGTCGGTTGGTCGGCCAGATTTCATTCCGACAGGTTTAGCAGGCCATAAAGCCCGTAAAACTCGCCGAAACGGGCTCTGCGCAGCCGGGGAGACCAGCTCCGTGTTAAAACTTTTCCCAGCCTCCTGCAAACCAGCACCTTTCCGCCCGCCTTCCCTCCGTTTTCCCGACAGTTCGATTGCTCACAACCACCCTGTTTCCCGCTCAAGCCCAAGCCCTATTCTTATCCTATGAGTTCAGCCCTCCTCGCCCTCGACCCGGATCTTGTTTCCCTCAGCCCTTCTGACCCCCTTAACTTCACCAGCATCCACGGTGACGTCTCCGCAAAGGAGGAGGGCGACGTCGTCGTCTACCAATTCAGAAACAAAACCTTCCGCCTCGACAAGACCAAGGCAAGGGAGCGGTTGGCCGGAAAAATGGTCATTAACGGCCACCGGTCCGCGGAATTGAACGTCCTGCCGCTCAAGTACACGGAGGCTTATCGCATCTACAAGCAGATGAAGGCCAACCACTGGGAACCGGACGTCATCGACATGTCCAAGGACGCCCACCAGTGGAATACCAATTCCCTTTCCCCCAAGGAGCGCTGGATCATTGAGATGAGCATCGGCTACTTCTCCGCCGCCGAAGGCATCGTGGGAGACTCCGTCCTGCACGTCATCGAGGACAACCTGACCGCGGCGGAACTCAAGCACGCCTCGCTCCGCCACATCGCCGAGGAATCCATCCACATGGACTCCCTGCTGCACATCATCGGCAGCCTCAACATTGATCTGGACGAGGTGACTGCGAAGTTCCAGGACATCCCGTCCATCCGCAAGAAAAACGCCTTCATCACCAGGCACATGCCGATCCTTAAGATGGGCATCGACCTGACCCAGACCGTCAACAAGCAGGCCTTTGCCAAGGCGCTTTTTGCCATCACCCAGGTCATGGAGGGCACCCAGTTTTACGCCCTCTTTGCCATGGTCCTCTCCCTGCACCGCCAGAATAAGATGACCGGCATCGGGCAGATGTTCCAGTACACCCTGCGCGACGAATCCAACCACATCGCTCTGGGCCGCTACATCCTCACGGAGTTGATCAACGAAAACCCCGACATTTGGACCGAGGCATTCCGCGCCGAACTCGTTGAGTTCATGCGCGAAGGCGTCGAACTGGAAAAGGAATTCGTCTGCGACTGTCTCCCCGAGGACATCGTCGGAATGCGCCAGCAGGAGTTCCTCGACTACGTTGAATACAACGCTGACCGCCGCCTGAGCAGTTTAGGCCTGCCCGTCCTCTCCCGCGTACGCAACAACCCCTTCGGCTGGCTCGACGAGGTCATCTTCCTCAAAAAAGAGAAAAACTTCTTCGAAACCCGCGTCACGGAGTACCAGACCAGCGGCAGCGTCCGGAATTCCAACGAAGACGACTTGATCTGACCCGCCTCTAGATCCGGCTCTCCCCGGTCGCTTCGCCAGTTCCCCCCGGTTCGCCTTTCGCCCCGCGCATTACAGCCTCCTTTCCCGCCCCTTTCCCGCCTCGCCAGTCGCACTCCCGCCTCCGTCTCCAATGTCCTCTGTTTTCACTTTGCACGCCGAACCCACGGATGCCCATTTAGCGGCCATCCCCTCCGACTCAGCCGATTTTCCTCGGGTGATCCGTCGCGACACGCCTCAGTCGCTCCAACAAAAACCGCACATTGTGCCCTGGCTGGGGCACAAGATTGAGCGCGCTGTTGCCGCGGCCTGCGCCTCCGTGCAGGTGGATGAATCCGTCGGCCGCCAAGTGCGGGCGGAGATTGAATTCAGGGTGCGCAAGGAGAGTCCGCTGTTTGTCCACATCGAACAGATTCAAGACATGGTCGAGGACATGCTCCTCGAACTGGGCCACAGCCGAGTGGCACTCGCCTACGGCAAGTACCGCGCCAAACGGGCCGCGATGCGTGAGTTCACCCGCGACCAGTCCTACCAGGATGAAACCGAGCAGCTCGAACTTGCCTCGCACGAACAACTCACGGACATAAGGGCGCGCGTCTCCTTCGCACTCATTGGCCTGAAGCTAGACATCTCCGAGAGCGTCCTCATCAGCCGCCTGCTCCGTTCGACCTCGCTTTCCCTTTCCGCATCGGAGCGGCGGGAAACGATCATCCTCAACTCCAAGGAACTCCTCGAACTGGAAGCCGACACACGCTTTGTCGCCGGCCGCATCCTTCTGACCTACATCTACGAGGAGACCCTGCCCTGGAAGATCACCGACGGCCCTCAGGCCCTCAAGGATGCACACAGGAAGGCCTTTCTGGCCTACATCCCCCTCGGCATTGAACTGGGCCGTCTCGACCCGCGCCTGGCCGCCTTTGACCTGCGCAAGCTTGCAGACGCCCTGGACCCCTTCGCCGACCTCCAGTTTGACTTCCTCGGCATCCAGACCCTGTACGACCGCTACCTGATTAACCGGCGGGACACCACCACCGGTCAGAAGCTCCGCCTCGAGTCGCCCCAGATCTTCTGGATGCGCGTGGCCATGGGCCTCTCGCTCCTCGAGTCCGACAAGGAGGCCCGTGCCGCGGAGTTCTACTCCCTCTACAAGACGCGCAAGGCCTGTTCCTCCACCCCGACCCTCTTCAACTCGGGCACCGTCAAAAGCCAACTCTCCAGCTGCTACCTGCTGTACTGCGGCGACTCCATCGAGGAGATCACCGAAACGTGGAACCGTTTTGCCCACCTCTCCAAATGGGCGGGCGGCCTGGGCTGCTCCTGGACCGCCGTCCGCGGCACCGGTGCGCACATCCACGGCACCAACGGGGAATCCAGCGGTGTCGTGCCCTTTCTGAAGGTCTCCAATGACATCGCCATCGCTGTAAATCAGGGAGGGAAGCGCCCGGGCGCCCTCTGCAGTTACCTCGAACTCTGGCACGCCGACATCGAGGATTTCCTCGATTTGCGCAAGGAAACCGGAGACGACCGCCGGCGCACCCACAACATGAACACGGCCCAGTGGATTCCGGACCTGTTCATGAAACGCCTCAAGGACATCTCCGACGGGCGCCTCAGCAAGGAGGCCACCTGGACGCTATTCCGCACCAACGAGGTCTCCGACCTGCCGGAACTCCACGGCGCGGCATTTGAAAAACGCTACGTCGAGTACGAACAGATGGCGGACGAAGGCCGCATCTACGGCCGCAAGGTGCGGGTGCTGCAGCTTTGGAAGCGCATGCTCGAAACGCTCTTTGAAACAGGCCACCCCTGGTTGACCTTCAAGGACCCCTGCAACGTGCGCTCCCCCCAAGACCATGTCGGGGTGATCCACAACTCGAACCTCTGCACCGAGATCACGCTCAACACCTCCACTGAGGAAGTGGCGGTTTGCAATCTGGCGTCGGTCAACCTCTCCTCCCACCTGACCCCGGAAGGAGCCATCGACCACCCGAAGCTGCGCCACACCGTGGAACTGCTCATGCGGATGCTCGACAACGTCATCGACATCAACTTCTACCCTGTCGAAGCCGCCGAGCGTGCCAACATGCGCCACCGTCCGGTCGGCCTGGGGGTGATGGGCTTGCAGGACGCCCTTTACATGAAGGGCATCCCGTTTGACTCGTTCGAAGCCGTTGATTTCAACGATGAGATGATCGAGGCCGTCGCCTTCTACTCCTACTGCGCCTCGGCGAAGCTGGCCGAAGAACGCGGTGCCTACTCCACCTTCAAGGGCTCCAAATGGGACCGGGGGATGCTCCCGCTGGACACCCTCGACCTTCTGGAAAAGG
>JBIKSY010000211.1:0-6977 GCA_044348365.1 Chthoniobacteraceae bacterium
CTCTGGCTGTTTTGCCCGCGCAACTACTTTCAACCGTTTGTGACGGGCCAGCGACGGAAGTGCAAAGGAGCTGGGGGGCATCTGCTCGGACTTCACCCGCTGGAGGGTGGTCACCGGATGTTACCCCCGGGGCAACGGTCGAGAGATTCGGCGGTGGCGAACAACGTATAGGCGTTCGCTAGTTGGACGCGAACGCCTTGTCCTTCGGGTTGCCGCCGCTGAGCAGATAGGCAAACAGATCGAGTAGCTCGTCCTGACCGAGCATGTTGACCAGTCCCGGAGGCATCGGCGAAATGGCGTAGTCGGCGCGCTTTGTCACCTCGGCAACGGGCACATGTGCCGTTGCGTCGGGGGTGAAGGGATTCGTCATCACGAGGAAGTTCCCCTTTTGTTCGCCAATCACCCGCCCGACGACCACAGAACCATCGCGCCTTGTGATTTCCTGAAAGGCGTACTGGTCGCTGATAACCTTTGAGGGCTCCAAGATGCTTTCCGCCAGGTCGCGGACACTGTAACGGCTGCCTGCCCCCGTCAGGTCGGGGCCGATGTTACCGCCCTCGGTGCCAAAGTGGTGGCAGGTTGCGCATTGGGTGGTGGCGTACATGGCCTTGCCGTGCTCGAAGTTGCGCCCGCGGAGCCCGTCCTTGGCCAGAGCGACGACTTCATCCACCGAGTAGGCGCGTCCGGGGCCCCGGGGTAGTACCAAGTCGGTGGGCTTCGGGGCCTCTTTCTTGGAGAGCTCTTCGAGGGCGGTACGCTGCGCG
Organism: Chthoniobacteraceae bacterium; assembly: GCA_044348365.1. Lineage (GTDB taxonomy): Bacteria > Verrucomicrobiota > Verrucomicrobiia > Chthoniobacterales > Chthoniobacteraceae > Chth-196. The sequence continues at coordinate 765 of JBIKSY010000211.1, forward strand.
GGATCGTCCACGTTTTCGAGGGCGTCGTTGCGGATGTTGATCAGGAACTTGGCGAAACTGTTGCCGCCCTTCCATTGGGTCGTCTGGGGGAACCAACTGAAAAAGGTGCGGTGCAGTTCCGGGGTCCAGCCCACCTTTGCATTGCGCAGGGTGTAGGCGAGTGCGATCTGGCCCTTGTTGGGTCGGCTTCCCTGTGCTGCACGGAAGGCCACTGCATAGTTGCCGTTGCGCTCCAAAAGTGTGTCGGCGGCGAGGTCCTCGTGGTCGTCCCCCAGGGTTTGCATAAGGGCTACCGCCTTGGAGACCGCCGTCGGCGAGTCTAGGAAGACAAGAATCTGGAGCAGTTCCTGGTTTTCCTCCGCGTTTTTCTGTGGAAAGAGCGGGTCGAGTTTCCTGGCGAGGCTCGCGCATACCTTCGCGGACGGTTTGCCCATCCGTGTAAAAGCCAGTTGCCAGGCGCGCAGCAGAGGAAGGCGGAGTTCCGGGCTGGTGGCCTTGTAATCCAGCCGGGCTAGGGACTCAAAGAGCCTAGGCTGCAGGGAGGCGTCCCCGACGCGGGCGAGGGCGATGAGTGCCTCGATTGCGGTTTGAGGATCCTTCTCGGCGAGCGCCTTATCCGCCCACGAGGCGGCCGGCTGCTTTTCCACTGCGACCCGCGCCGCGAAGCGGAGAAAGCGGTCTTTGCTAGAGAGGTGGGGCCAGGCCTTCGCGACCGAGTCGGGGCCGGCACCGTCTACATGGAGGGCCTCCATTTCCCGGCGAAGCACCGCCTCTTCGGGGAGTACGTCAGGCTGGACCGCTGCCGTGGATTCCTTGCCGGTGTAGGTGACCCGGTAGAGGGCCGACTGGTTGCGTCGGCCGCCCACGGCAAAGTAGAGGGCGCCATCTTTGGGGTGGATTAGGACATCGGTCACCGACAGCGGCTTGCCAGAAACAAACTCGGTTTTCTCGGCCTTGTAGCCAGCGCCTTCGGGTTTGAGGAGGATTGCGTACATGGTCCCGTAGGTCCAGTCGTTGGCAAAAAACGCGGTCTGGTACCGGGCTGGAAATTTCGCGCCTGTTCCGAAGGTTGTGCCGGTGGGGCTTCCGGGACCGATGTTGATGGTTGCAGGTAGGCTGTCTGCGTAATAAGCCGGCCACTTGCCCGCGCCGCTGCGCCAGCCGAATTCACCGCCGCTGGGGGACTGGTTGATGCGCGTGGGCCGGTACCAAGGCGAGCCGATATCCCACTCCATGTCCGCGTCGTAGGAGAAGATATCGCCGTTAAGGTTGAAGGCGAAGTCGAACTGGTTGCGGTAGCCGTAGCAGAACATTTCCAGATCCTTCCCTTCGGGATTGATCGAGGCAATGTACCCGCCCGGAGCCAGGATGCCCTTTGCGTGACCGTTGGCATCCCAGAGGCGGGGGAGCAGGTGGTCCTCGGCCCAGGCTTTGGCGCCGCGCACGCGGTCGATGGTTGCAGGCGGCTTGGTGTGGTTGCCGCAGTTTAGGTAAATGCGTTTGCCGTCCGGAGAAAGGGCGAGGCTGTGCGGACCGTGTTCGCCGGAGCCATCGAGAGGCAGGATAAAGTCGTCCTTGTCGAACTGGTCGTCGCCATCGGTGTCCGTGAGACGGTGGAGCCCTCGGTCGGTTCCCTCGCCGACCATGGCGTAGAGGGAGTCGAAGGCGAACAAGAGGCCATGCGCTCCCTTCAGCGGGGTTTTAAGCCGCTCCACCTTGGTTTGCGTCTCGGAGTCTGATGCGCCCAGCGGGGCCGGAGTCACTCGGTAGAGGTGGCCGTACTGGTCGCCGCAGATGAGGCGTCCTTTGGGGTCGACTGCCAGCGAAACCCAGGAACCTTCCTCCAGTTTCGGGACACGGTGTAGCAATTCAACCTTGAAGTCCGGGGGCACGGCGATGTCCGCGGGAAGAGTCACCACTGGGGGAAAGAGGCTGAGGACATCGTTGTTCGCCTCGTATTTGCCGGCAACCGCGGCGGGCGCGGGACCGAAAGGAGCCTTGCCGCCTGAAGTGAACACCCAGCCCTCGCCAGTCTCGACTGTTTGTTTGGAGCCGTTGGCCAGTTCGATGAGCAGTTGCGCCACGATCCGGGGTGCGGTTTTGTTTTCGGAAGCGTCGATGGAAAGGACGTTTTTTCCGGGCTTGATTGCGGCGGTGAGGTCAAACCTAGCGGGAGCGGAGCCCAGAGGCTCCCCGTTGAGTTTGACGTTGCCGGAGCGGCTGGCGGCCACCCGCAACGAGGCGGACTTCACGGGGCCGGCCACCTCGAATTCCTTGGTGAAGGTGCCGCTGTTGCGCTCGGCCCCCTTGGGCGATGTCGCCCAGACGGGTTCCGCACGGAGGCTTGGGGTCAGGAGGAGGCAGGCGATGGAGGCGCTGAGAATTGGAAGGAGTGCGGGAGGTTTCATTGGTTCAGGGAGGAGATGCAACTAGGAAAAGGATCCTTAGGCCAAGGAGTAGGAGTGCATTGTGGTCCTCTGTCTTACGGAAGCAGGAGGATCGTCAGGCGCTTGGGGCCGTGGGCTCCGAGGACCAGAATCCGTTCGATGTCGCCCGTGCGGCTCGGGCCCGTGATGAAGGAGATCATGCTCGGATAGTTCGTACGGTATTTCGCTGCTAGGCTCTCGTAGGCCTCCGTCAGATCGGTAACCAGCTGGCTCTGGCGCGCGACGACGATGTGGTGGGGGGGCAGCACGCTCAGGACCCGGCCTCCGGAGTTGTCACTGGTGACACACACGGAGCCGGTCTGCGCGACAAGCAGTTCGCACTCGGTGATCCCCGCGTCGCACGCTTCCAGCGCGTTTTTGTCGTAGCCGCCGTCCACGCAGAGTTGTGCAAGCCCAGTGGGTAGTAGCGGGGCGAGTTTGTCCAAAAGGCCGCCCCGGTGAAGCGCGATGGTCTTCCAGGATTCGGCACTAGCAAGCGAAGCGATCTCGGCGGACGCCTGGGCGAGGTCTGCGCAGACGATCAACTCGGAGCGGAGGGTTTCGCTCAGCTTTGCAAACAGGGCGAACTTCTCGTCCAGACTCGGGCCTACAGGGGGAAGCCATTCGCGGAAATGCGCGGTGGTGGGCTCCCCGCCGGCGGAACGTTCGGCGGGATGTTTGAGCGGGGCCGGGACGCGGAGCGCTTCGCGTACACGGCCTAAGATCGCTTCGCGGTCTCCGGTGGTGAAATTCACTTGGATCCTCCATTCTGCGTGATTGCGGCGGCCTTTTGCGCTTGGTGTGCCTTGAACCGCGCGCGGAAGGAGCGGAGCGGTGCCGTGGGAAAGTCCCGGGTGTCTGTCCAAGCCCTTACCGGGTCGAGTGCGGTGCGCTCGATGAGCGGATGGAGCATCGAGCCCAACGGGGCGAATCTGGAGGCGAACTTGTAAAGAGCGGGCCGGCGCATGAGGAAGGCGAACATCTTCCAAACCAGACTCTCTCCGGGGGCAGGTTTTTCCTGCGCCGCGTTTCGGCGGTTGCGGAGAAGGTGGTGGTGGATGTCGATACCTACCGGGCAGGTCTCCGTACAGGCGCCGCACAAGGAGGAGGCGCCGGAGAGGTGCTTCCAGTCCTGGAGGCCGCGGAAATGCGGAGTGATCACCGAGCCGATTGGTCCTTGGTAGGTCGTGCCGTAGGTGTGGCCGCCGATGTTCTTAAAAATGGGGCACACGTTGAGGCAGGCGCCGCAGCGGATGCAGTGGAGGGCGTCGCGCTGCTCGGGATCGGCCAGAAGGCGGGTGCGGTGGTTGTCCAGAAGAACGACGTGGAATTCCTCGGGGCCGTCGGTTTCACCCGGTTGTCGGGGGCCGCCGTACATCGAGTTGTAGCCGGTCAGGTGCTGGCCGGTTCCGGCCGTGGCGAGCATCGGCAGGAGGAGGGCCAGGTCGCCGAGGCAGGGAACCACTTTTTCGATGCCGATGAGGGCCACATGGATCTTTGGAATGCCCACCGTGAGCCGTGCGTTTCCCTCGTTTTCGGTGATGGAAATCATCCCGGTGTCCGCGACGATGAAGTTTCCGCCTGAGATACCCATGTCCGCGTCGATGTAGGCGCGGCGCAGGACGCGGCGCGCAATCATGGTGAGCTCCTCGGGGTTGTCGGTCTTGGCGGTGCCCAGTTCCTTTTCGAACAGGTCGCTGATTTCGTCCCGGCGCAGGTGCATGCACGGGAAAACAAAGTGGTAGGGGGCCTCGCCCTTTAGCTGCTGGATGTACTCGCCCAAATCGCTTTCGACCACGCCGTAACCGGCGGCGAGAAGGGCTGGATTCAGGTGGATTTCCTCCCCGGTCATCGCCTTGGATTTGACGATGGAACGCACCCCACGGGCGGCTGCCAATTCAAGAATGTAATCCCTGGCCTGCTCGCTGTTGCTCGCCCAGAAGACCTTGCCGCCACGGGCGGTGAACTTGCGTTCGAACTCTTCCAGGTACTTGTCGAGGTGGTTGACCGCCTCGTGCTTGATGGTTGCCGCGGCGGAACGGGCGCTCTTCCAGTCGGTGAACGTCGCCCCCGTGCGGTTGCGGGCGGTCTGGTAGTTGGAGAGCGCGCGCCGTACGGCCAGACGGCGTACGTCGTCTGTGGCGGTCCGGTTGGCGTCTGTTTGGAACTGGTCTCGCGGGGCCTCGGCCAAGGTGCTCATAAGCGGATGAGAATGGGGAAGGGGAGTTGGATTAGCGGCTGGCGAGAACCTCGGCGAGGTGGAGGCATTTAACGGAGCCGACGTTTCGGTTGAGCCAGCCGCCGATTTGCATCAGGCAACTGGAGTCGTTGCTGATCACATAGTCGGCCTGCGTTTCACGGATGGAGTTGCATTTGACCTCGGCCATCGCTGTGGAAATCTGGGGGTACTTCACTGCAAAGGTGCCGCCGAAGCCGCAGCAGGTCTCCGCCTCCCCCATTTCCACCAACTCCAAGCCTTTGACGTGTTGGAGGAGCTCGCGCGGGGCCTGTTTCGTGCCCAGTTCGCGCAAACCGTGGCAGCCGTCATGGAAAGTCGCCCGCCCCTCAAATCGCGCGCCTAAGTCCTTGATGCCGAGTTTGTTGACTAAAAATTCTGAAAACTCCCACGTCTTGGCTGCGTGCGCCTTGGCAGCGGCCTCCTCGGGGAGGCCGTGGAAAAGTTCCGGGTAGAAAACCTTGAACATCGCCCCGCAGGAACCGGAACCGGAAAGGATAATTTCGGCGTTTTGGAAAACAGCGAGTTGTTTGCGGGCGACGGAACGGGCTTCTTCCCAGTAGCCGGAGTTAAACGGTGGCTGTCCGCAGCAGGTCTGGTCTTCCGGGAACTCGACGGTATGGCCCAAGCGTTCCAAAATGCGCACCATGGACATGCCTACGTTTGGATACAGGGAATCGATGAAACAGGGGACAAACAGAGTGACGCGCATGGGTCTTTAGAGAGTGCCCTAAATGTGAACCGCCCTGCAAGGAGTGGCAACCCTGCAGGGCGGTGAAACACGCTCTGGCCACCCTCAAAAGGGGCATCCGAGCGGATATTTAAGAGCGACTAATTCACGTAGGCGGCCTCGTTAGAAAAGAGGATCGCCTGCACCAACGTTTCCCATGGGGAAAAGGTGACGCGCTGCACGATGTCCGCCGCCCGTAGTTTTGCATCCTTGGCAGAGATGGTCGCCTTCTTGCTCAGGGTGAGGGTGTTGCCTGTAATCGCCGTGATCACCGTGTCGGCCGGGATCCCCGCACCTGAAACGGTCCAGCCCACCCGCATTTCGGAGGCGTTTGTGACGTTGCTGATGGTGTTTGCGCTTTTGGCTAGGGTGACCTGTTCTCCGGCGAGTTCCGTGTCATTGAGCACCGCCTTCTTCGCGCCGTTGTTGTTCTGTTGGCCCTTGATCCGGCTTTCGGCGCGCTTGGCAGCCTCCTTGTTGATGGACGCAGTTTCCTCGCGGACCCCCTGTTGCTGTTTGGCTTCCTCCACGAGGAACCTGGTGGCCAACTGGCGCTCAACTGGGGTGGGAAGACGCTGCAGGACGATCCTGAAGATGGCGTTAATCCCCGCATCCGTACTCCGTTCGACGGAAACCGCCTGTATCACTTCGGGCCTGGCGACGATCCGTTGCACGATGTTGGCAACGAAGGGACTGTTCATCAAGAAAAGGGCCTGTTGGGGGACGATCGTCGAGGTGCGTTTTGTGTTCGGTTGGTCGGGGTTGGACATGTCGAACTGCATGAGCAGGTCAGGCATGTTCGCCCGGTCTATGTAGCCGTA
>JBIKSY010000213.1:0-6961 GCA_044348365.1 Chthoniobacteraceae bacterium
TCAGTTCGGTACCGCGGTCGGCGCAGAAACGACAGATCTCAAAAACCAGGTGGTGCCTGGACTTGTCTGCGTGGAAGCGGATCCCCAGCCGTTGGGCGTAGGAGGCGAGTTCCTGGCTGGTCAGCTCGTGCAGTTCGTCGATATCAAGCTTGGCCGGAGGATGTTCTGGAGGTGGCGGCAGTCCCGTGGAGTCAGGGCCGGCGTCGGTGGCGGGGCTAGACGCGGGTGTGGAGGAGCCAGGCGGCACAGAGTCCGGCCTGGCGTTGGAGGCAGAGGAAGGGGAAGTCATTCCAGATAAGATGATCAGCTCTGCTACTTTTCTCCTCAAGACTGCTTTGAGCAACTCTGATTTGCGAAGCAATCACTTCAGAGAGCCCCCGGACCGCGGTAAGACGGTGCCACTGAACCTGCGGGGAGCAGGCGACGGTGGCAGTGCGGTCGCATAAAACTTCCCCACCCGTCTCGTAGAGCAGGGGAATCTCAGCGAGCAACCAGCGCTCGGACCGGCGCGCCTGTTCGGCCTGGGCGCTCCAAAGCGCGCGTACGCGTGGGTGAAATATGGCGTCCAAACCAGCGCGCAGGGAGGCGTCTGCAAAGACGAGTTCCCGCACGAAGGGACGGTTGTACAGGCCCTCTGGGGTAAACGCGGCGCCGCCCAGCAGGGTCTTGAGTTCGCCTCTAACCTCCGCGTCTTGCTCCGCGAGTTGGCTCACGGCTGCGTCCGCGCTAAAAGACCGGGCTCCGGGAAGCAGCGGAAGCAGGGCTGCGACAAAGGAAGACTTGCCGCAGGCGGCCCCTCCAGTGACTCCCAGCACAGGCATGGCTGAGACATTAGCGGGGCAGAGTGAGCGCTGGAACTTCCTCCGGGGGTTCCTGCTCCGCCTTGTTGGTCTTGATCGGCTGCCCCGCGGCATCGATGATGCGCGCAGTTACAAAAATAGTGAGATTCTTTTTGATGTGCTGATCTACCTTTGAGCGGAACAGACGACCTAGAAGCGGGATGTCGCCAAGCACTGGAACCTTGTCGTCCACCTTTTGGACGTCCTCGCGGATCAGGCCGCCCAGGGCGATGGTTTCCCCGTCGAGCAGGGTCACGTTGGTCTGAATGCGGCGCACCGCAAAGATGGGCTGGTTGATGACGTTGTCCGTGAGGGTGACGGCCTTCGGGGTAGAGGCGATGCCGCCCACGGCCGTGGTGATCGCACTCTGTGTGGCCACCGTCTGGATCGGGCTTCCGTAGTTGATGAAACCCTCGAATTCGATGACTTCAGGTCGCAGATCCAAGTCCACCGAGTAGCGGTCCGGCTGGATCGTCGGGTTAACCTTCAGCTTGACTCCTGTGTCGCGCTTTAGGAAGTCCGAGGGGGTTGTCGGTGTGACCGGGATGCTTGCCGCAGATGCAGCGTTTGCCGCAGCTCCCGCCGCAGCGGGCGCAGCGCCTCCCGCAGCACCGCCGATCTGGGGCGGGGTGAAGGCGGTGGGGTACATAAACTCACGGACGATGTCGATGTTCGCCTCTTCCTGATTGCGAGCGACGATGCTGGGACTGGAAAGCAAGTCGATCGCCTTGGACTGGTTCATGGCTCGTACAACCATTTGGAATTGGGGATCGGTAAAGGCCCCTGCAATGGAGAGGGCGGCCGGGCCGGCCAGACCGCCGCCGCCGGTGGCACCCGCGAGAAGCGCATCGATGGCGCTGGAGCTCAGGGCCAGCTTGCCGGAACGGTTGCCCCCCGTGACAGGGTACACACCGACTGGGTTGCCTCCGTTGGGGAAGGCACCATTGGAGGGAATGGTGAACGGATAGTCCGAAGAGTTGAGGGAAGGTCTCTGGGAACCTGTCGTACCGCCACCCGCAAAAACGTTTTGGGTGCCGGGCAGGTTGGCCTGACCCATCAGCCAGTCAAAGGAGAGTTCCTTGAGGTTTTGCTGGGTAAACTCCACAAAGCGCGCCTGAATTTCGACCTGTACCGGGCTGCTGTCCGCCCCATCAGCCACCAGTTGGTCGACGAGTTCGAGCATCTCGGCCGTGTTGTAAACGGTGAGCGACTTGGTGCGTGGATTGTACGTGGCCGTTGAGTTCGGCGCTGCAAAGCTCACGTTCTGACCGGCTAGGTATTCCTTGGCATCCACCCTCCGCGAGTTGTTTGGTTTGGGTGCGCCGCTTGCTCCTGCTCCACCCAGACCGAGCCCACCCAGTCCGGTGGAGCTCAGCTCTGCGTCCACTTTTGGAGCCGTACTGCTGAAAATAAAGGGGGAGACCGTCCAGGTCCTCAAAATGAGGGTGTCGGTCTGAGCTGTTTTCGGCACGATCTCAATCGAATCTTTTTTGACCGTCCATTTTGTCGTGCCCGATTGCTCGGTCACATAGTCCAGGATTCGGGCGAGCGTAAAGTTCGGGATCTTTGGAAGCGTAACCGTGGGCATGACTGCGCCACCACCGGCGCTTGGGGCGGCCAAGTCATCCAATTTCCCTCCAGGAGCGGCTCCGCCTGCGCGCGGCAGGTTGGGAATGTTGACCAAAATCGTCACCCCCTTCTGCGGATCGTTGCTGCGATCGGCGTTCTTGGATTCCTCGGTCAAAATCGCGGCCACTTCGGTGAGGGTCATGTCGCGGAACTCAACTTCCGGAATCACGAGGGTCGCCACTTTCTTGCGTAGACGTTCCACGCCGCTTTCCTCCATCTGCTGGGGCGCCGTTGTACCAGTGGATACGGTGCCGTAGCGTTTGACCGGACTCGCCCATGCCTTCTGTACGTTCCGGATCGCCCGCGAACGAGCCTCGTCGTAGGCTTCCTCGCCGTACCGGATGATTTCCTCGTTGTTTCTCTGCTGCTCTTTGCGGGCGGCCTTGTTGTAGGGGTCGATGTCCAGAACCTGGTCTGCGCGTTTGATCGCCAGATCGAATTTTCCGATGTCGTGGAGGTCACGCGACTCTTGCAAAAGCCGTTCTATTTGTTTCCTGTCGGCAACAAAATAGGGGGTCAGCGCCCGTTTTGTGTAACGGGGGTCTTCCAGTCTTTCGAGCTCCCGCTTCGCGGTCCGGTTCTCCGGCTCTCTTTCGAGGAGGGTGAGCAATACGTCTTGAGCGCTGTCCCACTCACGGCCCGGGGCGGGCTTCCATTTTCCATCCTCAAACTGCTTTGTGTAAGTCCGGCCCTCAGCCTTGAGTCTGTTGGCCAGTTCAAAGGAGGCGTCACGGAAACCGGACATTGCTTCAGACCGCTCTCGAACGTTGTTGCGGGACTCCGGCAGGTCCTTGAGGGCCTCAAGGTAATGCTTTACGGCCGGCTGGTAGTCCTTGATGGACATCCGTGCCCGGGCAAGTTTGAGCTGTTCTACGGCCCTCAGGCGGGCCATTTCCCGACGCTGCACCTCTTTTTGACTCATCTCCAAAACGTCCGCCGGAGGGGCACCCGCAGCAGGTGCCGCGTTCGGGAACGTGGGCAGTGGCGCCTTGGCCGCCTGCAGGTTCAAGGACAGCGCGCACCATAGCCCGGCCCCGAGGGTGGTCGCGGAAAGGGCGAGGGTCAAAGTCAGTCGGGGGTTGGGATTCATTTTGCGGCGGGGGGGGGCGGAGGAGTCCAATGCGGAGGTTCAGGCCGCACACTGAGTTCGCTGCCCTTGGAGTCGAGCAGCTGACTACGCGTTTCGGAGACGCGCCACTTTCTACCTTGATTTGGACCCGAAGTTGTCACGAGGTCGGCACTGTTTGTCCCAAGGGTTTCAATTGTAAAGGTGCCGCCGTCGGCAAGTTGGATGGGCTCCGCTAGTTTGACCGTGAAAGGTGCCTTGGCCTGAGGTTCGTCCTGCTTGAAGATGATTTTTTGGTCGGCAAAGTTAGCCGTGTTCTCACCCCGTTCCCCATTGTATACGGCAGGAAGTTCGCGAGTGGAGTCAGCCTTTTCCTCCTTCAAGTAAAGCACCGACTTGTCCTTGGTTGCGCTCACACCCTCTATCTTTTCGCGACGCGGCTCGAATCTGAGCAGCTTGATCTGGGTGCCGGGAATGGATTCGCCCACCCGGAGCTTGAATTTTTTTTGACGCTGGTCGCGAGGAAGAGCAGCAGGAGGGCCCCCAATGGAGGCATTGGCCGTCGGGTTGCGGTCTCCATCGAGGTTCTTGAGCGCAAGTCCACTGGGTTTCCCGTCAATGCCCGGCGTCCAGCCAAGGACCTTGATGCTCGTGCCCGGGAGCACATCGGAGACCTTCACCTCAAAGGGTTCGCTGTTTGGAAGGTCATCCCGGCGCAAGCGAAGTTTGTAGGAGGACTGCTGGTTAGGCTTCGCCTGATCCACCAGGGTGGCGTCGAGAAAGGTGACTCGGAAGGCGGGTGCATCCACCCAGATCAGGTTGATTCGTAGAAACGGTTCTGCGTCGGGTTTTTCCGGGTTTCCTTCGTATGAAACAAATTCTATCCGGTTGGGGGCCGGTTTTTGGGGTAAAAAGGTCAGCCTCGAGACCAGAGGCGGGTGCTGCCCGGCTTCGTTTGGATCCGTGCCCCACCACCACTCGTCCTCGTTTGTAAAGCCGTCACCATCCGTATCGTCCGTTGCCACGTTCGGGGTCCGCAGGGGTAGCTTGTTGTCAAGAAACCATTGGTTTGGAATCGGCTGCTCCAAGGCGCTGTGCCTGTGCATGCTTCCTTCCTTTGGGCGACGTGGACCATCTGACTCCAAGAGGTACGGCTCCGACACGAATAGCGGGGTTGGGTAGGTGATCGCCCACTGGCCAGGAGAGTTCAGATTTGCCAGAGCTTTCGTATGTGCCGACAAGTCAAGCGGGGGAAGCTTGGCGGACCTGATCTCCTGAGGGAGCAGCTTGCTCCGCCGGTCGGGAAGCTCCAGTTCGTCCTGAAACAGCAAGTAGGTGCCTCCAAGGGAGGCTGCCGCCGCCGCAGAAAGCACCAGCCAGTGCGCGTTGGTTTTGAAGAAGCTCATGGCTGTTTGGTCCCCTCCTTTGTGGGAGGTTTGGCAGACTTCCCTGATGCAGCTGGGGGGGGCACGGGCGCTGGGAGTACCGACAGCAGGTCCACCCGCATCTCTACCTCCACATGTTCGTCCCCAAGAATGTACTGGGCGACCGGAGCCGCCGGAGGTTGCCCGGAAAGCGCGGGTTCCGCGGGGACAGCAGCGATCGCCTTGCTGGGCGCCAACATCGGCACTCCCTCCCTTGACAGCGTGTTGACCTTGATTCGACGCACCACGAAAAACGCCTGTTTATCCCGGGTCAAGGCGTTCAGAAAGTCACGCAGGCTGTCAGGACTTGCGGTGAATTTGAGATCAAAACTCAGCGCGCTCAACACGGGCGGGGGCGGCTGGGGTTGGTTGGGCTTTGCCGGCTTGACCTCCGGGCTTGCATCTTTGAGCTCCTCAGTGCGGTCGATCTTAAATCCTACCAATGACAGGGGTTTGCTGTCTAATAGGGTGTTTAGTAAGCGGTCAGCCGCGGTCAGTTGCCGGTAAACTGAGGAAACCTTGTCTTCAGAAGGAACTCTTTTGATGAACTCGTCGAAGTCCATCGAGAAGGGGTCCGAATCCCTTGCTCCCTTGGGCAGGATTTGAATCCTGCTTTTGGCTGCCTTTGTGGCGAAATTCTGGGTCCTTGTATTGAGCGCCGTCTGGAAGTCCTGCGGCTGGATTTTTTCCAGCGGGATGTTCATCGCGCTTAACGCGGCGTGCAGTTTTTGGGCGCTCACGGAGGAGCTTTTTTTCTGTTCCCCCAGTTGCAGCCTGCTTTCCTCGGTAGGCGCCGGAGTGCCGCCACGGAGACGGTTGAATTCCTTGATACGATTCTCCAATTTCAGCTTCGCAGCGGCGTGGTTTGCCGTGGCCTGCCACAGAAATGCACCTCCACCACCGATGCTCAGAAAGGCAAAGGCCGAAGCCGCAATGATTCCCCGATACTCTTTGGCTGAGAGGTTCATGGCGTCAAAACAGGGCTTTTTGCCGGGGGTCCGGACAGTTCCAGCGGGATGGCAAAATCCTGAGCCCACTCCGTGGGCGTCTGTTTGTCAGTTCGAATCCATTCCTGAACCGGGGCAAGCGTGTAAGCGATGGGATGGGGCGGTAGTCCCGCCTTTTTAAGCTCTTCTGAAGCCGCATCCAGAGCGGCTTCCGCCTTTTCCCGAGCCTCTTTCACCGGGGCCGCCCCCAAGGCGGAAAGACCCTCCTTCGCCGCCCAATAGTTGGCAACGAGCAGGCTCTGTTTTTTCAGCGAATCCCCAAAGGCGTCCACGACCCTGGGGCCAAGGGGATTTTCCAGATAAAAACCCTTCAACAGATAGCGGACGGACGTCCGTTTCGCTGGTTGGTTTTGGGATGCAGCGGGGCCCGGTTTTGGGGCAACCCCACCTTCGTCCTCTTTTTTCTCTGGGGAAGGTTCCAAATCGAAGCTGGTGACCCAAACCAGTTCTTTGGGCAGGCAGGCATGGATCTGATCCAGCAAAGTGACCCAGAAGCCGCGCTCATAAACCGCCTGCTCGAGCGGTTTTGTCCCCCTCAGGGTTTCGTCAATTTCCTTTTGGAGTACCTTCAGCTCTGCGGCCGATGCTTGAATTTTTGCGATCTTAGGCTCGAGCAGGTCGGTCTGCTTGGCCGCCCACTCTGAATCTTGGCGAAGGTGAATAGCCCAAGCCAGCAAGGGGGCGGTGATGCAGGCAGCGGTCAGGCCGATGACGAGCGCCACCTGGCCAAGCTTGGATTTTCTGCGCAAAGCCGGCGGCAGGAGATTGACTGAAACCGGACATTGGAAGAGTCCTTGGAGTGCGAGGCCGACGTGCTCGCCAAGTTGCGCTGCAGAAAGGGCGAGGCTTGCAAGACTTGTGGATTTGGAGGCACCGACGCAGCGCAGTGGGTTGAACAGCTCCACGGGTAGCCCGAGTTTTTCCTCCCAAAACTCGGTCATCAGCGGGGTCTGTGCGCCATTGCCGCACAGCATGACGCGCTGTGGAGCTCCTCCC
>JBIKSY010000212.1:0-6961 GCA_044348365.1 Chthoniobacteraceae bacterium
TTGGGGAACTGACGCCCGGAGCTTGGGCTGCAGCAGCGCAGGTGCGGCCGATTGCCGCGGCGGCGTAAACGGCGAGAGAAAATCCGCTGACGTCAAGGGGGGCTTGGCGTACCGCTTACATAGAAAGCATACAACATTCTTTTAGCTCCGACACTAAAGACGGAGGCTGGCAGGCCATGCACGAAGCGTTGGGAACCAACAAAGAAATCATAGATCGTACTGTTAAAGATTACGCCGATCCAATCCGCCATGGAAACTGGATAAATGCAAAAGCAACAACTTCGCAGATGCGCTGGGATATGCTTTCGCTAACCCGGAAGATACTGTTGTCCTATTTGGATTTAAAACGACCATCCGTCTAAGCAAAATCGGCCGTCAACTTATCAGTTCTTGGATTGATAGTTTTACCTGCTTTCGGCCGATTTAATCGGACGGATACGCTTGAGGCCTTGGGTTTCCTGCCCCCCCCTCCGGGACGTGAGGAAACAGGGGGATGAGGGGATCAGACGACTTTTGGGACAAGAGTCCGGACAAAAAAGCCGACATTCTGGTTGTTCCGTTTCTGTAATTGGCTTCAATGGAGATTGTAGCGATTCAAAAATACGGGACATTTATGCGGACATTTGAGCGGTCACATCCTTGGATCACCTTCCGCTGCGACTTGAGCCGGGCCGGCGCGGATCTCTGGCTGCTTCTGGGAGAAGCCGCCTCGAAGTGCGAACATATCTCCCGCGTCCCTCTGCAGCCGGCGACCGCCAAGCGACTCCACCAGCTTTATTTGGCGAAGGGAGCGGCAGCGACCACCGCGATCGAGGGAAACACGCTTTCCGAAGAGGATGTGCTCAAGGCCGTGGAGGGAACGCTGGAAGTGCCACCTTCCAAGGAATACTTGAAGCAGGAGGTCGATAATATCATCGCGGCCTGCAATGGGATCACTTCGCTGCTCGCTGCTGGCACTCTGCCGGAATTATCGGTTGAGGTGATGACGGGGTACAACCGCCAGATTTTGGCGAACATGTCTCTGAAGGATGATGTGAGGCCCGGCGAGTTGCGGGCGCATTCCGTGATAGTGGGAAATGTTTACCGCGGGGCTCCTGCCGAGGACTGCCCCTACTTGATGCAGCGGCTAAGCGAATGGCTCGGTGGGCCGGATTTCAAAACCCCCGAAAATGCGACTGCCGGGTCCGAAACCGTGTACGCAATTTTGAAGGCGATTCTGGCTCACCTTTATCTGGCGTGGATACATCCCTTCGGAGACGGCAATGGCCGGACCGCACGGTTGCTCGAATTCCACATCCTGCTCTCGGCCGGGGTCCCCTCTCCAGCGGCACATCTTTTCAGCAATTTCTATAACCAGACGAGGTCCGAGTACTACCGGCAACTGGACCAAGCCAGCAAATCGGGCGGCGATGTTCTGCCGTTCATCCGGTATGCGGTCCAGGGCTTCGTTGACGGGCTCCGGGAGCAATTAGAGGCCATCTGGCATCAACAGTGGGATGTGGCGTGGCAGAATTTTGTCCACGAGAAGTTTCAGAACAAAAACAGTCAGGCAGATGCACGACAGAGACATCTGGCTCTGGATTTGGGCCAGCAAAGGGACTGGGTCGATGTGGCAACGGTTACGGAACTCACCACGCGGCTTGCAAAGGCATACGGGAGCAAGACGACGAAAACCGCCCAGCGGGACTTGAATCTACTCGTCGAGATGGGGCTGGTGAGCAAGGACGGCCGCAAGTTCCGGGCGCGTCGGGAGGTTATTCTGGCGTTTCTGCCTCTGAGCAAACGGGTGTAAGTTTCCGCATCCACCAATGACCGCCACCCCGTACAGCGAGGAACAGCTCGTCGAATTACCTGCTATCGGGTTGTTCGAAGAAATGGGCTGGGCGATCGCGTCGGGGAGTGACGGCTCGGGATTATTGCAACGGGAGACGCGTGGCGAGGTCGTGCTGGTTGCTCGACTCAGGGAGGCGTTGATTCGGTTGAACCCGGACTTGCCTCCGGAGGGAATCGCGAACGCCCTGGATGAACTGCTCCGGAACCGTTCATCCATGAGCCTGGAGGCTGCAAACCGGGAGGTGTACCAGCTGCTCAAGGATGGAATTGAAGTGTCGGTTCCGGACAAAGATCGGGATGGCCAGCGGAAGGAACGCCTGCGCGTGATCGATTGGGAAACTCCTGAGAACAACGACTTCCTGCTGGTGAACCAGTTTTCAGTGACCGGTGCCCTTTACACCTGCCGACCGGACCTCGTGGGGTTCGTGAACGGCCTTCCATTGGTGGTGATTGAACTCAAAAAGCCGAGTGTCGCGGCGCGGGTCGCGTTTGACGAGAACCGCACCCACTACAAACGGCAGATTCCAGCGTTGTTTTGGTACAACGCCCTCCTCATTGCTTCAAATGGTACAGACAGCAGGGTGGGCTCCCTGACTGCCAACTGGGAGCGCTTTTTCGAGTGGAAACGGATTGAGAACGAAACCGAACCCCGGCGCGTCTCGCTTGAAGTGATGCTCCGCGGGACATGCGAGCGGGCGCGCCTGCTGGATCTGGTGGAAAACTTCACTTTGTTTTCGGAGCACAGCACCGGCGTGGTGAAAGTTGTCGGGCAGAACCATCAGTTTCTGGGAGTGAACAACGCAATCGCGTCCATGTTGGCTGCGAGAAAGGCGGGGCACGGGCGAGGCGGGGTATTCTGGCAGACTCAAGGGAGCGGGAAGAGTTTTTCGATGGTGTTCTTTGCTCAAAAGGTTCTCCGGAAGGTTCCCGGCGACTGGACCTTTGTCGTGGTTACGGACCGCGTGGAGCTGGATGTGCAGTTGGCAAAGACTTTCAAGGCGGCCGGAGCGGTAAGCGCCGCGGAAGGGGACGAGTGCCACGCGACGAGTGGCAGCCATTTGCGCGAGCTGTTGCGGGGAAATCACCGGTATGTGTTTTCGCTGATCCACAAGTTTCAGACGCCGGAAATGTTGTGTGATCGCAGCGATGTCATTGTGCTGACGGACGAAGCGCACCGTAGCCAATACGACACGCTCGCACTGAACATGCGCGCGGCTTTGCCCAAGGCCCTCTTCTTTGCATTCACAGGAACGCCACTCATTGCCAGCGAGGAGCGGACCAAGGAAGTCTTTGGAGAGTATGTGTCCATTTATGACTTCCAGCAGTCCGTGGAGGACGGCGCGACCGTGCCCCTGTTTTACGAGAACCGGACACCCGAGTTGCAACTGGTGAATCCCGAACTGAACGAGGACATCTATACTCTGATTGAGGAGAGCGAACTGGATCCGGAGCAGGAACAGCGCCTCCAGCGGGAGTTAAGTCGGCAATATCACCTGCTCACGCGTGAGGATCGCTTGGAGACCGTGGCGAAAGACATAGTCCGGCATTTTCTGGGGCGCGGTTTCTTGGGGAAGGCGATAGTGGTGTCCATCGACAAGGCGACGGCTCTGAAGATGCACGACAAGGTGCGCAAGCATTGGGCTGTTGAAACAGAGCGGGTCGAAGCTGAGTTAGCTCGTCTAGGCAGGTATCCCGAAAAGGGAGAACCCTCGCAGGTGCTTGAACTCCAGAAACGGCTCGGGGTGCTCAAAGGCATGGACATGGCTGTCATCGTATCGGCGGCACAGAATGAGATTCCGCAGATGGCGTCGCTTGGGCTGGATATTGAGCCGCACCGACGGCGGATGGTGGAGTCGTCTTTGGATGAGAAGTTTAAGGATCCAAGTGACCCGTTGCAGATCGCCTTTGTGTGCGCAATGTGGCTGACAGGCTTTGATGCACCGAGCTGTTCAACCGTGTACCTGGACAAGCCGATGCGGAATCACACGCTCATGCAGACGATCGCGCGAGCGAACCGTGTTTATCCGGAAAAACACAGCGGCGTGATTGTGGATTACGCCAATGTCTTGGTGTCGCTTGAAAAGGCTTTGTCGATCTACGGGGCCGGAACTGGCGGGACCAATCCGGTAAAGGACAAGGGGGAACTCGTAGAGGAATTGAGGAAGGCGGTAAAGGCCGCCACGGCATTCTGTGACAAACGCGGAGTGGATCTGGAAAGAATCGAAAACGGGGTAATCGGGAGTCTCGAACGGCTGCATGGGTTCGGGGATGCCGTGAATACCTTGATTGCACCTGATTCTCTCCGGCGCGAATTCCTCGGGCACGAAAGGTTGGTGGGGACTCTTTATGGAGCTGCGATGCCTGATCCAGTGGTTCTCGAATTTACGGCACGCGTGGCCTGTCTCGCTGAGATCGCAGACGCGATTAAGACAAAGCTGAATCCGGGGGTGGCGGACATTTCCGAAATCATGGGGGGGATTTCAAAGCTGTTGGATGAGTCCATCACCGGGGTGGAGATGCCCTCCCGACCGGCGGCCTTGATAGATCTTTCGAAGATCGACTTTGAGGCTTTGAGTAAACGGTTTACGGCATCGAAGCAGAAAAATACCGACCTTGAAGTGCTGAAGGGAGCAATCCGCGCCCAGATCGAAAAGATGGTGCGGTTCAATAAAACCCGGACTGACTTCCAGCAGAAGTTTGAGGAACTGATTGAATCCTACAATTCCGGCAGTCGGAACATTGAGGAGTTGTTTGCGGAACTGCTGTCGCTCACCCGGAGTCTTTCAGAGGAACAACACCGGCATATCCGCGAGAACATGAGCGAGGAGGAACTCGTGGTGTTCGATATTCTGACGCGCCCAGCGCCCGAACTCAGCGATGCCGAGAGGAATGAGGTCAAGAAGGTCGCGCGTGAACTGTTGGCGCGTCTCCATGAATTGCTGGTGCTGAACTGGAAGCAGAAATCCAGTGCCCGCTCCCAGCTGAAGATTGCCATAGAAGATCTTTTGGACACGGGATTACCGCGCGCTTACACCCCGGATATTTATCAGGCGAAATGCACCTCGCTCTTTGAACACTTTTACGAAAGTTACCCCGAGCGGGATGCGAGCATCTATCGGATGGGCTGATCCCTCGTCCGCGAATCTGCCACATCAAATGATGCCCACAATCTGCTCGACCTTGTTCACCCTGTTAAGCCATCCGCTCAGAAACACCCGCTGATCGGGATCGCGTTTTACGAGGGCGCGGTAGAACGGGATTCGCTGGCGGGCCAGGCGAGTGGCCAGCGCTCCCGGGGACTCGTGCTCCAGTGCGGAGGCGAGCGCCGCCAGGGTCAGGGGACCGATAACGCCATCGTCGCGGGTGCCGACGGTGCGCTGCAGGAACTTCGCCGCCTGTGCCACACCCGTATTCACGCAGGCGTCAAAGTGCGCGAGGCTGACCGGCCACGGCATCCGGTCGCAGCGGCCGGCGAGCCAGTAGTCGTGCAGGTAGATGTCCGTCACCTCGGCGTGGAGGATGTCGCGTACATCGGCGCCAGAGAGTCCCTTTTCGCGGCGGTACCGGTCGTATTCGCGCTGAAGGATGCCCTTGTTTGTGGGGCCGCCCCGGTCGGCGGGATGGTTGGTGTAACCGCCCTCGGCTTTTAAGACGAACGCGAGGGCTTTTTTAAAGTCCGTGCCCTTCATTTTACAAGCGGCTGCTGGCCTCGTTCGTTTCGCACCACATCAATCAGGCCGAACACTCCGAGAATGGCTGTAACGATCGCGCCCCCGACGCCAGTGGAATACAGCCCGAAGGCCGCGCCCAGTTTTGCGAGTCCCAGCCAGGTGGAAGGCTGGCGTGCGTACATTTTCAGTGTGTTCATTTGAGTTTGTTTGAGAGGACTTTCTCGATAAGGAACAAGCCCCGGTTGCCCATGTGTCCCGCAATCCCCACCAGTGCGGCGGTCAGCACCGCCGGAAACTGCGCGCTTTCGCACAGGTAAAAGGTCACGACGCCGGTGAAGGCTGAGGTGCAGAGTTCGCCGATGAACTCGATGAGGTTGAACACCCGGGCGTTGCCGTCCCGCAGCTTTTGCAGGAACGCAACCACGCCGCCCATCAGGCTGAGCAGAAACACCCAGGCGTAAGTCAGCAGATCGTAGGCGGCGGGATCCTTTTCGTTCATTCGGCGTTACAGGCGGGCGTTGAGCCACGGGTCGTCCAAAGCAGGGAGCGTCTGGGCGGTTCTCGCCCTCGGCACTGGGAGTTCGATGGCGCCGGAGCGAATGGCGAGCGAGACGGCCTGCTTGTAGGCGTTATGCAGTTGGGCGTCGGATCGCAGGGGCGCGAGTTCGGGCTGCACTTCCAGCGCGATGCGGCACGCCAGCACCTCGGCAAACGCGGGGTCCCAGTGGGAGGCGGCGGGCATTTGTGAGATGTAACGCAACCGCAGCGGGGGCGTTTGGTTGGTCAACAGGCTGCGCCCCTCGACGGTCCAGTCCGTCGCGTCCTCCTCAGGCGCGGTGGTGAGGCAGTCGTCTGGGGGCGTGAAGCTCCAGCCGTAACCGAAGGCCGGTACGGCGTTGGCTTCGGCGAGCACTGCGCGTTTCAGCGCAAAGCGCCAGCGGTAGGCGCGCAGCACCCAGTCGGGTAGGCTCGGGAAGCACGCGCCCACCGCAAGTGCTGAAGGCGTGTCTTCGGAAAGGGTGTTGATCCGGGGCGCGCCGATCTTACTGAGCGCGCGGTTGCAGACTGCGAGGATTGTCGTGGCCATTTGGAGGAGTCGAGGAGGCCCGTTAGCCGGCCCCTATGAGGAAGGCGTTCATCCCGGTGACCGCCGCGTCGGCGGCGATGCGGACGCTGCACGCAGGCAGCATCAGATCCACCATGCAGAGCGTGGTTAGCGTGGTTCTCACAAAGCTCCCCGCGAACACCTGGATGTCGATCCACGCGCCCGACGGGCTTTGCGCCTGGAGGGAAATGTTCCCAAGGTTGGTGGCGCTGTTTACGAACAGGACATACTCGCCTCCCTTGATCGGGACGGCGGCTCCTGTGGCAGAAGCATTGGTGGCAAGGGTGTAGCGGTTGTCGTCGGCGCGGCGCGTGGGCATGGGCGTCAGGGCAGGTTGTTGGATTGGATGATG
>JBIKSY010000214.1:0-6929 GCA_044348365.1 Chthoniobacteraceae bacterium
CCTCGGGAGCAGGTTCCACCTCGGGAGCAGGTTCCACCTCGGGAGCAGGTTCCACCTCGGGAGCAGGTTCCACCTCGGGAGCAGGTTCCACCTCGGGAGTGCGATTGATCGCAGGTGCACGTTTGGGTTTGGGCGCGGCGGTTGAGGATGCCTCCGCGTGGCCGTCGCCGGGCAGATCGTCTTCATCCGGGTCTTTTCTCCCGGAATCTACCGCCGCCTGCTGATTGGGCGAAAGCGGCAGGTCAAGGCGGCCGTCGGAGAACTCCAGCACATATCCGGTGTGCACAAGATAGTGCAGATCCGATGCGAGTTGGGTCTTGCGGGCGGCAAGTTCGGGGGACTCCGTAACGTTGCCGTCTGCGTCAGCAGGGGACTCCAGCGGGCCGAGAACTTTGATGGCCAGGTCGCGTTTGAAAATGCGGGGAGACTCTTCAATGATTTTAAGCAGCGTAGCGGGGCCCTCCGCGAAGCCCTTCGTGGAATCGGCCCGCTTGGGTCGGACCGAGGACACATAGAGCACCCGCTTCCGGTGCTTGAATACCTGCAGGCCCCCTTCGTTGAAGAAGTTACGCAAGCCGTTGACAATCCCGGAGGGGTAGGCGAGTTCCTTGTCGAAGGCCTCGCGTGCCGCACCTGTCAGCGCCCTCTCGTGCATTTCACGCACCGCTCTGCCGGAACACTGCAAAACCGAACCTGACTTCATGAGCTTCGGCAGATGGTGCTTACGGAAGTGCGCTTCCGCCTCAGCCAACGACTTAAACTGCTGCGGTTCGGTCTCGTCGACGGTTGTGTAGACAACGCTCCTGCTTACTTGGGTCTTCCAATCCTCCACTGCCTGCTCAGAGGCGACCACCTCCACCTCTTCCCTCTGGAATTCCAGAAAGCTCATGAACCGGCTGAACCGTTCTTCGTAAAGACGGCGCACCGAAACCTGATAAGCATGGTGGTTGGTCGGGCCCAGAAACTGTCCTGTTGAACGGCATCTTGCCACGCTCGTGTAGTTTCCCTTGGGCGGTTCGGTGGTGAGGACCTCTTCTTTGTAGTACTTGGCCCAAAGGTTCCGGAAGGCGTCCCTTTCCAACAGCCCGGGATCGAAACCGATCGGACCGTCCTCAAGTTGGTACAGGGGGTGCGCCTGGTCCTTGGAGGTGATCCGGGCGATGTGCCGCTCCGGCTTTTCCAAAAACATACGAGCAGTCCCGAAAAGCGGATACGCCTTGGCGCTCTGGCGAATCTGCCTGGCGATGTGCGAGGCGGCGTTGGGCTCTGGGAGAAATTCGATGCGGATTTCAGTGGGTAGCTTGTCCGTCTGGGGCCGGGGGCCGCGCTGATCGGGTCCTTGGTGGTGCGGCCTGTCCCGCTGGTCTCCGCGAGGTCCGCGCTGGGGGCCTGCTCCCGCACCGCCTCTGGCTCCCTGCGGTCCGTCGCGCCTCGGGCCGGAGCCTCCGCCGGGTCGGCTTCCCTGCCCGTGGGACTGAGGACCGCGCGATTGCGGGCCGCGGCCGGGGCCGCCGCCTGCCGATCTGCCTGGACCGCCCTGCCGGGGGCCTCTTGAACCTCTAGCACCGTCATAACGGTCGCCGGAGTCCCCTGCATGGCTTGCATAGGGGTTTGTCTTTGGAGCTTCCTTCAGCCAGTCTGGCAGAAATTTGAGGTCTAATGGGAAGAGCGGTTCGCTCATGAGTTTCCGTGGGTCTGTGGCAGAAGTTTTCTGGCTGTGGCTGTGGACGCGAAGTAAGCCTGCTCCAATATCAAGGAATAAGCCGGACGCGTACATTTACCTAGGTTTTGGAAGTTACGAAGAAAAAAGACTCGTCTGTTTTGGCTCTCGGACAGTTTTGGTGTTTACAGAACAGGGGCGGACGCGTAATCTTCTCCGCCCTCAACTCACCGATTTTATGTCCCAGCATCGCAGCCTTAAAGGCGCCAGCACCATCACCGTAAAACGTAACGTTTTAAAGCGGTTCGAACGCGTAGAACTGCTCAAAAAGCGTGGTCAGTTCAAGCCGGGCGACAAGGTCATCGGGCTACGCAAGACGATGCCCGAGGCGTAGGCCTCCGCCTGCTCTTCCGGGCTCAAGCCCCGGCTAACTCCCTTTTTGACAGGGTCCGTTGCTGTTTTGCTGCGGGCCCTGTTTCTTTGTTTCAGCAAGTCTGTTTATTTTAAACTCAAAGTCTGACTTGCAAGCCGCTTCTTCTGTGTTGGTGTCGGGTGTTTGGAGTCACTGACACATTTTTTTTATGGAAACTGCAACAGCCCTTGTCGAAGCGAAAACGCGTGAACTGTGCGCCGCCCTGGTGCAACTACCCGGGTTCTCTGACACATTCCGGAAGCATCAAAACTTCATGGAGGACGAATTGGCCAAGTTCGAGTGGCAGATGGTGAATGACCGGGGCGCTCTGCTCCAACAGAAGGAGTCTGCCGGCCTGCAGATCGAGCCTGCGGAATTGGGTGAATTTGACGGGTTGCGGGATGCTTTGCTGGGAAAGGCTGTGGTTCGGGAGTTCATCGAGGCCCAAGAGGAACTCGTAGCGATGCAGAAGCTTGTGTACCCGATGCTCAGCAAGACCTTTGAGCTGGGCAGGGTTCCGCTTCCTGAGGATTTCCTCAACGACCTGTGCGATTCCTCCTGCGGGATGCACTGACGCCTCTCTTGCAGGGGCGCCCGGTTCCCTTCGCCTCACCGGATTAGATTGCGCCTGTGAGTGAATGCAAGAAGGTTGCGGTATGAAAATTCGTTTTGAGCACCTGCTGGGAACGCTCGGAGTTCTGGTTTTTTCCGCCTGTACGCAGGAGCAGCGCAACCGCTTCGGCCGCGACGTCCAAAACTGGACCGGTTCTGACGGGGTACTGGAGGTTTACGCCGGGGAGAAACTGGTGCGCAGGTTTCTCAAGGTCGAGAAACTCAGCACCGCCATGGGGACCGACGATGGCCGTCCACGGGACTACCGGTACGGGTTTGGGATCCTCGACGAGAATCTCAACATGCTCCCGGATCCGACTGAGAAGAAGGTGTATTTCGAAATCAGCAGCCACACCAACATGGTGTTTTTTGAGAATCCCCGCTAGACGGGCGTTCCAGTTGTTTGGCGACCGGCGGCAGCCGGGCTTTTCCAAAGAAGGTGGGTGGTCTAGTCTGTCGGCCAGCCATGGCCTCCGACAGAAACACGCCCGAATTTGCTCTGGAAAGAGCCGCGACCCGCTTTGTGCGGGTGCTTTTGGATGATTCCGGTAGTCGGGTCTTCGACTACGGAGTTCCCGAGGGGGTGGCGGTTTCCCCCGGTTGCCGGGTGCGGGTCCCTGTGCGCACCCGCACCTTGCTGGGAACGGTGTTGGAGGTGACCGACTATTCTGAGGCACGCGGCATTCGGATGATCTCCGAGTTGCTCCGAAGTGACGCGGGGATGAATCCCTCCTTGCTGAAACTGGCGGCATGGATGGCGGACTACTACTGCTGTCCGCTGGAGCTGGCGATGCGCGCGGTACTGCCGCAAGTCATCCGCAAATCGGAAATGACCCACCAGCAGCGGCAGCGGGTGCGCCTGGTGCAGATGCCCGAGGCGGACGCGCTGACCGCTTTGGAGAAAAAGGCGCCCCTGCAGGCGGCCGCCTTGCGGGCCCTCGCTCAGGCGGGGGAACCGGTTTCGGTGGCGGAACTGGCGCGTGCGACGGACGCCTCGCATGCCGTGGTGCGCGCCCTTGAAAAGAAGGGTCTGGTGCGAGTGGAGATGGAGCGAGTGGAACGGGATCCCTTTAAAAACGAGGAGTTTGTTTCGTCCCCGGCTCTCGAACTCAATGAGGAACAGGGCGTGGTGTTTTCCCGGGTGTGCGCCGCGCTTACCCCCCTGCCCGCGGGGGCCCCGGCTCCAAAGCCGTTCTTGCTTCATGGGGTGACTGGCAGCGGAAAGACTGAGATTTACCTTCAGGCGATCCAGTTGGTGCTTCAGCAGGGCCGTTCAGCGATCATGCTGGTGCCGGAGATTTCGCTGACGCCTCAAACCGTGGAGCGTTTCAAAAGCCGCTTCGCTACCCAGCAACAGGAAGTCGCGGTGTTGCACAGCCATCTCTCCGAGGGGGAGCGTCATGACCAATGGCACCAGATCCGCTCGGGGCGGGCGAAAATCGTCATCGGCGCGCGTAGCGCCGTGTTTGCGCCCTTGGAAAAGTTGGGGCTCATCGTCGTGGATGAGGAGCACGAACCCTCCTACAAACAAGAGGAATCGCCTCGGTACCACGGGCGCGACATTGCGGTGTTGCGCGCCTCGATGGAACGCTGCGCGGTGTTGCTCGGTTCGGCCACCCCCTCGCTGGAAAGCTTCCACAACGTCAAGCAGGGCAAGTACGAGCTCCTCCAAATCAGGCAGCGGGTGGATGACAAGAAGATGCCCTTCATCCGGATCATGGACATGCGCAACGAGTCCAAGAAGCAGGGCGGGATCATTTCTTCGCGGCTGATGACCGCCATCGAACAGCGCCTGGCAAAGCGCGAACAGACCATTCTTTTCCTCAACCGTCGGGGTTTTTCCACCTCGCTGCTTTGCGAAAAGTGCGGCCATGTCTGCAGTTGTCCAAATTGTTCAGTCTCGCTGACCTTTCACAAGGCCGCGAACCGGATCGTCTGCCACATTTGCGGGCATCTCGCGCTGGCGCCCAGCAAGTGTCCCGAGTGCAAGGACCCCGGGATCCGCCACCAGGGCACGGGCACAGAACGGGTGGAGGAGGTGGTCCAGAAACTTTTCCCAAAAGCGGTGGTCAAGCGACTCGACGCGGACGTACTCCAGCGCAAGGAAGCGTTTCGGGAGACGCTCTCCGCTTTTCGCACGGGAAAGATAGACATCCTTGTGGGTACGCAAATGATCGCCAAGGGGTTGCATTTTCCAAATGTGACCCTTGTGGGGATCATCAATGCGGACATGGGGCTGCACATCCCAGACTTTCGCGCCGGTGAACGCACCTTCCAGCTTCTCACGCAGGTGGCGGGGCGGGCGGGCCGGGGGGACGTGGAGGGCGAGGTTTTTGTGCAGAGCTACACGCCTTTTAGCCCCTCGATCCAGTTTGCAAGGCACCACGACTTCGAGGGGTTCTGGGACCAGGAGATTTCCTTCCGGCAGGAATGGGATTACCCACCGTTTACCCACATGGTGTTGGTTTCGGTCCGCTCCCCGCATCAGGCTCGGGGGGAGTTGTCCGCCCAGACCCTCGCCAAAACCATTGCGGAAGGGGCGCCCGCGGGACTTTTCATAGGCGAGCCGGCACCTGCTCCGTTGGAAAAATCCCACGGCGAGTTCCGCTTCCAGCTGGTTTTGCGGACGCGTACGGTCCAAAGGCTAAGCCGCCACCTGAGGGGAGTGCTGGATAAACTGAAGTTTCCCGAGGATGTCCGCGTGAGCGTGGACGTGGACGCCTACCAACTGCTTTGAGCCGGCGGGTGTGACGGGAGAACTACCGGACCCCGCTTTCCGTCAAAGGCAGTAGTCCCCGTCGGCCTCAGTCGTCCTTGGGGGTCTGGGCCCGGGTTTCAAACCGGGTGAACTCCTTGCGGAAGGTCAACTCAACGTCTCCCACGGGCCCGTTACGCTGCTTGGCGATGATGAGGGTCGCCTTGCCTTCGGAGGCCTGTTTGGACTCGTCCGAATCCGCGTAGTATTCTTCGCGGACCAAGAGTCCTACCAGGTCTGCGTCCTGCTCGATGCTGCCTGATTCGCGCAGGTCGCTCAGGCGTGGCCTGCCCTTTGACTCACCGGAGCGGCTTTCCGGGTTCCGGTTGAGCTGGGCGAGCACCACAATTGGTATGTTGAGTTCTTTGGCGAGGGCTTTGAGGCCGCTGGAGATTTCGGCGATTTCGAGCTGGCGGTTGTCTTGGGCCCGGCGAGAGGTGGAGCGGAGCAACTGGAGGTAATCAATGAAGATAGCCTGAATGTCGTGCTGGCTTTTGAGCCGGCGCGCCTTTGCGCGCAGCTCAAGAATGCTCAATCCGGGGGTATCGTCGAGAAAGAGCTTCGATTTGGTGATGCGCGCGCCTGCGGCCGTGAGCGCAGGAAAATCGCGGTCGGAGAGGAACCCGTCACGCAGCCGCGAAAGGTTGATCCGGGCCATCGAGCAGAGCAGCCGCTGCACGAGCTGAAGGGAGCTCATTTCCAGCGAGAAAACAGCCACGGGCTTGTCCAGTTCCACGGCGATGTGTTCGGCGATATTCATCGCGAACGCCGTCTTGCCCATGGAGGGGCGGGCCGCGATGACGATCATCTCGGAGCCGTGCAGACCGTCGGTCATCTGGTCGAAGTCGGAAAAGCCGGTTGAAAGACCGGAGATGCCGCCTTTCCTGTCAAAGAGGCTTTGAACGGCGGTGATGGCCTCCATGACGGTGTCTTTGAGGACAAAATTTTTCTCCTGGAACTGGCCCTTGGCGATTTCAAACACCTTGGATTCCGCTTCGTCCAAAAGGGTTTGGACCGCCCCCTGTTCATCGTAACTGCGCGCGGCAAACTCGGTGCACACCCGGATGATCTGCCGGAGGGTGTGTTTGTCGATGACCGTGTCTAGGTAGTAGGTGACGTTGGCAGCGGTCGGAAGGTAGGTGTAGAGATGGGTGATGAAGGCCGGGCCGCCCACCTGGTCGAGCACCTGTTTGTCCCTGAGAATCTGGGTGACTGTGATAAAGTCGACAGGCTGGTTGGCGGTCCACATCGCCTCGAGCGTTTCAAAAAGGACGCCGTGTGCCGGGACGTGGAAGTGGGCGCCGGTGATCCGTTTTTCCGCGCAGATCCCCCCGACTTCCCTGGGGGCGAGCAGGTAGCTCGAGAGGACACCCAGCTCCGCCTCGGGCGACTGGGGCAGCGACCTGTGGGCATCAGGTTGCAGAAGCCCTTTTGCGAGCAGGTCTGGGCCATCTCCAGAACGATTGTCCCGGGATCGACGCGGGGAAGGG
>JBIKSY010000215.1:0-6874 GCA_044348365.1 Chthoniobacteraceae bacterium
AACAGCGGCTCCGCATGGCTGAGGTTGGGGCGTTTTCCCGTTGGCGTCGCGACGAAGGGAGGGGGGGGCGGGCGGGGGAGCCTTCTCTGTGAAGGGAGGTGTTGGAAGTGTTGGAACCTAAGAAACGGCTTCCGTAAATGTTGTGCGTGCGTATCATCTTCGCAGTGTCCGGTGCTTCCCTGTCCCCCATGAAAACCTCCCTTCTTTTGCTTCTCTCCCTGGCCGCCCTTCCCGCCCAAACACAGGCCGCCGAAAAAAAACAGGGCGCTGCAAAATCCGCCGATGGCACTGCCGCAGAGCCGGTTGGAAAGGGAAAAAACAAGTCAAAGGGCGCTCCCGCCGGTGTTTCCCCCCTTCTCGAGGGGTTGCCGGGTTGGACGGACTGGCGTGGTCCCGGGCAAAACAGCGTGACGCCGGAAACTGATCTGCCTTCGTCTGTAGACGCCGCAAAGGCGGCGTGGGCCGTGGAATTTCCCGGGCAGTCCACGCCTGTGCTTTTCAAGGGGCGTCTCTACATCAACGGATATGCAGGGGAAGGGCCTGATTTGCAGGAGGTTGTGTCATGCTTTGATGCGGAAACAGGCTCCCGTATCTGGCAGCACAGTTTCAATGATTTTCTGAGCGACACCATTTACCTGCGATACGCAACCTCCAGCCCCAGTGTGGATGCCGAAACGGGCAATGTTTATGTGCAGGGCACCCAGGGTTTGTTCAGCTGCTTTAGCAGCGAGGGCAAGCTGTTGTGGCAGCACTCCTTGATGGAGGAACTCGGCCGGCTGACCTTCCCCAACTCGCGCACGGCCTCGCCTCGGATTGACCGGGAGCTGGTCATCACCCGGGGGATCACCTCCAACTGGGGCGCCAACGGTGCCGCGGGCGACCGGTTTTACGCCTTTGACAAGCGCACGGGTGAGCTGGTCTGGACGAGTTCTCCGGGTGAACGTCCGCAGGACAACACGTTTTCCCACCCTTTCCTGACCTGGCTGGACGGCCGGCGCGTCTTGATTTCCGCCGGGGGCGACTCGACGGTCGTCGGGATCAACGCTCGCACTGGCGATCCGATCTTCCGCTTCCCAGCAGCCAAGGCGGGCGCAAAGGGCGGCATCAACGCCGGGATCCTCCGCTACAAGGACACCCTGTTGGTCGTGCACGAGTCAGAGAACCTGGACTCCAGCGAAGTGGGGCGCGCCGCTGCGTTCAAACTCCCCTCCGGCAGCAAGTCCCCGGAACCGGGCAAGCCGCAGGTCTACGATCCCAAGGAACTCGAGTTGTGGCGGAACCCGCTGGGCAACCTTGCCAGTTCCCCCTGCCTGGTGGGCAACCGCATGTACTGCGTCACCGGCACCGGAGAGCTTGCCGCCACGGACGTTGAATCCGGAAAAGTCCTCTGGCGCCAAAAGGTTGCGGCTGAGCAGCGTCAAAGCTCGCCGCTCTATGGGGATGGCAAGCTGTATGTGGCGATTTATATCGCGGATGCTGCCGCCGCGGCGGCCGCTGCCGGCGGGGCGGGGGACACGGGTGGCAACGGTGAGCTTCTCGTCCTTGAGCCCGGGGATTCGGGAGCCAAGATCCTTTCGCGGACCATTTTGGAGGGGCGTTGCTACGGCTCACCCGTGGCCTACAACGGCAAGCTGTACGTCCAGACCGACCGCAAACTGTATTGCTTCGGTAAAAAGGGGAACAACCCCAGCGTGGCCGCCGTGGGCGCTCTGAAGGAAAACGAAACGGTGGCCGGATGGCCGAAAATTGAGCCCGGACCGGCGACGCGTTTGCAGGTGATTCCGAGCGAAATGATCCTGACCCCGGGGGAGGCAAAGCAGGTGCGGGTGCGCTCGCTGGACGCCAACGGGTTTACTGTGGAGGAGTCGGTGGATCTCTCGAAGGTGAAGTTTGAGAGCTACATTCCGCCCACCGCGCTGGTGAAGGCCCAGATGAAGGGCGCCTTTGATGCGCAGGGCCGCCTGGTGGCGGACGCGGCTCCGGTTGCCAGCGCGGGCGCCTACCAGGCCATCTACGGCGAGATCAAGGGAGTGATGCGCGCCAAGGTGCTCCCCGATCTTCCTGTGAAGTTTGATTTTGAACAGGCCGAGCTGTCCCTCAGCACGGACAACCCGCCGGCTCCCGCAGTGCCCAACACGTTTGAGCCGTCCACCCCCTTCGCCTACCCGCCTTTGGCCTGGAACGGTGCGCGCTTCCGCTTTGAGGTGAGGCAGGCTCCGGGAGAAGGGAGCACTAAGGCGCTGTGCAAAACGATTGAAAACAAGCTGTTCCAGCGGGGACAGGTGTTTGTGGGCCGTCCGGGTTCCTCCAACTACACGGTGGAAATGGACATCCTCTCCGAGGGAAACAAACGCAAGATGAGCGAGGTGGGTTTGGTCAACCAGCGCTACCTTGTCGTGCTCAAGGGCAACTCGCAGCAACTGGAGGTCAACTCCAACCAGGAGCGAGTCAAGCAGTCCGTCCCCTTTGCCTGGCTCCCGAACCAGTGGTACAGCCTTAAAAGCCGGGTGGACATCGCCGCCGACGGTTCGGGTGTGGTCCGGGCCAAGGCTTGGAAGAAAGGTGAGCCCGAGCCCGCCGCCTGGTCCATCGAAGTGCCTCACAACAAAGCGCACACCGAGGGCGCGCCAGGCGTGTACGCCTTCACGCCCCAGGAACAGCGCGCTTGGATCGACAACATTTCTGTGACCCCCAACGCACCTTCCAAACCTTGATCTGCTTTCCTATCTAGCTCCCCTCCCAATCCTATGAAAACTTCGACCCGCGCCATGCTACTGCTGGCCTGCACCGTGTGTACCTCCGCCGCCATCGCGCAGGACTGGCCCTCCTGGGGCGGCACCGATCCAGGGCGGAACATGTATTCCGCGGCAAAGGGGATGCCTGCCTCGCTGGTCCCAGGCAAGTTCAAGCCCAACTCGGAAGAGATCGACCTCTCCACGACCAAGAACGTCAAGTGGATCGCCAAGCTCGGTTCGCAGTCCTATGGAAACCCGGTTGTGACGCAGGGGGTGGTTTTGCTGGGCACCAACAACGCCTCGCCGCGGGACGCACGGTTCAAGGACGACCGTTCCCTGCTGTACGCTTTGCGTGAAAGCGACGGATCGCTCCTCTGGCAGCTCACCGTGCCCAAGCTTGCCTCCGGCAAGGTCAACGACTGGGAATACCTCGGGCTGCTTTCCTCCCCCCACGTCGAGGGGGACAAGGTGTACGTCGTCACGAGCCGCTGCGAGGTCCTCTGCCTCGATCTCCACGGGCAGGCCAACGGCAACCAGGGCCCTTTCGCCGACGAGGGCCAGTACATGGCCGGCCCCGGCAAGCCCAAGTTTGAGGTGCTTCCCACCGACGCCGACATCCTCTGGAAGTACGACATGATGGACGAACTGGGCGTGTTCCCGCACAACGCCTCGAACTGCTCGGTCATCGTCGAGGGGGACACCATCTTTGTGTGCACCTCCAACGGCCAGGACTGGACCCATGTTAATATTCCCTCGCCCCAGTCGCCCTCCTTCATCGCGCTGGATAAGAAAACCGGCGAGCTCATCGGAGAAGACCAGGCTGGTGTCGGGCCCCGGATTTTCCACGGCCAGTGGACCTCCCCTTCGCTGGGCAAGGTCAACGGCAAGTCCCAGGTCTACTTCGGCGGCGGCGACGGCGTGCTCTACGCGCTCGACACAAAGCCCGTCAAGGAAGGCGACTCCAACTTCCTCAAGACGGTGTGGTCGTTTGATTGCGTGCCGCCGGAGTACAAAAAGGACAAGAATGGCAAGGCGATCAAGTACCCCGCAGCCGAGGGCCCCAGCGAGATCAACTCGACCCCCGTCTTCTACAAGGGGCGCGTTTACGTGGCCATCGGCCAGGATCCGGAGCACGGGGAGGGAGTAGGCCGCCTGTTGTGCATCGACCCGACCAAACAGGGGGACGTGACCGCCACCGCGCTCATTTGGGACTACAAGGGGATCAAGCGTTCGATTTCCACGGTGTCGATTGATCCGGCCAACGGGCTGCTCTATATCGGGGACTTCTCCGGCTTCGTGCACTGCCTCGACGCCGAGACCGGGAAGCTTCACTGGGTGCATGACATGCAGGCGCACATGTGGGGTTCCACCTTCGTCGCGGACGGAAAGGTTTACGTCGGCGACGAGGACGGCGATTTTGTGATCTTCGCCTCCGACAAGGAGAAGAAGATTCTCAGCGAGTGCAACGTGGGGGCGCCGATCCTGTCGACTCCGATCATCGCCAACGGGTTGATGTACCTCGTGTCCCAGACCCACCTTTTCCTCGTAGGCGACGGCGCCAAGCCCATCGAGGCCGCCGCCAAGCCCTAACCGGGGCGGTTGTCCGCGGTGTCCCGCTCTCCCAACGGAGGCCGCGGGGCGCCCGGCGGCCCGCGCCAAGATCCCCCCAAACGTGAGCACCAAATCCATGAGTGATTCCAGTCAGACGTCCGCGCCCGCGATTAGCCTTCAAACCCGGATCATTGTCCTGGTGATCGCGAGTATCGGCTTTCTCTTCGACACCTACGAGTTGCTCATGACTCCGCTGGTGGCGGTGCCCGCGATCGCCGAGTTGCTGGGGCTGCCGCCCAACAACCCAATCGTCACGGACTGGACCGGCCGGATGCTCTGGATTTCAGCACTTTGCGGGGGGGTCTTCGGCCTGATGGGCGGCTGGCTCATCGACCGCTTTGGGCGGAAGCGGATCATGGCGCTGAGCATCTTCCTCTATTCGATGTCGCCCTGTGCTGCCGCGTTTTCCACAACGCTGCCCACCTTTGTTTTCTTCAGGAGCCTCACCTTCGTGGGGGTGTGTATCGAGTTTATCGCCGCCATCACCTGGCTGGCCGAGCTCTTTGCGGACCGCCGGCAGCGCGAGTTCGCGCTGGGCTTCACCCAGGCGTTTGCCTCGCTTGGCGGCATCCTGGTCACCGGCGTGAGTGCCTGGATTGTCACGCACGGCAACGATCTGCCTGCCCTGCCGATTCCCGATATTTTCAACACCCACGGCACCTGGCGTTACACGCTGCTGACGGGCTTCCTGCCCGCTCTGCCGATCGCCTTGCTGCTTCCCTTCGCCCCTGAGTCGCGTGTTTGGCTCGAGCGCAGGGCCTCGGGCAGCCTCAGCCGGCCTAGCCTCGCAGGCCTTTTTGCGCCCGCGCTGCGCCGCACGACGCTGGTGACTGCGGGCCTGTCCGCCTGTGCGTACGCCGCCGCTTTCGGCGCACTGCAGCTCACCCCGCTACGGGTGATTCCGGGCGTGCCCGAACTCACCGAGCAAAGGGCTGGCCTCAAACCGCTGCAGGACGAAGCCAGGTCTATCAACTCCGAAATTCTCGCACTGGATCCCAAGGTCAAGGCGGGCTTCGAACAGGTCCCCGGGCTGCGGGAACTCTCGGCCAAGCGGGCGAAAAATCGGGTGGCCTTCCGCGGTGCGATGGCGGCCGGCGACAAGGAACGTGCGGCGACGATCGGGGCTGAGTTCAAGCAACTGGGTGAGGAACTGGACCGCATTTGCGCACAGCATCCCGAGGCGAAGGTGACCCAGATCGAGCGTGAAAAACTACTCAAACAGCTGGGCGACAACCGTCAGAAACAGGAGCCGCTCGACAAGGCGGTGAAGGCGCGGGCCAACAGCGCGCAGCTCTGGCAGGAGATGGGCGGTCTGGCGGGGCGGGTCATCCTGGCGGTTCTGGTGGTGCTTGCCGTGGCACGCAGGACCTTGCTCCGGATCTTCCTGATTCCCGGGTTGCTCGCGATTCCCCTGACCTACTTTTCCCTCTACCACGGGGGCGGTGCGGCGCTCAACTGGGGGATCGCCGTGTGCGGGCTCCTCGTCGTCGCGCAGTTTTCCTACTTCGGTGAGTTTCTTCCGAAGGTGTTTCCGTTGCACCTGCGGGGCACCGGCGGTTCCTTTGCCACCAATGTGGGGGGGCGTATGCTCGGCACTTCCGCCGCCTTCCTGACCACCAACCTCGTCGCCCCTCTGATGCCGGGCGCCTCCACCTTTGACAAGGTGGCGCTGGCCGCCGGCATCGTTGGAACAGCGGTGTTCCTGCTCGGTCTTCTGCTCAGTTTCTTCCTGCCCGAACCGCCCGCGGAAGACCTTCCCGTCTCGCACTAAACTCTCCCAACCACACCACACCTATGGCAACTCCAACACCTGAAGCGGCGCAAGCCCAGCTTGATACGCAACTGCGCGAAATCATTCAGTGGCATTTTTCCCCCGAAACGGGTTGCCCGTTTTGGCTCAACTGGGCGGCCAAGGCCGGCTGGGATCCCCGGACCGAGATCCACACCAGCGCCGACCTGATCAAGTTCCCGCATTTCCAGGACGAATGGCTGCGTGACCTCCAGCCTGAGGTCTGGGTGCCCAAGGCCTACGCCGGTCGGCCGTTTAACATTTTTGAAACGGGCGGCACCACGGGGATGCCCAAGCAACGCATCGGGTGGGAGGACTACAAGACCGACTACAGCGAGTTCAGCGAGAAGATCAGCGACGAACATTTCCCGAGGAACCACTTCTGGCTGATGATGGGCCCCACCGGGCCCCGGCGTCTGCGCCTCGCCATCGAGCATCTCGCCAACGTGCGTGGTTCGGCGTGTTACTTCATCGATCTGGACCCGCGCTGGGTTAAGAAGCTCATCACCAACAAGCAGTTTGACCAGGCCAAGGCCTACATGGACCACGTGGTCGACCAAGCCGCCACCATCCTCAAGCATCGCAAGGTCAGTGGTCTCTTCACCACGCCGAAGCTGCTCGAAGCGCTCGCGGAGCGCGTCGACATCTGGGACGCCGGCATCCGGGGCGTCTTCTGCGGGGGCACGACGATGCTGCCTCAGTACGTCCGCTTCATTGTGGAAGAGGTGCTCGAAAACCG
>JBIKSY010000216.1:0-6872 GCA_044348365.1 Chthoniobacteraceae bacterium
TGCAGGAGGTATGTCGAGAGGACTCGGTAGATAGTCGATCACGGCATCCACAAGATACTGGACGCCCTTGTTCTTAAATGCCGACCCTCCCACCACCGGGCAGAAAGTGTTCGCGATCGTCTGCCTACGGATCCCAGCCTTCAGTTGCTCAGGCGACACAGGCTTTTCTTCCAGAAAGAGCGCACCGATTTCTTCATCAAGATTTGCAATCTGCTCGACAAGGTCAGCGTAGGCCTGTTTCTGAATTTCCCGCATGTCTTCGGGAACCTCCTCGATTACGTAGGTCGAGCCAACCTGGTCATGGTCGCTGTAGATGACAGCCTTATTATTAACAACGTCCAACTGTCCCTTCAAATAGTCCTCACGGCCGATCGGGATAAGAACAGGCCAGGCATTCGCGGCCAACTTCTTGCGCATCGAGTCGATGGCTGCATCGAAGTTCGCTCCGACGCGGTCCATCTTGTTAATGAAAGCGATTCTCGGGACGTTGTACTTCGTTGCCTGCCTCCAGACCGTTTCAGACTGCGGTTGGACGCCAGCGACTGCGTCAAACACAGCAATAGCTCCATCAAGCACGCGGAGCGAACGCTCCACTTCGGCCGTGAAATCCACGTGACCGGGGGTGTCGATGATGTTCACCCTCATTTTCTGGCCGGAATACAGCTTTACGATTTCAGGCTGCTCTAATTGCAACCAGAAACAGGTTGTAGCGGCTGAAGTGATCGTGATCCCACGCTCACGCTCCTGCTCCATCCAGTCAGTGACCGTGGTGCCTTCGTGAACTTCACCCATCCGGTGGATGCTACCCGTGTAAAAAAGAATACGCTCGGTCAGAGTGGTCTTGCCTGCATCAATGTGCGCGGCGATGCCGATGTTCCGCGTCTTTTCGAGCGGGTATGCGCGGTGAGGAGAATTGGGATTCGTGGACACGAGATTGTGAGCTTTTGCCTGAGAGGCGTTCAGTACGGGAATGGCGGAGAAATCCTGTGATAAGTTGGATCGGGGGCAAAACTTTGCGAAGCAAGCCCCCGGAGATCAACGTCGACGGACTAGAAGCGGAAGTGAGCGAAGGCGCGGTTTGCCTGCGCCATCTTGTGTGTGTCGTCCCTCTTCTTGATGGAGTTACCTTGGCCATTGGCTGCATCGCGCAGTTCGTTCGCGAGAGCGTCGGCAATTCCGGTCGCCTTGCGTGACTTGGCGTAGTTAACGATCCACCGCATCGCTAGAGCCAAGGCGCGGGCCGGGGCAACTTCCATAGGAACCTGATAAGTCGCCCCACCCACACGACGACTCTTCACCTCAAGACGGGGACGCACATTGTCCACCGCCTTGTTGAGCACCTCGAGAGGATCCACTGTCTCCGAGCTCTGGCGGGTCTTTTCAATGGCGGTGTAAACAATCCGCTCAGCAAGCGACTTTTTGCCACTTTTCATGATGGTGGCAATCATCCGAGCCACCACTGGACTGCCATAGCGGCTGTCCAGCTTTTCTTCCTTGTGAATTACGCGACGA
The DNA here is from genome assembly GCA_044348365.1 of Chthoniobacteraceae bacterium. Classification (GTDB taxonomy): domain Bacteria; phylum Verrucomicrobiota; class Verrucomicrobiia; order Chthoniobacterales; family Chthoniobacteraceae; genus Chth-196. Next base: position 1,513 of record JBIKSY010000216.1, read on the forward strand.
CGACGGGACATTTTTAAATCCTGTTAAAATTACTTCTTACCTTTGGTAGGCTTGCCGCCCTTACCCTTAACTGCTTCCTGGCCTGGCTTCGGACGCTTCGCTCCGTATTTCGAACGGGAGCGGCGACGACCATCCACTCCGAGGGAGTCGAGCGTACCGCGGACAATGTGATAACGAACGCCTGGCAAATCTTTCACACGGCCGCCGCGCACCAGCACGATGGAGTGTTCCTGAAGGTTGTGGCCTTCCCCTGGAATGTAGGCAATCACCTCGAAACCATTCGTGAGTCGCACCTTCGCAACCTTACGCAAGGCGGAGTTGGGCTTCTTCGGGGTACGGGTCATGACCTGCACGCAGACGCCACGGCGGAACGGGTTCTTCGTCAGAGCAGGGCTCTTGGATTTGACCTGAATCTTTTGGCGTCCTTTACGGACGAGCTGGTTGATCGTTGGCATGAAACTCTTTGGCTGGTGAGCAGTGATACTCCCTGTTTCGGCTGGAAGCGCAGCCCCTGAGGAAGTCTTTCGCGTGGAGTCGGGATGACTGCACAATGATCGGTTTCCTTCAGGCTTCGGCTCTCGTTATGGCACCTCTCGAGCGTCCACGGCCACTCATGGCACCCAAGGGCGGTCCAAGAAATGGAACCGGAAAGGATGCACTGAAGCCGAAGCCGCGAGAGCGCAGGCCGAAGCCGACGAGAGCGCGAAGGGGCGGTGTTTGTACGGGTAGATCATTTCTGGTTCAAGGGAAAGTTTAAGAAAAACACATTTCTTTTCGCTGCTGTGGGCCCGCCCGCATCGCGAAAGGGGAGGAGGAAGCCCCCGATCAAGCACCATATCCGCCCATTTAAAAAATTGGAATGCAGGGACTTACCAACAAAACAGTTAAGCACATAGATACGGCGGCGCCCCACGCCCGCAAGCAGCATCCGGGAAAAAGAGTTCGGACCCGATCAGATCTCTCCCACCTGATCCGCCCCAAGCGGCGGAGGTTCATGTGCTTTTGGGGTCCAACCGATTGCGGCACTCTCCGCCAGCAGCAGCCTCCGCAATCCTTTTGGAAATCCAGAAAGGACCCATACACGTCTTCGTCAACCGCTTAGGCGCCACTCTAAACTCACGATGGGGCAACTTTAGCAGTTGTTCCGCGGAATTCCCCTCTTAAGGCACGGGCGGACGCCTCAAGGAGAAGGCGGGCATGCATGCGGGCTAAAGCCAAGTTGTCCCGGCCATAGCGGAAATGTGAAACCCCACCGGCATCCTTGTTTGGGTACCGAACCGGTGTCCTCACTCCAACCACTGCTACACCACTCCAGACCATCCGAACCGCGATCTCGGCGTCAAAGTCATACCTTCTACCCCAGCGGGTTTCGGAAAAAGCCCTCAAAAAAGCCTGCAGGGGGTAAACCCGCATCCCGAACAGCGAGTCAAAACGCAAGCGCCCAAAGGTTTCAATCAAGGCAACCGCGTTTGCGACCCGCCGAAAATAGACCCTTTCCAAGGGTGCATCTGGTCCAAACACGGGCTCGCCCATAATCAAGGCGTTGGGGCACTGCTCGCATTGCCGCCTGAACTCGGGCACCAACTCCGGCGGATGTTGACCATCTGAGTCAAAAGACAAGACGTGTGTAAACCCCTCAGCATCCGCTTTCTGGGCCCCCTCCAGCATAGTGGCCCCCTTACCCAAATTAGATCTGCGCCGCAGCACACGGAAACCCGGAGGGTCGTCCAAGAGTGATTCGAGCCCATCGTCGCTTCCATCTGCACTGCCGTCGACGAGCACCCACACGTCTGGATGCGAGGCGATCAGTGCGCGAGCAGTGTTCACTAGGGCCGGCCCAGGGTCGAATGCCGGCACCAGCACCAAGAGTCGAACCGCGGAGTGAGACGGAGGCTTCGGGGCAGATCCGGAAAGATTGAGCTGAAAGAGGTGCTCCATTAGATGTGCGGCAGTAGGCCCCCGTCCCCAACGCCCCCGTCCCTAGTCCGCAGGCCCGCGGTAACCCAAAACCTTTTTGAAATCTTACACGCTTTTGCCGAGGGGTTCAAGTGAAGGCGGGCCATCAACCATTCCCCGAGAGGCACGCTTGATCTGCCCGAAGAAGCTTTTTGCGATAAGTTGCGATAAGGCTTCCAAACCAGTGTCTCACCAGTGTAAAGGTGGGCTCGTGGGAGTCTGCGAATTGCGTCGCTCTTCCATACCAACAGCTCCAAACACTACAGATCTATGAGTTCCTCCTCGAACACACAATGCAGCTTCGGACCGGACAGCTCTCCGTTGTTGCACCCCGGAGATATTCCGTTTCATTCGCGCCGCGACTTCCTCGTCCGGGGCGGACTTGGAATTGGTGGCCTGAGCCTCGCTGCTCTATTTGGGATCAATCCGTTTGATGCGGAGGCAGCAGGCCCGGCAGGCCCACTCGCACCAAAGGCGCCGCACTTTCCGGTCAAGGCCAAATCAATCATTCAGATTTTCGCAGGCGGTGCGCCATCCACCGTAGACACGTGGGACCCAAAGCCGGACCTTGTTGCAAACGACGGCAAGAAGATCCCCGGCTACGAAGGTCTGGCTCTGGGCTCGCCGTTCAGGTTCGACAAGCTCGGAAAGTCTGGAGTGGAGGTCCCCGAAATCTTCCCGTCCATCGGCAAGCACATTGATGACATCGCTGTCATCCGTTCGCTTTTCGCGGAGATTCCGGACCATTCGATCGCGGCAAAGATGCTGATGACCGGTTCGACCCAACTCCCGAAGCCGAGCCTCGGTTCGTGGCTTGTTTACGGATTGGGAAGCCTCAACCAAAACATGCCGGGCTTCATCACCTTGGGGGGCGATTCGACATTCCGTCAGGCGGCCTTCCTGCCCGGCATCTATCAAGGCTGTAACGTCAACTACGACGCCAACGCCAACCTGTCCACGATTTTGGCCAACATCCGGAGCGAATTCAGCTCACTGGACAGACAACGCCGCCAGCTGGATTTGTCCATGCAGCTGAGCAAGATGCACGCAGCCCAGCTGCAGAAGGACTCCCAGCTGGACGCGCGGATCGAGGCCTTCGAGATCGCCTTCAAGATGCAGACAGAGGCCACAGACGCGTTCGATGTTTCCAAGGAACCCCAGAGCATCCGTGACATGTACGAGCAGGTTCCCGCAGGCACCACTCCTGGGATGGGCATGCGAATGGGTGGAGGAAAAAATGCGGTCGGAACGAAACTTCTGGTTGCCCGCCGTCTCGTGGAGCGCGGTGTCCGCTTCGTGCAGGTCGCCACAGGAGGTTGGGACACCCACGCTGACATAAGCAACAGCGTCCGCAACGCGGCCACTGGTATCGACGGCCCCGCGGGAGCGCTTCTCACAGATCTTAAGCAGCGCGGCCTGCTGGATTCGACGATCGTCATCTGGGGCGGCGAGTTTGGCCGGACGATCACTGCTGGCGGCGGAGCAGGAGCTCCCGGACGAGACCACAACGGCAAATCCATGGTGGCATGGATGGCCGGCGGCGGCGTCAAGGGCGGACAAGCCTACGGTGCCACCGACGAATTCGGCGGCAAGGTCGTGGACAATAAGATGCACGTGCACGACTTCCACGCAACAATCCTCCGTCTCATGGGCTTTGACCACGAGAAGCTCATTTACAACTACAACGGCCGCCCGTTCCGGCTTACCGATAACTTCGGAAATGTCGCAAAAGAACTGATCGCCTAGTTTCCGCAAACAGGGCCGGGCGTCTCACGGCGTCCGGCCCTTCTGCTCTTCAAGATCCCCTTATGAATCTCAGTCCTCTTTCCAGTCTTGCGCTGCGGGCAACCCCGGCATTGCTCCTGGCGACGGCCGCCGCAGTTTATGGCGCCGCAACGCCAGCCATCTCACCGGAGCAAAGGGATTTCTTCGAAAATAAGATCCGGCCGATTTTCGCAAATTCCTGCATGGAATGCCATTCGGAGGAGAAGGGTAAGACGAAGGGCAGCTTCAACATGGATTCGCGGGAGTCCACGCTCAAGGGGGGCGACACCGGGCCCAGCCTCAAGCCGGGTGACGCAAAAAACAGCCTCCTCATCCAAGCTGTGACCTGGGAGGAGGACCTCCAGATGCCGCCCAAGAAGAAACTATCGGCGGAGGAAATTGAGGACCTCAAAAAGTGGGTAGCCATGGGAGCGCCCGACCCCCGCGAACCGAGCAAGGCTGTGAAGGACAAGAAGTCCCACTGGGCTTTTCAGCCTGTCATGCGACCAGAGTTGCCTGCGGTGAAAAATCCAGGGTGGTGCGTCAACTCCATCGACAAGTTCGTCCTCAGCAAACTGGAGGCCAAATCGATGCTTCCGGCCTCCTCCGCTGACCGGGAAGCTTTGCTTCGGAGGGCATATTTCGACCTCATTGGCCTGCCGCCGTCGCCCAAGCAAATTGAAGCTTTTGTGAGGGACCCCAATCCCGACCAAGCCTACGCACGGGTGGTCGACCAACTCCTCGCAGACCCGGGCTACGGAGAACGCTGGGCCCGCCACTGGCTGGACACCGCACGTTATTCGGACACCACCGGCGTCGTAGGGAACGACAGGTTCGAGGACTACCGCTACGCCTACGCTTATTCATACCGAGACTGGGTGATCGGCTCGATCAACTCAGACATGCCCTACGACCAGTTCATTCTGAACCAGTTGGCTGCAGACAAAATGCCCAACAACAAAAAGGAAAACCTGGCGGCGCTGGGGTTTCTCACTGTCGGCCAACGGTTCCAGCAGAAGGATGAGGTAATCAACGACCGCATCGACGTCATTGGGCGCGGGTTTCTAGGCCTGACCATTGCTTGCGCGCGTTGTCACGACCACAAATTCGACCCTATCACGGCCGCAGATTACTACGCGCTCCGCGGCGTCTTCGACAGCATCACTGAGCCCAAGGAGGGCCCGCTGATCTCCGGTGACCCAAACTCGGCTGCTTTTGTGGAGTTTAACAAGCGTCTCTTGGATCTTGAGACCAAGGCCTACGATGCGTTCTTCTCCATCCAAAGGGAGGTCTCCGACCGAGTCCGTAAGAACGGGGAAGACCTCTTCAAAATAGCATACCTCAGCAGAAGGGACGCAACGGTTGAGGAAAAGAAAGAGGCGACGGATATTTTGGAGAAGTCCAAGATTCAGGCACGGTTTGTGGACGACACCACCAAGATCGGCGACAATAATCCTGTCACAGGCATTTTCTCTAAAATGCTCACCCTGAAGGACAACCGCGAAAAGTTGTTTTCCCTGATTTTGGAGGGCAAGTCAAAGGGACCCAAGTACAACCAGGAAGTTCTGGACTTTCTAAAAAAACAGCCCCAACCCTTCCCCAGCGAACTGCCCAAGGTGGCGGCGTTGTATGGGAAAATG
>JBIKSY010000217.1:0-6859 GCA_044348365.1 Chthoniobacteraceae bacterium
CAAATCGTTTCATGGCGGCGAAACTCACCTGTGACACTCGGTCCAGCGGTCTGGGGAGGTGCTGCGACCGTTTTTTTAACCACGTATTGCGGGGTTTTCCTGCCCAAAAGGAGCAGCCACCCAACGTATTCCCCAAGAACGGCCACCAGAAGCAGGAGTACACCCCGATAGAGCCAGAGAGCCGCGGCGGCCAACGGTTGACGCTCGGGCGCCCCGCCGGCGTCCGCGTACAGGGCGCTAACACAAACCAACAGGCCCAGCACGACCAGGGCGCGCAGCGGCCAGATTGAAAAGCCAAGGGCCAGCCTGCACCAGAGGCCGACCAGTTTGGTCCAAGTGTAGCTGGATTCTCCTCCGGCCCTCGCCCGGTGTTGACACTCCACCGTGCCGATGTTCGAGGTGGTGCGCAGAATCAGCGCATCCAGATAGGGCTTCGGGCCTTTGTACTCGCAGACCGCCGCAGCTGTGCTGGCTGAGAGCACCTTGAAGCTGGAAAGATACAATCCGGGCGGCTTCGCGAGGATCAGTCGGGCGGTCCAGTTTTGTAGCAAACTCCCAAATTGCCGGTAAAGCGGGTGCCGCCTTTCCGGGTAGCGCGAGTACACGACGTCGTAGCCGTGGGCGGCTTCGCGCAGCAGGTTTTTAACCTCAGAAGGAGGGTTTTGCAGATCGTCGTCCATGATCACGCAGTAGTCGCCCGTGGCGTGGTTGAGTCCGGCCAGAACCGCATTGTGTTCCCCAAAATTCCGGGTCAGTTCGACCACCCGTACCACTGACGGGTATTTTTCCCGCATTTGGCGGCAGGCCTGTACCGAGCCGTCTTCGCTGCCGTCGTCCACCAGTAGAATCTCAAGCCGGGCCGCCTCCCGAAGTTCGCTCACCAGTTGGTCGCAAAGCTTTGCAATCGTGGGGCGTGAATTGTACACGGGAACGACTACCGAGACTGCCCATCCGGTGAATGGCTCCCGTTGCACAGGAGGCCTGAAGGGTTCGTGGGATGTCTGGAGCGGGTCCGAAACGGCAAAGCGGCTTCCCGCCAGCAACCGGGAGGTGAGGGTTCCGGAAATTTCGTCCAACGCCCGCCGACCCAGGTAAAAATCACCGGCCAGAACTGATTGGATGCCTTCAATGATTTTTTCCGCAGCCTCCTTCTTCATGATGTAGCCGCGCGCTCCGGCTTCGAGGGCTGCTGGTGCGTGGGTCATCTCGTCGTGGATGGAAAGCACCAGCACGCGCAGCCCGGGGCTCTCCCGGAGCAGCGCCGCGATCATTCCCGAAGAATCACTCTGCTTTAGCGACCAGTCCGCCAGGAGCAGATCTGGCTTGCTGCTGCGAAAGAGGCCGATTGCATCCGACTCGTTCTCCGCGTCGCCACACACTTCCATGTCTGGCTGCTCATTAATAAGGGTGACCAGTCCCCGCCGGACGACTGAATGATCATCCACAATCAGGATCCTTTTCCTGCGGGGAGCGGGCTCGGGCGTAACTGCATTTTGGTTATGGGGGGGGGCGTGCCAACGCATCTTAACACGTTATGGGCATGTAGGCGAATACGCATCGGGGCTCAGCCCTCTCCCTGATCGGTGTTTCCCCCTGAGGGCCTAAGGACCAAGGCTTGTTCTGGCCTGGGATTTTTGAGACGTTTGAGTTTCTGCCAAAGCAACACGGGCTCTTGATCAGGAGCGGGCGGGGCGTCAATTGAGTCGAGGGCGTGGCGCTTCGCGACCTCGCCGCATTCCGCCGTTGGCAGCGGCGTTCTGAGCGGCTAACTTATCCAGTTCTGGATCACCCCATCATGGACCGCAGCGCGTTGGTCGCCTCCACACTTTTCTTTTTGGCTGGTTTTGTGCTTTCCGTGCAAAGCCTGAGGGCGCGTGTGTACAGGCCCTCGCTATGGAGTTTTTTCGCTGCCCTCGGAGGGTTTGCCCTGCAGACGGTCTGGCTGAGCCAGCGGGGCCAGGCGTTAGGCCGTTGCCCGCTCAGCAGTCTCTTCGATGTGTTGGTTTTCCTGGGGTGGTCGGTGACTTTGCTTTATCTGCTTACGGGTGCGACCTACCGCATGTCGCTACTCGGGGTGTTTTCTTCGCCTCTGGTGTTTCTGCTCCAGGCGGTGGCGTTGTTTCTGCCTCTGCCGCCTGCGCTCAGGAGCGCGGCTCCTTTGAACTCCTGGCTTGAGTTGCACGCGGCGGTTTCCGTGGTTGCCTACGGCGCGTTTGCGTTGGCGGGAATCGCCGGGGTGACTCTGCTGGTGCAGGAGCGCCAGCTCAAGACGCGCAAACTTCACTCCTTTTTTTATCATTTCCCGCCCATCCATGACTTGGCCGCGGCAAACCGGCGCCTAGTCTACATCGGGTTTGTGCTTTTGAGCGTGGGCCTTTTTGCCGGTTTGCGCCAGGGAATGGCGCATGTGGGGCTCCTTCGGGTGGTTTCTTTCGGTCTCTGGCTGCTCTACGGTTTTTTGTCTTTGGCGTTGGGCAGTCAGCGCATCAGCCCACAGAGAGCGGCCTGGTTGGCCAGCGGCTCGTTTCTAGTTTTGTTGCTGACGGTGTGGGCGGTCCAACTGGTTTCGAAAGGTTGAGCTCATGGAAATCGTCTGCATAGGGCTGAGTCACCGCACCGCTTCTGTGGATCTTCGCGAGAAGTTTGCCATTCCCGACGCGCGGCTTGGCGCCCTGGCGCTGGAGTTGGCGCGTGTGCCGGAGCTTGGCGAAAGCGTGGTGGTTTCCACCTGCAACAGGGTCGAGTTTTATGCCGCTGCCCCTGAGGCGGAGCAGGCCTTTGGCGCGATGCACGCGGCGCTCGCAGAGCGTGGGCTCGAGCCTGACGTGGATGTGTTTTTTCGGAGGGTGACCGAGGACGCTGCAAGGCACCTTTTCCGAGTCGTGTGCGGGTTGGATTCGATGGTGCTTGGAGAGACGGAAATTCTGGGCCAGGTGAAGAAGGCTTATCAGGCGGCGCAGGAACAAAAAGCGACGGCACGTCACCTCAACAAGCTGTTCCAGCGCGCCTTCAACGTGGCGAAGGAAGTGCGCACCCAAACCAACATTACCCGTGGCAGCGTTTCGGTTGGTTCGGCTGCGGTGGAACTGGCCGAGCGGATTTTCGGACGTTTGGAACAGTGCAAGGTCATGATTCTTGGGGCGGGCGAAACGGCGGAGCTGACTGCGGGGGCGTTGCAATCGCGGGGGGTGAAGAGCATTTTTGTGGCGAACCGTTCGCATGAGCGGGCGGTTGCGCTGGCCGGACGCATGGGTGGCAGCGCGGTGCGCTTTGAGGAGTGGCCCGGAGTGTTTGCCGGGGTGGACATTTTGATTGGCTCCACTGCGGCTCCGCATCACGTGCTGACCCGGGCGCAACTCGAACCCTTGATGGGGGCGCGCAGGCAGAGGCCTCTGTTTTGCATCGACCTGGCAGTGCCGCGGGACATTGAGCCGGAGGTTAACCTGCTGGATGGCGTTTACCTGTATGACATCGACTCGTTGCAGGCTATCGCGCAACAGTCCATGGAGGTGCGTCGCGGCGAGTTGCAGTCTTGCGAGGCGATGATTGACCGGCATGTGGGTGAGTTTCTGCGTTGGCTCCGCTCCAGTCCTCCTTTGGCGCACCAGACTCCCGCGCGCCCCCGGGGAGGGACGCGAGACCTGCCTGCACACGGCGTTTAAATTTTATGATCCGATCCATTACTCTCGGAACTCGTGCCTCGGCCCTGGCAATGGCGCAAACAGAGTTGACCCGTGCCGCTCTGCTGGGTGCCTTTCCCTCTCTGGAGGTTCGGGTGCAGACTTTTGTCACTCAGGGGGATCGCAAGCTTGATTTGGAACTGCTTCAGCGCACTCCGGGCGGAGGCAAGGGGCTGTTTACCCGCGAACTGGAGGAGGCTCTTCTTGACGGTCGCATTGATTTGGCCGTGCACAGCCTAAAGGACCTGCCCGGCCACATGCCGGCAGGACTCGAGTTGGTGGCAGTCCTTGAGCGCGCAGCCACCGACGACGTCCTTCTTTCAAAGTATCCGGGTGGCATGGCGGGGCTGCCACAGGGCGCGATGGTTGGAACCAGTAGCATCCGGCGGGCGCGGCAACTGGGCTGGCTGCGTCCCGATCTGGTGGTGGGTGAGTGGCGGGGCAATGTCCAGACGCGCCTGCGTAAACTCGGACAGCATTCGGTTTGCGCTGGAATCGTCCTGGCGCAGGCCGGTTTGGACCGCCTCGGTTTTGGGGCGACCTCCGGAAAAATTACCTTCGAGGAGTGGGCATTCCATGCCGAGCCACTTGGGGGAAGTATGTTTCCGGCCATTGGCCAAGGGGTGATTGCTTTGCAGGCGGCCTCAGCCCGCGCGGAGTTGCGGGAGGCCGTGAAAGCGATCAACCACGCACATACTTGGGTGGCGGTCCGGGCGGAGCGTGAACTGCAGCGGCGCTTGGCAGGGGACTGCACCCTTCCGGTAGGGGTCCGCACCCGCCAAGAGAACGGTCTGGTCGAAATGGAAGCCGTCCTTTTCACCGAAGGGCGCAGCGAACCGCTGGCGGCGCGCGCCTCGGGAACGGTTGCGGAAGAGGTCGCCGCGGACGTTGCCAGGCAACTCAGTGGCGTGTAGGCGGACCCAGCGGGTTGGCCATTCTTTCCAGGGGGCCCGGAGACTCGCGCTCTTTGTATTTTTCCTTGGGTGAGGGGTGCAATACCGTCGATCTGGGGGCCGCGGTGTCCCGCGCCGGCAGGTTTTCCAAAGAAAGCCTTGGACATGTTTCCTGCCATTCAAAAGCAGATGGCGAAGAAAGTTGCGTTCAACCGCTGGACTGAATGGCGCCAGGGTGGCCAGAAGATTCTGGCATGAGCAACGCCTTTGGCATCACCGCAAGCGGCGGGCGAAACAAAGCCCCCAACCGGCATCCCAAAAAGAAGCCGCCTTGTGTTGTCCTCCTCTGCCGATCCGATTTCCGGTTTCACGCTCGACGGGATCCCAACGAATCAACGGTTCGAAACGCTAAGAGCTTTGTTCAAGCATCCGCCGGATGGGCATTTCCGCTCGCGCACGCAGCGCTTCAGGCAGAAGGATTTCGGGCTGAAGGGTCGCAAGTGCATCACGCAACTTTTCCAGCGTGTTACACTTCATAAAACGACAGTCCGCACAGGCGCACTTTTCCGTGGGACCCGCCACAAAGGTGCGGTCAGGCAGCTCGCGCCGGAGGCGGTGCAACATCCCAGACTCCGTGACGATGATAAACGTTTTGGCCGGGTGGTTTCTGCAGTAATCGATCATGCGCTCGGTCGAGCACACCTCGTCTGCCAGCAACCGCACAGCACGGGCGCACTCGGGATGCGCTACAACAGGGGCAGCAGGATGCTCCTCGCGAATCCGCTCGATGCTCTGGCGGGTGAACTCCAAATGGACGTAGCACCCCCCCTTCCACAATTCCATCGGGCGGCCGGTCTGTTCAATCACCCACTGGCCGAGATTTTCATCCGGCACAAACAGCAGGTTGCGCTCCGCGGGCGCCTGCTGGACGATGCGCACTGCGTTTCCGCTGGTGCAAATCACATCTGAAAGTGCCTTCACGCCGGCTGAACAATTGATGTAGGCGATGACGTAGTAGTTTTTTTCAGCATGCCGCTTCAGGTAGGACTCCAAAACCTCGGCCGGGCAGGAGTCCGAAAGGGAGCAACCGGCCTCCAGATCAGGCAGGATCACTGTTTTGGAGGGGTTTAAAATCTTTGCAGTCTCCGACATGAAGTGCACCCCGCAGAAGGCAATGACGTCCGCCTTTGTCTTGGCTGCCTGAATCGAGAGTCCCAGCGAATCCCCAACAAAATCGGCCACATCCTGGATTTCTTTGACTTGATAATTGTGGGCGAGGATGACCGCGTTTCTTGCCTTCTTGAGCTGCAGGATTTCATCCGCCAAATCGACACCGGAAGCATTCATCCGTCAGAGAATCGCACAGCTGCCTAAGCTGCGCAAGCGAGCGGCCAGGGAGCAAAAGACACGGCTTTTCCCCGCCGAAATCTCTTGTTTCGCCCGAAAGAACCGCTTGGCTTTGAGAAATCATGAAATCCCCCATCATTGCAGTGCTTTCCGTGGTTGCTCTCTCCTCCCTCTCCTTGGCTTCTGAGGGCTGGTTGGTGGACTATGAGAAGGCAAAAGCCCAGGCGGCGGCCGAGAAGAAGGACCTCCTCCTTGATTTCACCGGCTCCGATTGGTGCTCCTGGTGCATTCGGTTGCGCAAGGAAGTCTTCGAGGAGGAGGGCTTCAAGAAGGCTGCCCCGGGTCAGTTTGTCCTGGTGGAACTGGATTTTCCGCAGGACACCTCCAAGCAACCCGAGATGGTGCGCAAGCAGAACGAAGCGCTCCGGGAAACCTTTGGAATTGAAGGATACCCCTCGATCGTGCTGGCAGACGCCTCTGGGCGCCCGTACGCGCAGACCGGCTACCAGAAGGGGGGTGCGGCGGCTTACTTAAAGCACCTCGAAGAGCTGCGCGGGAAGGTGAAACTCAGAGACGCTGCATTCAAGCGGGCCGAGGGTGCCGCTGGTCTCGAAAAGGCAAAGGCACTTCAAGAGGGGCTGAGTGAAATTCCTGAAAGTCTCGTCGCGGCCCACTACAAGTCCACGCTGCAACAGATCCGCTCTTTGGATCCGGAGGACGCCCTTGGAATGGATGCAAAGTTTGGGGCGATGCAGGCGATGAGGCTTTTGGGTGGGTTGTTGAAAACCAAGCAGGAGTCCGGCGGCGAGGCTGTGCGAGCGGAAGCCGACCGGTTCCTGACGGAGTATCCCAAGTTTGCGCCCCGCCAGAAGCAGCAGGCACTCATGGAGGTGCTTAAGTTCCTTATGCCCCCCAAGGACAACCGGGTGGCCTTAAAGC
>JBIKSY010000043.1:0-22039 GCA_044348365.1 Chthoniobacteraceae bacterium
CCCCCATGAAGGCCCAGGAGGCCGGGTTGGCCAGGTCCGTAAAGAAGGAGACCATGGCGCAGCAGCCGATTAGAACCCACGCGGAGTGCACAAACGGACAGAGGAGGTACGCTGCGGCGCACAGCACCATGGAAGTGCTTATGGGCACAACGCGCCCCCAGCGCAGTCCGAATCGCCTCGTGGACCAGTCGCAGAAGTAGCCGCCGGCAACCTGGCCCAGCATGCCAAACGCCAGCACACACGTCAGCATGCGGCCGCCCTGGAGTTGTCCTACCCCGTGCACCTCGACCAAATAGGTCGGCAGCCAGGTCACCAAAAAGCCCCACCCAATGTTGATAAGCACCTGACAAAGCGAGTTGCACCACAGCCCGGCGTTCCGTGTGCACGCCAGAAGCGCCTGCCAGAACTCCATGGCCAGCAACGGCCTGCGGGCGCTTTCTGCGCCGATAAGCGCCAGTTCGGCCGCGTTTACACCAGGGTGCTCCCCAGGCTCAGACCGCGTCACCCGCCAGAATACCAATGCCACAACAAGCCCGAGGACCGCGTTGACCCAGAGTGAGAAACGCCAGCTCCCGAGCGTGAGCACCATCCAGATGGTCAGAAAGGGGGCGAGCGTCCCGCCGATCCGGCCCCCCAGCGCCACCATCCCGGCCGCCCGCGCCCGGCCGCTCAGCGGGATCCATTTACGCACCAGCGCCATCGAGGTTGGATAGGCGCCGGCCTCCGCCATGCCGCAAAGCAGCCGCGTGGCAAGCAGCCCGCCAAAGCTGGAAACAAGGCCGGTCAACCCCGTAAACAGCGACCAGAGAGCGATGTAGAGCGTCAGCATGGGCCTGGCCCCAAATCTGTCGCTCGCCCAGCCCGCGGGGATTTGCAGGAGGGCGTACGAAAAAAAGAACGCACCCAGCACCCGGCCGATCTGCTGTTTGTCGAGGGAGGTGTCCTGCAGAAAGGTCACCGACTTCACAATCTCGGCCATGCAGATCCGGTCGAGATAGAGCACGAAGGCCATCAGCATCGTCACGAGGATGATCCTGTGGCGGACAGCGGTGGGCGGCTGTGGAGGGTGCATGGCTTGGATTTTAAGGCACGTCGTGTCCGCCCCAGGCGTCGGTTTCCAATGGGAACACGGGGCGCCTAACCCGTTCGAAGCGGAGCGTGTCCAGCCGGCTGGTGCACGGGCCCGGGGTGTCCGCCCACAGCAGCCTTGCCGCGATCGGTTCATAGGCGCCCCGGTGCGCCACGGCCGCCTTCACTCCAAGGTAGGAAAAGCGCTCCGGCGCAATCCCCTGGCTGGTCCACTGCCCCAGATCCATCGGGGGCGTCGGGCGGCTTGTGAGCAGCAGCGTCACGCTGCCGCTGCGCACCACGGCGCACGGACCCATTTCAAAAAAGTCTCCCGATGCCGAGGCCAGATGGCTGTTTTTATCCAGAAGTTCGAACCGTCCCCCCGAGACCGATAGAACCTCCACCTCCAGCTCCACAGGCCCGGCATCCAGACTGCTTTTCCGGCCGCCCACACGCAGCGTCAAACGGTTCGACATCGGAAACGACAGCGGCCCGTGCCCTTGCGCGCCGACCCAGGCGCGCACCGTCGCAACCGCCTCGGGATCGGTCAGCGCAAGCCCGGCATTGGGAACTTCCAGCGCAAGAAAAGTCCTGAGCAGTCCCGTGCCGTCACCGGGCGCACCCCCGCCAATGTTGTCCGCCGGCTCGGCGATGACGGTGAGCCCGGGCACCGCCGAAGCCAGCGCTTTCCGCACGACCTCAAGGGCGGGGGCTTCGGTGCAGTTGCCTTGTGCCCGGTTTCTCCACGCCTGCGCCGCAAGCCGGGAAAGCGCCACGGCCGCGGGCCCGGGCGTTCCGGTGGTGCAGACTGTAAAGCTCACCCCAGCTTCCTCGGTGTCTGCAAAGGAAAAGCCCGGGATCACGTTGACACACCAAAACTCCGGATGGCTGCGCTCCAGCTCCCGTGCCAGCGCCAGCAGGGAAAGCATCGGCTCGGCTGCACTCGCGGTGCCGGTCGGAGGCCAGAGAATGGGCGGGTGCACCCAGTGCGTCCGGGGTATCTCACCGGATCTTAGGCATCTGTCCAGCAGGTGGACCGCCCGCGTAGCGGCCTCACGCGCATCGGTGTGCGGGTTCTGACGGTAGGCCACCAGGCAGTTGGCCTTCTCCGCCATCCGCGCTGTGAAGTTGGCATGCAGATCGAACACGCCGAACACCGGCAGACGCTCCATCCCCGGAAGCGCACGCAGTCGGCAAAGCAGCTCCCCCTCGACGTCCCTGTGACTTACCGTGACCATGGCTCCGTGCAGCACCAGAAAGACGGCGTCCAAACCCCCGGCGGTGGCCGTCCTGACGCCTGCCTCCAGCTCCCTCCAAAAAAACTCCACCACCTCGTCCGTGGCGGTCCCCGAAGGCATCGCCCGCAAATCCACCCCCGGGAGTAGCGTCCACCCAAGTTCCGCCGCGGTGGCCAGCGCACCCCCCATCGGAGAGCTGTCTCCTGCACACGCAAGAAGCGCCTCGCCCCGGGACACTGCAAACTCCGCCAGCGGAGTGGGGGCCTCCACAAACGTGTTGGTCTCGTGAAACAGACCGGCAAACAAAACGCGTCTCGCAGCTCTCATGGGAGGGGCCATTCGGCGGCGTGTTTTGCAAAGGCCGGCTCCGCACGGCGCAGCGTCTCGGCGATGTCCTCCGCCGTGTGTGCGAAGCTCATAAACCAGAGGCCCCGCTCAATGGCGCGCACACCCTGCTCGAGCAGGCACCGGCGCAGATGCGCCCAGCGCGGGGCGTCGTGTCGAAGCGCGTACTCGCGGTATTCCCGGATGGCGCCCTCGGGAGCCCCCTGCCTGAGCATGGTCGCGTGAAACACCAGTCCGGGACCCTGCGGCCGCAGGGGAACACCGTGTTTGGCGGCCAGCCCGGAGAGGCCTTGCATGAGGAAACGGCCCAGAGAGTTGAGCGGAGCGGGATGCAGCGGACCGGCGGCGAGGACCGTGTCCAGACACCAGCGGCTGGCCGCCAGGCACAGCGGGTTGCCGTTCAAGGTGCCCGCGTGGACGACCCTTCCGTTGATGACGCTTTCAAACGCGGCGGCCCTGCCCGCGAGTGCTGCAAAGGGAAGCCCGCCGCCGATGGCCTTCCCTAAAACCGTCAGATCAGGAGTCGCCCCGTAATACCCCTGCGCACCCGCCGCCCCGAACCGGAAGCCCGTGATGGTTTCGTCGGCGATCATCAGCGCCCCCTCGGCATCGCAAAGCTCGCGGATCGTCGAAAGCAGGCCGGCCTCGGGTTCCATGCAGCTGGTGTTGCAGCAGCAGGGCTCGCATACGATCGCCGCGATTTGTCCCCGGTACTGGGCCACGCGCCGCCGCAGGTGTTCGATGTCGTTCCAGCGCGCCACGACGAACTGGTCCAACACCGGCTCAATGACCCCGGCGCTCGGGTGCAGACGGGTGGGCTCCTCCTCGGTGCCCCAGCGGTCGGCGGGTGGCGCAAACCCCACAAGGCCCTCGTCCGCCCAGCCGTGGTAGTGGCCCTCGAACTTCAAAATCAACTTCTTCCCCGTGTGCGCCCGGGCAATGCGGAAGGCGGCGGTGACCACTTCGGTCGCCGAACTGTTGAAACGCACCCGCTCGGCCGAGGGAATCATTTTCTGCAGTCGCTCGGCCACCTCACATTCGAGTTCCGACTGGGCCGCCCAGTGCACGCCCAGTCCGGCCTGCGCGGCAAGGGCGGCCGCCATCCCCTCGGGCGCATGCCCGTAGAGAATGGCGCCCTGCCCGATCTGAAAATCAATATACTCGTTGCCATCCACGTCAAAGAGGCGGCTTCCTTTGCCGTGGGAGAAGAAGAGCGGCACGGGCGCCTCCATCTTTCGGATCCCAGAGTTTACGCCACCCGCCACAGCCTGTTGCGATCGCTCGAACAAGGCGCGGGATTTTTGAAACGGATCGCCTGAAGTATTCATCACACCCCCATTCTGCGGCCTGTGCCGCTGGAAAACTACTCCCACCTGCGGCACACACTGATACTATTCCGGCATTCCACGCTTTCAAGAAAGCGCCACCAGCACCTGCCCGAGCCGCACCCATGAAGCCCATCCTGGAAAGAATCCCGCAGCACCAGTCCGAGTCGTTCTACTGCGAGGTCGTTTCCGGCAGGACCGCCCCCAACCCCTGGCATTTCCATCCCGAGTGCCAGCTGACCCTCGTGGTGAACTCAGTGGGAAACCGTATGGTTGGCGACAACCTCTCGGACTTCACCTCCGGTGACCTGGTCTTTGTCGGCCCAAACCTCCCACACGTCTGGAACCATGCGGCCCCCCAGAACCCGGCCCATGACACGCCGTACTCAATCGTGGTGCAATTCAGGGAGGCTTGTTTTGGCGCCGAGTTTATGGAGCTGCCCGAAATGGCCCGGGTCCGGCGTCTGCTCAAGAGCGGCGCGGTGGCCCTCCGGGTCAAGGGGGCCACCCGGACATTTGCGGCCGAACGCATGCTGGAGATCCCTCAGGCGAGGGGGTTGCGTCGGTTGTTGCTCCTGCTGGAAATCCTCGACAGACTCTCCCGGTCCCGCGAGGTCGAGTCCATTTCCAGTCCGGGCTTCCAGCCGGACCTCAACCTTCTCGACCAAGAGCGGGTGGCCAGGGTGTGCGCCTTCATCAACCAGCATTTGCACGCCCCGATCTTCCGCGAAGAGCTGGCCCGTCTTCTGAACCTGACTCCGGACGCCTTCGGCCGGTTTTTCCGCATTCGCACGGGGAAGACGCTTCCCACTTTTGTAAACGAACTGAGGGTGAGTCGTGCCTGCCGTCTTCTGAGCGAGACCGACGCCGGGGTCACCCAGATCTCGCAGGAGTGCGGTTTTGAAAACCTTTCCAACTTCAACCGACAGTTTCTCCGGCATACCAAACGCACCCCGAGGGAGTACCGCAAAAGCCTCCTGTTCGACCGGAGCGCATAACCCCCGTTCCTGCCATCCCAACGCGGAAAAATACAGGTGCAGCTGCGTTTACGCGCCCCCGATCCGACGCACGTCTGAGCGGCGCCCCTATGCCAGCAGGCCGTGGATGACCTCGCCAGAAACATCCGTAAGCCGGTAGTCCCTGCCCGCGTGGCGGTAGGTGAGCTTCTCGTGGTCGAACCCAAGCAGGTGCAACAGCGTCGCATGCAGATCATGGACATGCACCTTGTCCTGCACCGCCCGGAACCCGAACTCGTCGGTGGCGCCGAAAGCGGTGCCGCCCCGGACCCCCGCGCCGGCCATCCACATGCTGAAACCCCAGGGGTTGTGGTCGCGGCCATCAGCGTTTTCCGTGGTCGGAGTGCGTCCAAATTCGCCGCCCCACAGCACGAGGGTGTCCTCCAGCATGCCGCGGTTTTTGAGGTCCTCGAGAAGTGCGGCTACCGGCCTGTCGATGTCACCGCAGAGTTTCCGGGTCTGTTCGTTGTGTTTGCTGTGGGTGTCCCAGGGCTGGCCGTTACCGTAATAGACCTGCACAAAACGCACGCCCCGTTCTGCAAGCCGACGCGCAAGGAGACACCCGTTGGCGAACGGGGTGCGCCCGTACAGGTCGCGTGTGCGCTCGGTTTCCTTCGCTACATCGAAGGCGTCGGAGGCCTCCATCTGCATGCGGTAGGCGGTTTCCATGGCGCTTATCCGGGCCTCCAAAAGGGCATCGCCTTCCCGTTCCCTCTGGTGCGCCGCGTTGAGCACCCGCATGAGCTCCAGCTGCCTTTTTTGATCCGCCGCTCCCGTCGTGGTGTTCGACAAAAAGGGGATCATTTTTGAGGGCTCCAGATTGCTGTGGTTCACGTACATGCCCTGGTGTTCCCCGGGCAAAAAACCGTTGGACCACAGCTCTGCAAAACGCACCGGGCGGCCGGGGCAGCACACCACGAAGTTCGGAAGGTTTTGGTTTTCACTGCCTAGCCCGTAGGACATCCAGGCGCCCAGCGTGGGACGGTTTGGGGTGAGCGTGCCGTTGTTCATCATGAACAGGGCGGGCCCGTGGTTCGGGTTGTCCGTGTGCATCGAACGGATCACGCACAGTGCGTCGGCGTGCCGTGCCGTGTGTGGCAAAAGCTCGCTGAGTTCCAGCCCGCTGGCGCCGTGCCGCTGGAACGCAAAGGGCACGGCCATCAGCGCGCCCGTGGGACGCTCGGTCCGGAGGTCGGCTGCGGGCGGGCGCTGGCCTGCATATTTGTTGGCCTCCGGCTTCGGGTCAAAGAGGTCGCATTGGAACGGACCGCCGTTCATGAAGAGGTGGATGATCCGTTTGGCCTTTGCCGGAAAACGGGGTGCGAGGGCGGGGGCCGCCTGGAGCAGGTCGGACAGCGCAAGGGTGCCCATGCCTCCAGCCACCCTGCACAGGGCCTGCCGCCGGTTGATTTCTGGGAAATACATCATCTGGTGTGGGTTAGTCCAAAAACAAAAACTCGTTGCTGCCAAGCAGCACCTGCAAATATTCCGCCCAACGTTGTTCGTCCGCCACCCCAAGAAACTGCTCCGCAATGCGCTGTTCCCCGGCCGAGGGTGGGCGGCCCAGCGCCAGCCTGTAGGCCCGGTCCACCCGGCCCGCCACGTCGGGATGCGCGGCTGCCACACGCTTGGACAGGGCCCTGGCCCGGGCCTGCATGAGGGGACTGTTCAAGGTGAACAACTGTTGCAAGGGCGTGGTGGTAAGCACCCGCGAGGGGCTGTGTGTCACCGGATCTGGAAAATCGTGCAGGCGCAGGATGTCGGAAAGCTCCCTGCGTTTGACCAGACCGTAAAGCGTGCGCCGGTGGTTGTCGGGCTTGCCAAGATCGAGCGCGGGTCCGCCCAGCGAAAGGTCCAGCTCGCCACTGACGGCCAGCAGGGCGTCGCGCCACTGCTCGACTTCCAACCGCTTGCGGGGAAATCTTGAATACAGACGCAGCTCCGGGTCCTCCGCGGGTGCCGTGCCCGAGGCCTGGCGGTAGGTGGCGGAAAGCAGGATGGTCCGGTGCACCCATTTGAGGGACCAGCCGTTTTCACCCAAACCCGCCGCCAGCCGCTCCAGCAAAGCCGGATGTGTGGGCCGCTCCCCCTGCGCGCCAAAGTCGCTGAGCGTGGGGACGATTCCCGTTCCGAAGTGGGCGGCCCACAACCGGTTGACGATCACGCGGGCCACTAGGGAGCCGGACTCTGAAAAGAGGGCGTGCGCGAGTTCCAGCCTGCCGCTGCCGGAAGAAAAAAGCGCCGGGGCCTTTGGCGTGAACACCAAGGGCATCCGCCTCGGGACCACCTGGGCCGTCCGGTTTGGGTTGCCCCGGACCTCCAGCGCCAGATCCTGCGGGGCGTCTGCGTAGACCAGGACGCTGCCGTGCTTGCCCTTGTTGGCCTCGACGCGAAGGCTTCCCTCGCGCACGGCTGGCACGAGGGGGGCCTGGTACTGGGGGTCCTGCTTGGTCCGGCTGATATCCCCCTCCAACTCCGCGAGCCTTGCGGCGTGGTCTTCGTTCTTTTTGGCTTTGAGCTTCCGGGTCTCCTCCTCCCATTTGTCCACATTGACCCGGAGGGCCACCACACGCACCGGGTCCACGGCCGCGTCCAGGGACTGGTCGGCGACCCGCGTGCTGGCCAGCACACCGGCCAGTCCGTAGTAGTCCTCAGCAGTGAAGGGGTCGTATTTGTGGTCGTGACATCGGGCGCAGGCGAGGTTGATGCCGAGGAAGGCACTGGAGAGGGTGTGCACACGCTCCTCGTATTCGTCAGAGACAATAGTCTTGATAATCTCAACCGGCAGTTGGAGTTCCTTCCAGTAGTTCGGGCTCAGGCCTAGGAAGCCAAGCGCCGCCCGGTCTGCGGGGCGCGCGTCGGGCGCAAGGTCGGCGGCAAGCTGCAGGGCGACAAAGCGCGGGTAGGAGGTGTCGGCGTTGAGTGCGGACACCACCCAGTCCCGGTAGAGGTGGGGCAGGCCCTTGGAGTTGAGCCAGGATTCCGGCGTGTCGCAGTAGCGGACCAGGTCGAGCCAGTGCCGGGCCCAGCGTTCGCCGTAATGCGGGGAAGACAGCCATGCGTCGATCCGACGTTCAAAGGCATCGGGTGCCTTGTCCTCCTCAAAAGACGCCAACTCCTCGGGGGTCGGCGGCAGTCCGAGCAGGTCGAACTTGGCGCGCCTCAGCAGAACCCTCTTGGAAGCTTCCGCCGCGGGGGCGAGTCCCGCCGCCTCCAGCTTCTCTAGAATAAACAGATCAATGAAGTTGCGCGCCCAGTCAGTGCGGCGGACAGCCGGTGCGGGGGCGGACTGGAGCGGTTGGAAGGACCAGAACCTGCGGCCTTCAGCGAGGTCGATTTCCTTGCGCTTCTGGAGCCCCGGGGTGCTCGCGGGAAAAGCCAGGCCCTCGGAGATCCAGCGTTCCAGTAGGGCCACCTCTCCCGGCGCGAGGCGTTCCTTTGGAGGCATTTGTAGATCAGGCTCAAGATACTGGACCGCCCTTAAGAGCAGGCTTCCAGCGGCGCCTCCCGGGTGGGCGGCGGCTCCGGAATCGCCTCCCTTGAGAATCGCCTCCCGCGAGTCGAGGAGCAGGCCGCCCTTTTGCTTCCCGGCCTTTTCGGAGTGGCAGGAGTAACACTTTTCCACGAGCAACGGCCTGACCTTTTGTTCAAAAAACTCCAGGCCTGCGCGCTCGCCCGGCGCCCCGGAAGGCGCCTGTACCGCCACCGGTACCTCGGCAGCGGCCGCGGTCGGTCCGGCCAGCCAAGCGAACAAAAAAACAGAGAGCACGCAGCATGCGAGGGCGGCTTTCATGGCGGCGGCTCTAGCTGTTGCTGTCAGTGCGCCGGTAGCCGGAGGCCGCCGGAGTGAACAACGCGGGTAGGAGGCGTGTGCCCAGACCCGGTGCCGTTGGCGGCAGGGCAAAGCCGCTCTCCAAAGTGACATTGGTCTCGATAAGCCGGCTGTAAAAGGTCCGGA
Source organism: Chthoniobacteraceae bacterium (assembly GCA_044348365.1). Lineage (GTDB taxonomy): Bacteria > Verrucomicrobiota > Verrucomicrobiia > Chthoniobacterales > Chthoniobacteraceae > Chth-196. The sequence goes on from JBIKSY010000043.1 coordinate 8,951, forward strand.
TATGGGCGCGTACGGATTCCTGAAAAACCACGTTGGGCACGGCGGTGGCGACATGCAGCCCCGCAAAAAGGGTGAGCGGTCCGGTGCAGTCGTGCATGGTGGCGGGGAGGTTGTGGGTCTGCGCAAACTCCGCCAGCCTCCGCGTCTCGCTGATGCCACCCGCCCAGGTGGGATCGATCATGACGTAGTCGGCGGCGCGTTTTTCGAGGACGCACCGGTAGTCCTCGCGGCTGCACAGCATCTCGCTCACCGCAATCGGAACGCGGGCCTTGTCCCGGAAATCTGCAAGGGCGTCGGAGTTGTCCACGCGCATCACATCCTCTAGCCACAGCGGGCGCAGATCCCTCATGGCCTCCGCGATCCGCAGGGCGGCGGGCATTTGAAAAAAGCCGTGGCCGTCGAGAAGGATTTCCATCCGGTCCCCCACGCGGCTGCGCACTTCTTCCATTGGTTTGACGCACGCCTTCACGGCGGACCAAGGCAGGAAAGCGCCTCCAAACTCATGGTAGGCGCGGTCGAAGGTCCAGAATTTCATCGCCGTGTAGCCCTCTGCCAGAAGCTCTTCCGCGAGGTCTCCGGCTGCGTGGTTGGAGGCCCAGTTGTCCTCCAGCGGGCCGGGCTTTCCGATGTCCCCGTGTCCCGGCCAGCCTTGGTCGGCCGCTGCGCCCATCCGCCGGCCGTAACTGGGGCCGCCGGAGCTGTTGTACACGCGCACCTTGTCGCGGGCCTTGCCTCCGAGCAGCTGCCAGACGGGCTGGTTGCACACCTGCCCAAGGATGTCCCAAAGCGCCAGGTCTATCGCGCTGATGGCGCGCATCTCCGCACCCCGCGCGCCAAAGGCGGCGGCGCGCTCGTAGAGGAAGCGCCAGTGGTGTTCGATGGAAAGGGGATCCGCTCCGAGCAGGCGCCGGCCCATCCAGTCATGGAGCAGCGCGGCGACTCCGTGCGGGGCGTAGTAGGTTTCCCCATGGCCGATGACGCCCGCATCGGTGTGGATGCGCAGCAGCAGCAGGCCCGGCATGAGGTGGTCGGGGATCACGGTTTCAAGCGCCGTGATGCGGATTCCGCTGCTGTTGGGGACGGGCGTGGGCTCGGGGGAAATGCTCATGGGGTGGGCAAGACCTAACACACAAGAACAAGAACCTTGAAGCGCGTATCTTAGGCCGTGCCCATCGCGACTTCCCGGGTGCCGGCACAACGGAGGAACATTTCCTCCGCCAGCCCACGGCAACGCCGTGGGAAAACCGTCCCAAATCATTTTCCAGCCCTGCAAGGGCGTCCCAATCACCCCCATTCTGTCCCGGCCCCCGCACGCTGCGCTGCAAGGGGCCGCGAACGGGGGGACGTGTCGGGGCGACTCCGCCGGTATCGCTGCGCCCGACCACCGCCCACGATGCCTCCGGCATCGGGTCCGGCACCCAGGCCGAATCCGGGCCTTAGTCCCGCGCGAGGAACAGTGGTTTGAGGTGTCTGTCGAACAGGTTTTCCGTCACGTTTTTGGCGACGATGGCCTCGTTACGCCGGAGCAAGTCCAGGTACACGCCGCCCCGCTGGGCCGCCAGCTTGAACGACACGTGGAGGAGCTGCCGGATGTTCGCGTTAAACTCCGGATGCCCCGGGATATGGCGCACCGCGTTTGCCAGGCGCGTTCCAGACCAGCCTGCAACCACCTCCGCGCCGGGAAGCTGCGTCCGGTCAATGTCGATCACCGAGGCGTAGGGGGCGCACAGCTCGTCCACATGCGCCAGCGCGTAGCCGTACATTTCCCGTACCAATTCCAGGCCGTCGCCCCCCGCTTCCGAGAGGCCGATGATCTCCTCCAGCCAGGTGGTCCCCGCCGTCTTCACATGCACCCCGGCTCCGGTGCGCCGCAGGGCCCGGCGGATGATCGGATACAGGCTGAACTTGTCGCTGCCGCTGTGGACACTCAGCTTCAAATTCGCCGGCAGTCCGTACCGCGACACCGCATGGGCCAGCACTGCAAGGTCCTCGTTAAACTCCCGCTCGAACTGCACGAGGTCCCCCACGTAGTCCACACCCTTGTTGAAGCGCCCCGTGAACTTGGGCGCGATGGTCTGCACCCTGATTTGTTCGTCCGCGAGCAACGCCAGGATCACCAGCAGCTCCGGCGGAGTCTGGGGCGCATCCGTCTCGTCCATCGAAACCTCTGCGATAAAGTTGCCTTCCCCCTTTGCCGCAGCGACGTGGCGGTAGATCCGGCCCGCGTCCTGAACGGCAAGCATGTATTTTTCGGTGATGCGCTCCAGCCCGCTGCGCGTCAGCTCAAAAGGGTGCGTCACCCCTTCAAGCCGGACGGTTCCCACCAGCTCGGGATGACGCTCCACAAACGCTGCCCGGTCCCCGGCCGGTGCGGCCCTGCCAATCGAGTCGGCGACATCAATGGTGAAAAAGTCGGAACACGGAACGAACCTGTCCACGGTTTCGAGCCGGATGTGGTCCGCATCCACATGCCAGGGGGCCGTCCATCCCAGGCGTTCCACCGCGGCCTTGGCGGCGTCCAGGACGCTTTGCGGCTCCGAGCCGATGAAGGTGTGTTCGCGGTTGGACTTGTTCCAGACGGGAACGACGTCCACCCCGCTTTGGGCCGCGAGTTGGCAGGCGCGCAACTGGGCGGCTGCCTGCTGGGCGAAGCGGTCGCCCATCCCGAAAGAGAATTTGCCGAGGGTAAGAGGAGTGTGCATATGCCTTTAAAACGCCTACAAAACCTATCCCGCACGAGGGACAGGGCAAGGGCCCAGCGCAAAATCCGGCGGGCAGCGGAGCCCGGCAGAAAATGCCCGCACCCCACGTACCCCGTTCCTTTTTCCTCGGCGCGGGTCCAGAACGTTGGGGCTACAAACCGGCTCCCCGTTTTGTAGGGCGGTGCGAATGTCACAAAACTGCGACAAGGTGGGAAAAAAACAACCAAGCCTGCGGTCTTTTAGCCTCACCCGTCCGGGTCACGGCCGTTTTTGCAGCTTTTTTTGAGCCGCACACCCGCTGCCAAACTCGTTTTGAAGGGGTTTCGGAGCATTTCGCGCCCGAAGTTGAGGGCACAAAACAACGTGCCCTAATAATTCGCAATTCTGAGAATTCGCCCGTGGGGAGGGCCTTCCGACGGGCGGTATCGCCGGCTTCCGTGGGAAGCTTTAACTACTTGCCACCAATGTCTTGCGTTACAAGCAAGAAAATCCGCCAAAGGGTGCCCGTATTTCGCAACAGCGTGCCGCAGGTGTGCACACAAATTGCTATATAAGGATGTCTGATTCTTAGCGATCCGCGGTGCCAGACATCTGCGGAGAGAAGTCCACCCCGTGCCATCCCCCTGCACCCCAAACGGAACAGCCCGGCCTCCCTCGGAGGTTAGGTCGTTACGGCGCCGTACTTTACACGGCGCCGAACGGGGAGCCGCGCACCCGTCCCCGGGGGTGATGCGCGCGCGGATCCGGGCGGCCGGGGGGAAGGTGCGGCGGCGGCTCCGCTCGCTGGAGCCCGGCTTCCTCGGGCAATATTTTCCTGATCTGGCAAATTCTGCCGTTGTGGAGGCTTGGCAGGAGCACGGCCCGCAGCAGGTGTTCCGGATTTCGCCGCTGTTGACCCGGTTTGTGGCGCTCTGGTCGCTGCTGGCGTTCTTTGCGACAGACTTCCCGGTGCGCGCGGCGACCTATGTGTGGAACGGCTCCAGCGACCTGCTCTGGACCACCCCGGCCAACTGGACCACGGCGTCCGTCCCCGGAAGCGTGGACATCGGCAGCTTCGCACTGAGTGCCGGCACCGTCGCCTATCTGAACTCCAGCACCTCCGCAGCTTCGCTGAGCTTCGTGGGGGCGGGGACGGTCACCCTGCTCGGGGGGACCAGCGGTCTGGCCGGGTCGGGCACCCTGACCTTGGGGGCCGGCGGGCTGACGCTGGATGCGTCCGCCGGCTCCGTCACTTTTGGGGCTGCCGGCAGGGCGTTCAATCTCACGATTTCGGCCGCCTCGACCTTTAACAACAACTCCTCCAGCGACCTGCTCCTTTCGGGCAGCGTGACTGCGGCGAATTTTGGCCTGACACTTGGCGGGGTAGGGGCCGGGTTGAGCACAGTCTCGGGAACCCTTGCCCTAGGGAGCGGCACGGTCACCAAGCTGGGCCTGGGTACCTGGGTGCTCGGGGGCTCCAACACTTACACCGGGGCCACGGCGCTGACCCAAGGCGCCCTCCGCCTCACCAGCACCGGCGCGCTGGGTACGACCGCGGCGGCGACCACGGTGTCGGCGAGCGGCGCCGCGTTGCAACTGGCGCTAGCCGGGGGAACGCTGGCCGAGGCCCTGACGCTCACCGGCTCGGGCATCAACTCTGCCGGGGCGCTCCAAGCATTTCAGGGGTCGAATTTTACGTCAGGCTCGATCGCGCTGGGCGCCGCCTCCTTTATCGGAGCCGCCTCGGGGTCCTCGCTGACGCTCAACGGCTCTCTCACCGGCGCGCAGGCTCTGACCTTCACCGGGGAGGGGACCATCACGTTGGGCGTGGTGCTGGCCGGCACTGTGCCCACCAGTATCACAAAAATAGGCAGCGGCACCCTGAACTGGCAGTCGGCCAGCACCACTTACACGCCTGCGCTGGCTTTGAACGCGGGCACGATGGCATTTCTGGGCGCTGGTTCATTGGGCGCCACCAATGCCGTAACCGTCCAGCCCGGCGCCACCCTTTCCCTCGACAGCACCGCCACCAACGCCAACAACCGGCTCGGCGCCCGGCCGCTTTCCCTCGGGGGCAACCTCCTCTTTAACGGCAACGCCGCAGCCACCACAGCCGAGACCATCGGGGCACTTACCCCCCTGGCGGGCAACAGCGTGCTGACCCTAACCGCGGGAGCCGGACAGCAGGCGAACTTCACCGCCACCAGCATAGGAGCGGTACCCGCGGGTGCCACCTTCCTCCTGCGTGGCTCCCTGTTGGGCGGCACGGCCGGTGCAGGCACCGCCACTTTTGCCACCACCACGGGCCCCACCTTTCTCGGGGGCACGGGGGCCACGGGCACCACCAATAAGGGCATCCTCCCCTGGGCGATCATCGACACCACCACCGTCGGCACGGGGGTCTCCTTCGCCACCATGAACAGCACCGGCGTGAATACCGGTTCCGCCGGGGCCGTCTGGCGCCCGCTGGCCTCCAACGAGTACGGCACCGCCCTCGCCGTGAACAACAACGTGCTGCTCTCCACCGGCACCACCCAACTCGTCTCCCTCAGCATCAACTCCCTCAACATCGCCAGCGGTGGTTCGCTCACCCTCAACCCCTTCCAGACCCTCACCCTCCAAAGCGGCGGGCTCCTGCTTCAATCCGGCAACAACGGGATTGCCGGCGGCACGCTGACCTCGGCCACCTCCTCCCTCTGGGTGTACACGCCCGCCGCATCCACCTCCACGCAGAGCCTCACCAGCACGCTGACCGGCGCCATCGCCCTCACCAAGGCGGGCAACGGCATCCTGAGTCTCGACAGTGTCAGTTCCGCCTACGCGGGCCTTTCGGGCAACATCTTCGCCGGCCAGACCACCGTCAACGAGGGCACCCTGAAGTTGGGCGCCAGCAACGCCCTTGGCACACTGACCACCCTCCAGAACCTGATGCTCAACGCCGGCGGGATCACCGGCCTGGGCGGGGCGGTGGACCTCAACGGCAAATCCCTCCTGGTCGGGACCCTCTTCAGTCAGGGCGCGGCCGCGGGTGCCGGAGTGGCGGGCGGGCGCGTCTTCTCCAGCACGGGCACCGGCGCACTGGCTTCTATCGTGGGCAACAACATGTTTTTCGCGGGCAACCTCGACGGCGGCTCCGTGGGCTTCCTAAAGGGCGGTGCGGCCGCCAACACCCTGACCCTTCTGGGGGCCAACTCCCTCGGCGGTCCTCTCCAGATCAACGGCGGCGGCCTCACCCTGCTGGATGCGGGGACCTTCTCGCAAGTGAGCGCGGTGGCCGTCAACTACGCCACCCTCACCCTCGACAACACCGGCCTCGTTAACAGCGCTGACCGGCTTTCCAACTCCGCGCCCGTCACCCTCCGCGGGGGGGCGCTCACCTACCGTGGGCGGGCCGCGACTGCCTCGACTGAAACCCTTGGCAGCCTGCTGCTTGCGGAAGGCCTCTCGACCCTCACCCTCACCCCCGGCGGCACCAACGTCAACTCCCTTGACCTGACCTTTGCCAGCCTCTCACTGACCCCCGGCGCGGTGCTCAACCTCGTTCCCTCCGGCACCTTCGGCCTCGCCGGCAGCGGCAACCCCCGGATCAACCTCACCTCCGCGCCGACCCTGACCAACAACATCCTGCCCAACGTGCTGGTCAACGGCGCCGAGTTCGCGAGCTGGATCCCCTACGTGACAGCCGGTACCGCCATCTCGGGTGGGTTGGGCGCCCTCGGCACCTCCGGCTTCGCCTCCTCCACCTCTGTGACTGCTGGGTCCCTTTTGGCGGATTCCGGCACCTCCAACGCGAAGGTAACCACTTTCACCGGGACCCAGACCCTGCCCGGCAGCAGAAACCTCAACTCGCTAAACCTACTTACCACGGGGGCGGCGACACTCGCCTTCGGTGCGGGCAATCTGCTCAACCTGACCTCGGGCGGTCTGTTGCGTTCCGGAAACTTCACGGCCTCCATTGGCGCCAGCGCTGACAGCGGTTCCCTGACCGCCGGCGGCGCCGCCGGCTCCGTTCCGCTCTACCTCTACAACAATGCGAACACCCTCACCCTCAACAGCCGGATCATCAACAACCCGGCCGGCGGCGCCCTCCAGCTCGTGCTCGCCGGTGCCGGTGGCGTCACCCTGGCCAGCGGCTCCAACAGCTACACCGGCGGCACCGTGGTCGACTCCATCCCGCTCACCCTCGGCGCTTCCGGCCGGCTCCCCTCCGGCGGCCTGACCCTCAACGGCGCCAATTTCACCCAGACCGCCGGCGGCGTCATTGATCCGGCCAACGTCATCACCCTCAACGGCTCGCTCACCGCGACCCTGGCCGGTGCTAACACGTTGGCCGGACTTGCGTTCAACAACTCCGGCGGCGGGGCCACCGCCCCGACGCTCGTCAGCGGCAGCATCCTCACCCTCACCGGCAGCGTTACGGCCACCAGTTCCAACCCCGCCTCCTCCGCCATCGTGTCCGCCGCGAGTTTGCTGGATTTCGGCACCCTGGCCGCCAACCTTTCCGTTGGTCCCGTGCTCTTCAACGGCGCGGACCTCGCGCCCCTGGTCCCGTCCCTCATTCTGGCGGGCGGTCTCCGCGGTTCCGGCGGCCTGAACCTGACCGGCAACGGCGTCCTCCAACTCGGCCTCCTTTCCCCCTACACGGGCACCACCACGGTTTCGGGCAGCAGCGCCCTCCAGATCGGCGCAGCAAACACCGGCTCGCCCCAGTCCCAACTCATTCTGGCCGATACGGGTTCCCGTCTCAACCTGAACAACTTCAGTACGGTGCTGGGCGGCGTTTCGGGCGCGGGGGTGGTGACCAACTCCGGCGCCACCGCCCAGACGCTCACCACCGGTTACGACAACTCCAGTGGCACCTTCTCCGGGAGCTTTGCCCGCTTCAGCGATGCCTACGCCAGCACCCTCAACATCACCAAGGTTGGCACCGGCGTGCTCTCCCTCACTGGCACCAGCACCTCCGCCGGCGCGCTGGTCGTCAACCAGGGAGGGATCACCTACCTGGGGACGGGCCGCTCCGGCTTCCTTGCCAACACGCTCGCGGCCTCCAGCAGTCTCGTCCTCGACAACTCCGCCACCAACACCAACAACCGCCTCGGTGGCAGCGTGGTCACCGGCCTCACCGGCGCGACCCTCACCTTGGGCGGTGGCTCGCTTACCCTTATCGGAAACGCTCTTTCGGCCACCGTCGAATCCCTTGGCGCCTTTGTGCCTCTTACCGGTGGCAGTCTGATCAATGCTTCTTCCCTGGTCACTGTCGCCAGCACCTCGGGCCTCCTCCCGGGCATGGTCATTTCCGGAACCGGGATTCCGTCAGGCACCACCATTCTCGCAGTGACCGGAGCGACGACCCTCACCCTCAGTGCCAACGCCACCGCCGGCAACACGGGGCTCACCCTGCAGACCGGCTCCCTCGGGACACTGACACCCTCCGCGGGCGGGAGCACCCTCACCCTCGCCCCCAACGCCGCACAGTCCCTCGCCTTCTACACAGGAAGCGTGGGCAACGTGACCGCTGGCGCTTCCCTTCTGCTGCGGGGCGGCAGCCTGGGCGCCACCATCGGCACCGGCGTCGCCAACCTGGTCGCACTCACCGCCGCACCCACCCTCATTGGGGGCGCCGGCGCAGCGGCCTCAGTCACGATGTCCATCCGCCCGGACATCCTCGCCGACACTTCGGCCTCCGGCTTCGGCGCCGGGTTTGCGACCTACGTGGGCGCCGCCGGCACCTACACCACCGGCGGAACGGGCTTCCGGCCGCTCGTCGGAAACTTCACCGGCACCACCGAACTGGCCTCCTACCTGACTGCTGGCGCCACGGCCAACATTGGGCTTTTTAATGTGCTTGGTTCCACGATTGCGGGTGCCACGACGGTCAACAGTCTCACACTGGCCTCGGGTTCCAATTATAACGTCGCCGGCCAGTTCCCCGATTCCTTCATCCTGACCCCCACCTCGGGCGGGATCCTGGCCACCGGCGGGACCAGCACGCTCAGCGGCGGCCAGATCGCCGCACCAGGCACCGGGATGTTCTTCTGGACCCCGGGCGCCTCCACCGTCCTCAACCTCAACAGCACGGTCACAGGCGGCAATGCCTTCACCAAGGACGGTGCGGGCAATCTGGTCGTCGGCGTGCGCCAACTCTACACCGGTGCGACCAACCTCAACGGCGGTACCCTCACCCTCGCCGGCGCAGACAACCGCCTCTTTGTGAGTGCCCTGGGGGCGGGCAACGCGCTGAACGTGAACGCGGGCGTGCTCGATCTGGGGACGACCAGCCAGACGGTCGCCGCTCTGTCCAACTCCAACGCCACTCCGGGTTCGGGCGGCACTGTCACCGGCGGTTCCGCCGCCGTCTTCACCGCCACTGCCGCCGGGGTCTTCGCCGGCATGCTGGCCGGTTCGCTCAACTTCACCCGGGCGGGCAACAGCACCACTACTCTTGTCAGCGACAACACTTTCACCGGCGCCACCGTCATCCGCGGCGGCGTTCTGACCCTCCAGCAGGGAGGCAGGCTCTCCGCCACCTCCTCCGTCACCAGTTACTACGGCACGCTCAACCTGGACAACGCCACCAGCGCCATCTGGGACCTCGGCTCCCGGATCAATTCCACCGCACCGCTCACGCTGCAGGGGGCGACGGTCACCTACACGGGCTATCCACAGGCGGCTTCCAGCGGAACGCTTGGGGTGGTCAGCCTGCTGCCAGGCCTCTCCACGATCACCGCCACGCGCGGCTCGGCCACGCTGTCAAACGGGGTGTTGACCCTCGGTGGTGTGACCCGAAGCCCGGGCTCCATGGTCAACTTTACGTCGGGCTCCGGCACCCTCGGCAACGCCCTGATGGGAAACAGCCAGATACTGCTCTCCTCGGGAAGCGCTCTGACCAACGGCCTATTGGGGGGGTGGGCATTGGTGGGCGGCATCGACTTCGCGACCTACGTCACCCCCAACGCCACGCAGGGCGGAATTGTTGCCGCAACGTACTCCTCCTCAAATCTTCTCACCGCCACCGCCACCGACAATGTCCGTTTGATCGCAGGCACCACGACCGTCGGTTCCAGCACAGTCAACGCTGTAAAGTGGGATGCCGGCGCGGCGACGCTTACGCTTGCGGCGGGCAGCACTCTCACCCTCGCCTCCGGCGGATTTCTCAATGCCAGCAACGCTGTGGTGACCCTGACGGGCGGCACGCTGACGTCGGGCGGACCCGAACTGTTCCTAAACATCTCCAACAGCACCACCACCCTCAGCAGCGTTGTCGCCGGAAACAAAGCCGTGGTCAAAACCGGTGCAGGCGCCCTCATTCTGACAGGAACAAACGTCTACACCGGAACCACCTACACCTCCGGAGGTTTGCTCACCCTCAACACTTCCGGCGCCAACGGCACCTCCATTGTCGCCATCCCCGGCGACCTCTCCCTCAACGGCGGCGGCGTGACGCTTTCCTCCGCCGGCCAGATCGCCACCAGCTCCAACATCACCCTCAACGGCGCCGGGGCCACCCTCACCCTCGCCGGAAACAACACGCTCAACGGCAACATCACCTTCGCCAACCCGGGCGGTATAGGCAACCCCGTGCTGGCCCTTGGCGCCGGCACGCTCACCCTGGGCGGCACCCTTTTCGCCTCCAACGACATGCTGGGCGGCGCTCTCCAACCCACCATTTCCGGCACCGCGCCGGCCAACATCAACATTGCCGGCACCCTCAACATCAACGTCTCCGGACTGGCCCCGCTCGGCCTGGACATTGCTAACACCGCCCCGATCCTCGGAGCGGGCGGCCTTACCAAACTGGGCAACGGCGGCCTCCGGCTCAATGCCACCAGCAACGCCTACACCGGCGCCACGGCCCTCAACGCCGGTGTGCTCTTTCTCGGAGCCAACAACGTCATCCCAGACTTCTCGACCTTCACCTTGGCCGCGGGCGCCACCCTTGATCTGAACGCCTTTGACGAGGCAATCAGCCAGCTTTCCGGCGCGGGCACGGTCACGAACAACTCCACGGCCAAGACTCTCACCTTCGGGCTCAACAACGCGGATACCGCGTTCTCCGGCGCGTTCAACGCCTACAGCCTTGGCACGCTTGCCAACCTCAATATCACCAAGGTGGGCACCGGCGTCCTCAGCTTCACCGGCACCGGCAGCGCCACCGGAACGATGACCATCAATGGCGGTTCGATCGTTTACTCGGGCGGCGCCGCGACCGCCTTCGGCACCAACACCCTCAACAGCGGCGGGACCCTCTTTTTGGACAACTCCACCACCAATGTCGGGAATCGTTTGGGCGGCCTGCTCAAAAACCTCACCTTGAACGGCGGGGAGTTTGTCCTCAGGGGTTCCGGTTCGGCGACCAGTTTTGAGTCGCTTGCGACGTTTACGGCGGGTGGTGCGGGTGTCCTCACCCTGCAGCCCGGCGCTGGCCAGGCCGTGGTTCTCTCAGCGGCAACTGCGGCAGCCGCCACTGCCAACAGCACCGTGCTGATCCGCGGCACGAACCTCGGCAGCACGCCGGGTCCGAACGTTGCCAGTTTTTTCGCGAATACTTCGGGCGTCGCGGGCGGACAGGGCCTCCCCGGCCTGCCCAACATGAGCGTCCGTGGGGACTATCTTGTGGACACCAGCGCAACCGGGACTGGCCTGAGTTTCGCCACCTACTGGCCCGGGCTGGGTTTCCGCCCCCTTTCAGGCACGGAGTTGCTTTCCAACCTCGTGAATTCAACTGCCACCAATGCAAACCTAGGACCCTCGGGGACGCAGGCGTTCGGCACCGCTGCCGCTGCCACGGTGACCCTCGGGAACGGCGCCGGGTTGGCGGGTTATGGCGCCGGGAGTGTTTTCTCCCTCGCCACTCCGTTTGGATTTCTGGCGTTGCCCGGGAACTCCGGTTTCAGCCGCGGCATCCTGAGCTCGGGCGCAAACACCATGAACATCCAGACCCCGGGGGATTTGACCGTTTCAGGTTACCTCCAGGGAACCGGCGCCCTTGTCAAAACCGGTAACGGCACGCTGACTCTCAACACGCCGTCCTTCCTCACCGGCGGCGCCACACTCAACGGCGGTACCCTTTCGCTCAACGGTTCCGACAACGCTTTTGCAGTCGTTCCGACCTCCAGTTCCTTGACGCTTCAGGCGCTCACGGCAAACGCCGGCGTCCTCAATCTCAACGGCCGCAACGTGGCGATGGCCGCCCTCTCCAACAACAACGCCCTGCCCGGCACCGGCGGCAGCATCACCAGCGCCACTGGCGGCACGTTTACTTCCACCGGCGGCGGCACCTTCGGCGGCATCCTCAACGGCAACCTTACCTTTAATCGTTCCGGTACCACCACAACCACCCTCACCAGCGCCCAGACCTACACCGGCGCGACCAACATCCGGGGCGGGATTCTCCAATTGCGCGACGCCGGCGCCATCACTGCCAGCAGCGCCGTGAACAACTACTTCGGCACGTTGAACCTGGATTTCTCCAACCTCAACTACGCCACCGCCCCCGACCGGATTGCGGATTCCATTCCCGCCAACCTCTTCGGCGCCACTCTGCTGCTCACGGGCGGTCCCGGCGTCGCCACCGCCGAAACCACTGGGACGGTCACCCTCCAGCCCGGCTACTCCACGGTCACCGCCACCCCCACCGGCGTCGGCACCGCCACCCTGACCCTCGGCAACCTCGTCCGCAACCCCGGCTCCGTGGTCAACTTCACCGGCACCAATCTGGGCACCGCGGCCCTTGGCAACGCCCGCATCAACCTTGGCTCGCTCAACAGCAGCGCCGTGAGCACCGGCACCTTCCTCGCCGGCTGGGCGCTGGCCAGCAACGAGTTCGCCGGCTACTCCGCCACGCTCGGCGTCGGACCCATGGGCACCGCAGCCTTCGGCCTCTACGACCAGACGCTCGCCACCGCCGGCACCATCATCGCGCTGGGCGTCGCGCGAAACGCCAAAATGACTGCGGGCGGAACCCTTGTCTCCGGGGGCACGCTGGTCAACAGCCTCAACATTGCCGGCGCCACCACCTTGACCTTCGCCGCCGCCTCCGACGTGCTGAACATTGTCAGCGGCGGCCTCCTCAAGTCGGGCGGCGCCTCCAACATCGGCGCCATCGGCACGACCGGCGTGCTGACCTCCGGCGGGCTGACCACCAACACGGCCAGCGATCTCCTATTGACCGCGCCCTCCGGCGCAGCGGTCACGGTTTACTCCAAGATTGCCAACAACGGCGCCTCCGGTTCTACCACCTCTCTGGTCCTCAGCGGTCTTGGGACGGTTTCCCTGGCACCCCAGGCGGGCGGCACCTCCACTTACTCCGGCGCGACCATCATCAACCAGGTCACGGTGAACACCACCGGCGCCGCGGCCGGGGTCACCGTCATTCCGGGGACCCTGACCATCAACAACGCCGCCGTCA
>JBIKSY010000218.1:0-6840 GCA_044348365.1 Chthoniobacteraceae bacterium
CGCCCACCATCTTTGCTCCGGAATGGTTTTGGTAGCAGGGCTGGATTCCAATCTCCTTGCACAGCGCCACCAGGTCCTTGAGACGCGGCCTGATCTCGTCAAGCTGCGGCCAGATGGGCTTCTTGTTGTCGTAGGAGTACCAGTTCATCCGAAACCGCGGAATCCCCAGCGCCTTGGCTGTGCGCAGGACCGCCTCGGTGCGGGTCTCATCGCTTACGGAGTTGATGCCCGAGGTGAGCACGTTGATGCGCAGGCCGTGCTTTTTGAGCGCCTCCACAAACTTCGGAAGTTCGTCCTCCACACTGGCTGGTTCGATGTGACCGCGCGGGCGGATGGGTGCCTCTATGCCGCTTGCCCCGAGCCGGGCGATGATTTCCGCGACTTGTTCGTAGGGAAGTCCGACTAGGTGCTTGGTGAAGACGCTCACATCGAGGCCGGCGGCGGGTGTGGCGGCACTGACGAGGGGACTTAGCGAGAGTCCGGCCAGTGCGGCCCCGGAGGTTTGCAGAAAGGCGCGGCGGGTGTTCATGGGCTGTGGCGTTTTTTTTTGTGTGTGTGGGGAATTACTGCGAGTGGATCGTGCGCAGATGGGTGACCATCCGCTTGAGGTAGCCGGCGTAGACGGCGTCCTCGGAATTGAGGAGGGGGTCGAGCAGATCCGCGTAGTGCGTGGGATTTTCGCGGGTCCATTCCAGAATATTGAGCGCGAAGAGCGCCGCCGCAGCGTCCCCCTGCAGAACCGAGCGGAGTGTCTCCCTGGCCTTGGGTGCGGTCTGGGCCGTGCGGAGCAGCGCCCAGGCCGCGGTGGCGCGCACCTCGGGGCAGGGGTCCGAAAGGACCCGCTCCAAGGCGTTTGGGGAGCCTTCATCCTGCGGGCCCGTCCCGCCTCGGAGCAACAGGCCGTAGGCACCCCAGTAGCGCAGCCCCGAATCGCCCTCCTTTGTGAGCGCCACGAGCGCACTCACGGCGGCGGCGCCGCCCTCGGGGCGCAGCGCGAGTTCGGAGGCAGCCAGGTATTTTTCCAACGGGAAGAGGGCTGGGTCCGCGGCCATTTCGGCAATGGTGAGGTGGTGCGAGGCGGCCCGGCGGGCGCGTTCGCCCTCGGGCAGCAGGCCGGTGTCGCGCACTGCAAGGCGCCAGTCCTTGAGTTTGGCACGGAGGGCGAGGAGGATTGCCCTGTGCGCCGGGTCTTGTGCGAGGTCGTGCACGTTGTCGGGGTCGGCCTGGGTGTCGTAGAGTTCCTCGGCGGGTTTGACGCCAAAGAAGCGGCCCGTGACGGCGTCCGTCCGTCCCTCGGTGTGCGCCTTTTCCCAGGCCTGCATCGCAGTCATCTTCCAGATGTATTCCAGGTTCTGGCCCCACTGGACGTTGGGCATGTCGTTTTGAATGTAGACGAACTGTTTGGTCCGGACCGAGCGCTGCGAGTCGAAGCGCTCGTCCATGCGTTCGCGAAAACCGTACACACAGTCCGACTCGGGTTCCGCCTTGGGCCCGAGAAAAACCCTGCCCTGCATGGAGGCGGGCAACTCGGCTTGGGCGAGGGAAAGCCAAGTCTTGGGGAAATCAATAAAGCTCACGAGCCGCTCCACCGTTGCGCCGGGGGCCTCCGCGGGCCACAGGTGCCTGAACTTTTGCGGGATCCGCACAATCAGCGGACAGTGTGTGCCGCTGTTGTAGAGCCAGCGCTTGCTGCGCGGCATGACGCCGCCGTGGTCGGTGCAGAAGATGACGATGGTGTCCTCCGCCAGTCCGGCGGCTTCCAAACGGGCCAACGCCTTGCCCACCTTCGCGTCGAGGTTCTCCACTGCATCCTCGTACTTGGCGTAGTTTTTCCGGATGAGCGGTTCGTCCGGGTGGTATTTGTGCAACACCACGCCCTCGGGTGTGTGGTGGGTGCCGTCCACGTCGCCAAACGCCTTGCTTTCGTGGGTGTCCTCGAAGTTGAGGACCTGAAAAAAGGGCTGGCCCGCCGCGCGTTGCGTCCAGGCGTTGTCGGCGGTCTGGTCCCAGGTGGACGGGTCTGGACGGCCTCCGATGTTGAAGTCTGTCTTTTTGAAGTTGGCCGTGTAGTAGCCCGCCTTGCGGAGTTGGTCGGGGTAGTAGGGAATCGCGGCGTGCGGGATCGGGAACCGGCAGCGCATCGGCTGCGTACCCATGGAGACCGCGTACCTGCCGGTGATCCAGGTGCTTCGGGAGGGGGCGCAAACCGGGGCGCAGGCGTAGGCGTGCGTGTAGCGGAAGCCCTGCCGGGCGAGGGCGTCGATGTTCGGGGTGGTGGCGCGTTTATTGCCGTAACAGCCGAACCAGTCGGCGCTGGCGTCCTCTCCGACGAGCCAGAGGATGTTGGGGCGGGCCTGTTCCGCGTGGAGCGGGGCCACCGAAAGGAGAAGGCCGGAAAGGGCCAGGGCTTTGGTTTTCACGTGGGGGATATGGAGCCAGACGTAGCTCAGTGATTTGAGCGGGTGCTGCCATTTGCGATTTCACCGAGCAACACCCGCGTGAGCTGGGCGACGAGCTCTGGCTTCTCCGCTTCCAGATTGTGCTCTTCACCGATGTCCTTGCTCAGGTCATACAGCTGGACCGCGGGAAGGGACTTGGCCGCGGCCGACCCCGGGGTGGGGGCTGTCCAACCACCGGAGTCCTGCGCGAGGACCAGCTTCCACTGGTCCTGCCTGAGGGCAAAGGAGCCGTTGACGGAATGGTGGATGAGGCGCTTGCGGACCGGGGCGCCGCCACCCTGGAGTGCGGGCAGAAGGCTGACGCTGTCTTCGGCCGCATTTGCGGGGAGCGGCTTTTTTAGGATGTCGGCCACGGTGGCGAACCAGTCGTTGAGGCAGGCGAGCTCCTTGTAGGTGGAGTTGGGCGCGACATGTCCGGGCCAGCGGGCCAGAAACGGGATGTGGTGGCCTCCGTCGAAGATGTCGGCCTTGTGGCCGCGGAAGACGTGGTTGGGGTTGTGGCCGGCCTTGGCCAGTTCGGGCAGGTTGGCCTGGTTGGAGCAGCCGTTGTCGCTGGTCATGACGAGCAGGGTGTCGTCCCGGAGACCCGCCTGATCAAGCGCCTCGAGGACCGCTCCGAGCGTGGCGTCGGTCTGCATGACGAAGTCGGCGTAGGGACTGATGCCGCTTTTGCCCTGCCATTCCGGAGACGGCGCGATGGGGGTGTGCGGCGCGTTGAGGGGGAGGTAGACGAAGAAGGGCTTGCCTGCCTTTGCCTCGGCGGCATGTGCGCGGATGTATTCGACCGCGTGGCGCGTGATTTCCGGGAGGACGTTGACCGCCTCAAAGGAGGGGGCGGCCGGGCCGGTACGGGTGTGGCCGTTCTTTTCGCGGCCTGCCGTCATCTCGAAGGACTTGTCGACCGTGGGAAGCACCGTGACCCGGCTGTCTTGAAGGAAGGTGTAGGGCACCATGTCGAGGGACGCGGCGATCCCGAAATAGTGTTCGAAGCCGACCCGGAGCGGGCCACCGCCGATTGGCTTGGTGAAGTCCACGTTCCAGCCGTCGGGCCCCTTCTCGATGTTGTCCCCGAAGGCGGGCGTGTGGGGATGGCGCTGCCAGTCGAAGCCGAGGTGCCATTTGCCAAAGCAGGCGGTGTGGTAACCCTCGTTTTTGAGGAAGGAGGCGACCGTGGGCCGGCCGGGTTCAATCAGGTCGGGGCTCATCCCGCCTTGCACACCGCTTTTGAGCCGGGAGCGCCAGTTGTAGCGCCCTGTCATGATGCCGTAGCGGGTCGGGGTACAGACGGCGCTGCTGGAGTGGGCGTCTGTGAAGCGCATGCCCTCGGCCGCGAGGCGGTCCATGTGCGGGGTGGCGATCTTGCCTTCGGGATTGAGGCAGCGGACGTCCCCGTAGCCGAGATCATCCGCGAGGATGTACACGAAGTTGGGGCGCGCCTGGGTGGCAGCGAAACCGGCCGAAGGGAGTGCAAGCAGGAGCGTGCAGAGGTGGGGGAGGACTTTCATTTTTTTGGGGTGGGGTGGGGAAAGAAACGTTGATCCCGCGCAAACGGGTTTGTGGTTATTGCCGGGGGAGCTTGTCGGTTTCGGCGAGCGAAAAACGCACGCTCAACACGGAGTGCTTTTCCACGCCGGGGGCAATCTTGGCGTAGGTGGTAGCGACGAGGATGTCGTCGGGAAGCAGCTCGAGTCCGGGATAGCCGCAGTCGCCAACGTTTTTGGCGTGGCTGTGCAGCAGCTTGATCCGGTACTGGCCGGGCTTGCCGGCGCGCAGGTCCGCGTAGGTGCCGACCCAGGCGACGAAGTGACCACGCGTGGGGCTCTGGAGGGCTTGGTCGCGAAAGGCCACCACGAGGCGTCCGTCCTTGGTGAAGACCCCCTGGTGGCGGTCGCCCGTGAGGCCCCAGGGCGTGGGGGCCGGGGTGCTCCAACTCCGGCCCTCGTCGCGGCTGAACATCACGAGGCTGTTTTCCTTGTGGGTGTTTTCGCGCAACAGGCAGCAAAGCTCCGAGCCGTCCGGCGAGCGGAAGACAAACGGTTCGCACGGGTTCTTGCCGGCAACCTCCGCGACGACCGCTGGGGGCGACCAGGTGAAGCCGCCGTCCCGAGTGAGGGTCTGGAGCACCTTGAGGGGCGGCTTGTCCTTGTCCTCAAGCCCGGTGTGATAGAGGCCCAGATAGGCGCCGTCCTGCAGTCGGACGATGCTGGAAAACGTCATGATACAGGGAAACCCTAGCGGCGGCATCTCCTTCCAAGTCTTGCCGTTGTCCTCGCTGTGGATGCTGGGCATGCCGGGGCCGTTGCGTTTGCCCAACGCGGCGGAAAAGACCCACAGGTGTGGTCGGCCCGCCGGATCTAGAAGGCGGTAGAGGCTTGGGCAGTTTTGGTGGGTGGCGAAACCGATGGGGAGCGAATCATCGAGGCGTGTCCAGGTAAGGCCGGCGTCGTCGCTGCGCGCCATGGGGCCGGCAGAGCCGCCGTGGTTGATGCTCCACACGCAGAAGAGGGTCTTGCCGTCGGGCAGCAGGAGTGTGGTCGGATGGCCCTGGTAGGTGGTCTCGGTGCCGGCCGCGATGAGGACCTGGCGGGCCTTGTCACCGGAGAGGTCCACGAAAGGCAGCTCAGGCTGGGGGGCAGGCGGTGCGGGCTCCACGGCGGTGGCGTGTGGTGCGAAGGCGAGCGCGAGGGCGCAGGAGAGGAGCGTGGGGAGTTTCATCTGGGGGGTGGACCGGCGGGGGAGGTTCTGTCACTCGTATCTGAGGGCGTCGATGGGGTCCAATGCGGCCGCTTTTTTGGCAGGATACAAGCCGAAAAAGACGCCGACCCCGGCGCTAAAAAGAAAGGCGGTCACGATGGCGTTGACCGAGGTAAGCGTCGGCCAACCGGCGAGCTGCGAAAGGGCGGTGGAGGTGCCGAGGCCGAGGAGGATGCCCATGACCCCGCCCAGAGAGCTGAGGGTGACGGCCTCGATGAGAAACTGGGTGAGAATGTCGGAGCCGTGCGCGCCGAGGGCGATGCGGATGCCGATCTCCCGGGTGCGTTCGGTGACGCTCACGAGCATGATGTTCATGATGCCGATGCCCCCGACCACCAGTGACACGCTGGCGATCGCGCCCAAAAGCAGCCGCATGATCTTGGAGGTGGCCGTCGCCATTTCCGCGATTTCCTGCTGGCTGCGGACCATGAAGTCGCTCTCGCGCTCGGCGCCAAGCCGGTGGCGCTGCCGGAGCAGTGCCGTGATAGCCTGCACCACAGCGGCTGAGCGCTCCTCGTCCGCGCATTGGACCGAAATCATGCGCAGGGTGGTCAGGCCGCTGAGCCGTTTCATGACCGTGGTGTAGGGGACGATGACGACGTCGTCCTGGTCGGTGCCCATCACGGAGGTGCCCTTGGGTTTAAGCACACCGATGACTTGAAACGGGACGTTCTTGACCCGGATGATCTGTCCGAGCGGGTCCTCCTCGCCGAACAGCTGTTTCAGGACGGTGGCGCCGATCACGGCAACCTTTGCCGCCGAACGGACGTCCTGGTCGGTGAAGCCGGAACCTTCCGTAATTTCCCACTGCCTGATCTCGAAGTACTCGGGTCCCTCGCCGATGACGGAGGAGGACCAGTTCTGGTTGCCGAAGCCCAGTTGCGAGGAGACGCGGGTGCCGGGGCTCACGGCGCTAACGTCGGGCACTTCGTCTGCGATGGCCTTGGCGTCCTCCAACTTGAGGGTGCCGGCGCCGCCCATGCCCGACTGCACGCCGCCGGTGGAGTAGCTGCTGGGAAAGATGAGGATGACGTTCTGTCCGAGGGTGGCGATCTGGGCCTCGACCTGGGCCTTGGCGCCGTTGCCGATGCCGACCATCGCGACGACCGCGCCCACGCCGATGACGATCCCCAGCATGGTGAGGGTGGAGCGGAGCTTGTTGCGCTGGAGGGCGCGCAGCGCGAGCCGGAAGGTGGCAAAGGGCGTCATGGGAGCACGGGGCTTTCGGGGGCCTGGGCGAGGAAGTGGGCGAGTTGTTCGCGCGCGTCGAGGCGGTCCTCAACCGGGGTGTCGCTGCGCACGGTGCCGTCGCGCATGACGAGGCAGCGCTTGTTGTAGCGGGCGATGTCGGCCTCGTGGGTGACCATGAGGACGGTGATGCCCTGGTCGTTGAGCGTCTGAAAGACGTCCATGATCTCAATGGAGGTCCGGGTGTCGAGGTTGCCGGTGGGCTCGTCGGCGAGAAGTAGAGCGGGCTGGTTTACGAGGGCGCGGGCGATGGCGACGCGCTGCTGCTGGCCGCCGGAGAGCTGGTTGGGATGGTGGTCGTAGCGTTTAGAGAGGCCGACCATGTCGAGCGCCTCCATCGCGCGCCGCCGCATTTCCCGGTTCCCGATTCCGGTGCGGT
>JBIKSY010000219.1:0-6731 GCA_044348365.1 Chthoniobacteraceae bacterium
GGGCAGGGAAAGGCGTTCGGGATCCAATGGGTTCATGGCACTCTTGGGGAGAGGGGTTTAGGGAAGGAACAGGAATTCGTTGGAGTTGAACAGGGCGCGGCACAGGGCGGCTGTGCCGTGGGCGCTGACGACCGGGGCGGCATCTTCCAGTTCTGGCTGGGTCGGCTTTCGGCCGAGCGCGAGCAGGAAGCTGTGCTGGATCTGCCGGGAGGGATCCTTTCCCGCGTCTTTGCGGACCCGCGCGGCGAAGGCTTCGCTTTGTTCGAGGGTGAAGGTGCTGTTTAAGAGGTTGAGCGCCTGGATGGGCGTGGTGGATTCGCGCCGGCGCGAGGTGCTCAGCCCGGCGTCCGGGCAGTCAAAGGCGCCAAACACCGCCTCCGGTTCCCGCCGCACCTTGTGGGCGTACACCATGCGGCGCAGGCCTGTGCCGGAAAAGGATTCGACCGGTTTGAAGCCGCTCAAGCCGCCCCTTTGGTTGAAGAGATTGAAACCGCTCCCGTACATCGAGAGATCCAGCCGGCCGCTCACTGCAAGGATCGTGTCCCGGATGTTCTCGGCGGTGAGGCGTCGGGGCGGGAAGCGCCAGAGCAGCCGGGTGTCCGCATCGCGCGCCTCGGCTGTGGCGTTTCCCACGGAGGACTGCCGGTAGGTGGAGGAGAGGACGATCTGTTTGTGCAGGCTTTTGAGAGACCAGCCCGAGCGCACAAACTCCTGTGCAAGCCAGTCGAGTAATTCGGGGTGGGAGGGGCGTATCCCCATCCTGCCGAAGTCGCTGCCGGTTTCCACCAGACCGGTGCCGAAGTGGCCCTGCCAGATCCGGTTGACCATGACCCTGGCGGTCAACGGGTTTTGTGCGTCGGCTATCCAGTTTGCGAGGGCTACCCGCCGCTCTTGTTCCGGGGCATCCGCCGGCAGCTTTAACGTTCCCAGCGCGCTGAGCACCGCAGGGGCGACCTCCTCCTTGGGCTGCTCCGGGTCGCCCCGGTAGAGCAGGTGGATTTTGTCCGGCTGGCGAAACACCCCTGCGAAGACCTTTTGTGCAGTGGCGGCGGCCGTCATTTTTGCTTCGAGCGCCTTCTTTTCGGATACCAGCTGGTTTGCCTGTTTGACTCGTTCGGGGTCGAGGCCGGCGGTGGAGAAATCCGGCTCGGGTGCGGGTCCCTTTTGAAGCTCGGCCCGGTCGGAGGAGTCGGCCACGAGCCGCCAGACGCCCGGCTCGTCGGCCACCTCGATCGTGTAGGCGGTGGCGAGTCGGTCGGTGAGTTTGCCGTCCCGGTCCCGCCCCCACACAACGCGCTCGAGCGTCTGCGGCTCCGAAAACTCCACCACCACCCAGCCCTTTCCTGTTTCGTTGGACATCCAGCTGCTCAAGTTTCCGTACTTGCCGTCGTTGACGAAGGCGAGGTCGTGGCGGTTTGGGGACTTGTTCTGGCCGGAGGTGGTGACTGTTGCACCGGCCTTTGCGAGCGCGACGTTTGCGCCGGCGGTGTTGAAAATCTCGAGCTCGTCGAGGCAGGGCTCCAGCGAGTTGGTTTTTTGGATGCTGAAGCGCAGGCGCTTGGCCGTGGCCGGGCTGAAGCGGTCGGTGTTTTTCCTGGCGTGGATGCCGGCTCGTTTCGTGCCCGAGAGGGCCAGCGGCACATACGCCGCAAGACGCCGGTCATGCTCGACGATCTGGATTTTCAAGTCCGCCTCCAGTTGCTTTGCGGCCAGGGCCTCTGGGCTGCGCGACTCCCGGTCGCGGTATTCGACGCCGGCGAAAAACGCCTGGAGGGCGTAGTAGTCGCGGGCTGAAACCGCGTCAAACTTGTGGTCGTGGCAGCGTGCGCAGCCGACGCTCAGACCGAGAAAGGTCTGGCTGGTGTTGACGACGATCTCGTCCAGCGCGTCCTGGCGCGCCAGCCTTTTGGAGGGCTCGTCCTGTCCGATCTGGCCCGGTAGCAGGACGGAGGCCGTCACCAGAAAGCCGGTGGCGGCGTCCTTGCCGAGTGAGTCGCCGGCAAGCTGCTCCTTGATGAACTGGTCGTAGGGGGTGTCCTTGTTGAACGCCTGAATGACGTAGTCGCGGTAGGGCCAGGCGTTGGGGCGCTCGGTGTTCACCTCGAAGCCGTGCGTGTCGGCGTAGCGGACCACGTCGAGCCATTGCTGGGCCCAGTGCTCGCCGTAGCGCTCTGACTGCAGGAGCCGGTCGGCCACCCGTTCGTGTGCGCCGGAGGCTTGGTCTGCTGCGAACGCCTCGGAATCCGCCGGGCTTGGCGGCAGTCCCGTCAGGTCAAGAAAGACCCGCCTGAGCCACACGCCCCGGTCGGCCTCGGCGGAGGGGGACAGACCCTCCTGCTCCAGCCTGGCCAGGATGAACTGGTCCAGTGCGCTGCGGGGCCAGGTGGGCTGTTTGGTGTGGGGCGGGGTCGGGCTGGAGACGGGTTTGAGCGACCAGTGATCCCGCTTGTCCTCCAGTTTCGCCAGATCCAGTCCGTCGGGCCAGACGGCTCCCTCCTGGATCCAGCGGCCCAACAGGGCCGTCTGTTCCGGTGTAAGGCGTTCGCCCTTGGGAGGCATGAGCAGATCCGGCTCCTCCCCCTTCACAAACCGTAGCAGCGGACTTTCCGCAGGCTGCCCTGGGCGGATGTTGGGGGCGTGGTCTTCTCCGCCCTTGAGTGCGGCAGCCTTGATGTCGAGGCGCAGGCCGCCCTTTTGTTTCTCGGGGCCGTGGCAGGAGTAGCACCGCTTCTCAAGAATGGGCCGGACCTCCAGCGCGAAGTCCACCGGTGCGGCGTACGCCAGCGGGGCGCAGAAGCCGGAAAGAAGGAGCAGGAGAACTGTGCTTGGTTTCATTCAAAGGGGTATTCCGCGAAGGGCCGGCGTTTGCCGGAAAAGTTGCGTCTTAAAAGGGGGAGACCGCTGGATCGGGTGGGCTGTACTGGCCGGTAAACGTGGGGAGGCAGTCTCCTTAATGGTAGGGATTTCCGCTGAGATAAAGCTCCCGGATATCGCCGTCGTTCAGCGCCCTGCCCAGCAGCAAAAACTCGTCCATTCGGCCGCTGAGCTTGCGGTCCTGTCGGTTCCAGTTGCCGATCTGCGCGGGCCCAAGCCGTGCAGGATGGGCGACCTCCTGCAGGGTTTCCTTGTCGAACTGGCCGTTGAGATAAAACCGGACGCTCCGGGCGTCGGCGTCATACACGGTGGCCAGATGCACCCAACGGCCGCGTTGCGGCAGCACGGAGGTGCTTGAGTCCGGAAAGCCGTCCCGCTCGGTGGAGCCAGGCGCAAGCGAGTTGCCCCGCAGGGCAAGCCGCATCCTGCTGTCCTTGGTAAGCATCCAGTGGACCTGCCCCGGTGTTTCGTTCTGCCATCCGTCGGTGTGGTAGAGGGAGTGGTAGGGGCTACCCAGTTGGTCGAGGCGCACCCAGGCGGCGAGTGTGAGCTGCGGCCACAATCGCTCCGCGCCGACGTCGAGCTTGAGGTGGTCGCCTTGGTGCACAAATTCCGGGGCGAAGGAGCCTGGCCAGCGGCCCTGCGCCATGCGGAAGACTCCCGGCAGGTGGGTGTTGTCCGTGAAGTCCAGCAACGCGATGAGGGCAGGTTCGGTCTTGAGCGCTCGGAGGGAGGTCTGTGCCCGTGCGCGCTGCCCCCAGGCGAGTCCCGCTGAGAGTTGAGGCATTTCGTCGGGCTGGATGAAGGCGGCGGAACGCAGTTCCCGCAACGCGTTTACACCGTTGTGCATCGCCAAAGCCTCGCCCGTGCGCAGGCTTTGTTTGGTTTGGGCGCCCGTGGCCTGGGCGATGACCTCGCCCTGAAAGACGTGCACTTCGGCGTCGCCAGACTCGGGCACGTCCACTCCGAAGCGAGTCCCCAGATCCACGGCGTTGCCGTTGGGCGTGAGCACGGTGAAGCCCTTGGCCCGGGGGGGGACGTCTGCGGCGACTTTTCCACGCAAGACCCTGAGCGTGTCCGCGGATTCGAAGTGCACGTCCGCGGGTGCCTCCACGACTATCCTAGCGCCCTTGGCTGTTAGAAACTCGACGACGCCGGCCTCAAACCGCACCTGCTTGGAGCGAAGGGAGGTGCCTTCGCGCGGTCCGTTGCCGGTGGTGCTTGTGACCATGGCGTAGGGGTTGCGGAGCGCGTGAACCACCCAGGGGCCGAGCGCAAGCAGGGTCAGGCCCGCGGCCAGCGCCCCCCACCGGGGGAGACCCGCCCAGCGCGAGGGGCCCGCCCGGAAGGGGAGCGGGGCGGGCGCGGGCTCCGTTTCGATTTGGGTGGACCCGCCCGCACTCGAAAGGGCCTGATCCAGGTTGAGATACTCCAAAAAGTGCAGGCGGTATTCCGGGTCCTCCCGAAGGGCGCGCTCCAGAAGGGCGGTGGTTTCGGCGGAGGCCGTTCCTTCGCAGTATTCCTGCAACCATTGTTCGCGCAGTGGGTGACTCATTGTGTGTTTCTCCGGGAAAGCTCGCGCTGCGTGCACTCGGTGAGCAGCAGGCGGATCCTGTGCAGTTTTTTATAGAGCGCCATCGCGGTGCTGCCCAGATGGCGCGCCAGCGAGTCAATGCGCGCCCCGGGAGCGTAGGCGGAATGGACCAGCTCGCGTTGTTCTGTCGGAAGTTTGTGCAGGCAATCCTGCAAGGCGGCCCGCTGCGCCTCCAGTCGGGTGGAGTGGCGCTCCGATTCCGCGGCCAACAGTTCTGTGGTCTCGAGTCCGAACACGTGCCGGTCCCTCATACGGTCCCGTTGCCAGGAAAGCACTTTAAACTTTGCCACGCCGAAGGCCCAGCGCCTGAAGTCTTCGCTGGTTTCGTACTCTGCAAACTTTTCCCAGAGGACGACGGCGACCTCCTGCATGACGTCGTTTGCGTCGTTGAGTGTGGGGAGGAGGGAGCGCACGAAGCCGCGCACAGCCGGTTCACTCGCCATAAAAAGGCGGAGAAACTGCTGTTGCTTGAGATCCGGCGGCGCGCTCATTCAGTCGTACATTCCAAAGCACTGGCGGATTTGCCGCAAAATAATTGGCAATGATGCGGCTCGGAGCGCGGGTGAAATACACCTTCGATGCGCCCGGAGTTGCACGCGTTGCGCGGAGGGTGCATTCCAATCGCATGGCGCGGCCTCGCACCTATGCGGGCCCACGGGCCTCAAACGGTCAGGGAATCCTTCACCGTCTGGAGCATGCGTGCCTGGCGTTGGAGGACAAAATCCCGGGCCTTTCCGGCCTTGAGCCGGCTCGCGGCCGGATTGCGGGCAAGCTCCAGGATGGCGGGGACGACACGTTCCAGATCCTCCGGCCTGTCCATGTCGAAGAGCCAGTCTTCCAGACCGATATCGCGCCACATCATTCCCTTGCTGGTCTGTTCGGCCCAGCGGCACACGACCGCAGGGATGCCGTTGCCGATGCACATGATGGGGCTGTGCATTTCCGCGCCGAATAGCCCGGCGCTCCGGATGTAGACGCTGAGCGCCTCGGCCGTCAGCCAGTAATCCTTGCGCCACACCACCCGTTCGCGCACGGAGTCCGGCAAGGGGTCGAACAACAGCTCTTTGTTGACCTCCATCTGGGTGGCGTCCTCGGGACAGAGCAGCACCTTCATGTTGGTCTGCTGCACGACTGCGATGATTGCCTTCCGCAGAGGGGCGAGGTCGTGTTCCTTCATCGCCTCGTTGCGGGCGTGTTTGACGGGATCAAAGCTGCTGGCCGCCTTGATCTTCCAGTACGGGGTATAGCGCAGGCGTGCGATGCAGCACAGAAACCGGCCCTCTTCGAGGCCGTGCTCGCGGAGGAAAGCGCCCGCCCGAGCATCGTCCCGGAGGTCCGTGGCGAACGCGCCGTCGGGGCCGAACTCGAGCAGAGGGGAGCTGCAGCCGAGTTTTTTTGCGAACTCCAGCGAGACCGAGTCCCGGAAAAACACAAAGCGGGCTCCGCTCAGCACGGCGACGGTGCGCTCGAGCGCGCCCTCGGGGGAAGGCTTTGTCGCGGAGGAGGAGGTTGCGGAAAAGGTGATGCCGCACACTCCGTAGGGCTTGCCGGTTTCGCGGCTCCAGCGGGCCAGATCCTTTTCGGCGACCAGCGAGGGACCGGAGCCGTGCAGCAGAAAGTCACATTCGCTGAAGGCTTCCTGCAGCGCCTCCGCGCCCCGGAGAATGCGGAGCTTTGGAAACCGGGCCAGGAGCATCTCGGCCACGCCGTTGTCGACGCTGCCCGGCCACAGCCGGACCTCGGCGTCGGGGAGATGCTTTTCCAAGAGCGCGAGCAGTCCGGGCGTGTGGGCGATGTCGCCGATGTTGACCGTCTGCCAGGAGGAGCGCAAAAGCAGGCGGGGAGGACGGGCGGCGCGCGCCTGAATTGGGGCGAGCGTGGAGGCGAGGGCAGCCCCTAAAAAAGTGCGACGGTTCATTGGCATCGGGAGTGGAAAGCAAACAGTGACGCCCGACTCAGGCCCACCAACTGCGGAGGGTTGCGATGTCGGCGCGGGTGGCTTCGATGGCCTTTGCGAGGTAGTCGGGGTCCTTCACGCTGCCCTTGAGGTATTCGACGTGGACACAGACGGGGCCGTGGTAGTCGAGGCTCTTGAGTTGGTCGACGTACGGTTTGCCCACGACGCCCTCGCCCAGCGGCACCGCTTTGTTGCGGGTCCCTTCCCACACAAAGTTTTTGAAGTACGCGATGGCGATGTGGTCCCGCACGAGCCGCACCTCCGTGGGCCAGGAGGTGCCGCCCTCGATGGTGGTGTGCATGATGT
>JBIKSY010000220.1:0-6717 GCA_044348365.1 Chthoniobacteraceae bacterium
TCCGACAAAGGAGGCCGTATGCTTTCCCTTGAACCACTTGCCCTTGGATGCAGCCAACAGGAACCGCATGTAGACGTGGTCACGGAACCAAAAGGAGAGGGAGATGTGCCACCGATTCCAAAAGTCCCGGATGTTTTTGGAGACAAAGGGCCGGTCAAAATTCTCGGGCAACCGGACGCCAAAGAAGCGCCCAAGGCCAATGGCAAAGGCGCTGTAGCCGGCAAAGTCGAAAAAGAGGTAGAACGTGTAGGCGTACATGTACATCCACAGCGCGCCCGCACCCCGCCCCGTGGCCCAAGGATCCAGCCAGTAGCTTTTGATCAGCGCGGCGAGAATGAACTTGTAGAGAAAACCCTGCGCCAGTCGCTGCACGGTAAAATCAAAGTCCCCCAGAAACTCGTCCCTAGTACGGGTTCTCTCCCAGTCCTTGAGGAAACGCCGGTACCTGTCGATGGGACCAGAGGAAAGAGCGGGGACAAAAAGGAGGAACCCGGCGTATCCGCGGAGCGAAAGCTGCTTGATGAGCCCGTCCTGGATGGAGAAAAGAACATCAAGCGAACGGAACGTGATGTAGGAAATGCCGGCGAAACCAAATGCGGAGTGCGGCCACAGCGTGGGCAGGAGCTTGGAGGCGGTCAGCGGGAGGAGCGACAAGGCGATCGCGCTGTAAAATACTGGTCTCGAACGCCATTTTAACAGTCCCAAGGCCACGCAACCCTGGAAAACCGTGTAGCCCAAAACCAGATATAGCTCACGCACGGGCAACTCCGGGCGCAGCGGAATCAGGTTGTCCGCCGACTGGAGGGCCAGCAGGACGCCCATCGCAAGGAGGCTCCAGTTGCGGCTGAGGCGCCCAAACCAGCCAAGCACCGCGAAAGGCAGCAGCACATAGAGGAGCAGCCCGAAGTATTGAAAATCAGCAAAAGGGACCATTGGGGGCGGGCGCTGCCGGTTCGGGCTGGCTTGCGGGCCTAACCGAGCAAGGCGGAAAGGGCGCGGCGGTCCGCTTTTCCGTTGGGCGTCATGGGGAAGGCCTCCAGGAAAACAAATTTCCGGGGGACCATGTATGCGGGAAGCCGCTCCCCGAGGCGGGTCTTCAACCTCGCAGCCACCTCAAAATCACTCCCCTGCTTCTCGCCCGCCAGCACCACAAATGCGGCGAGCGAGTCGACCTTGCCCAGTTTTTCCACCGGTAAAACCACCGCGTCTGCAATCTCCGGGAGGGCGTGAAGATTGGCCTCCATATCACCCAGTTCGATTCGGTATCCGTGCAGCTTGATCTGGCCGTCCATACGGCCCTCGAAAAAGACAAAGCCCTCGCGGACCCGTCCCCAGTCGCCAGTGCGGTACGCTGGCAGGCCTTCAAAGCGGGTGAACACCTTGGACGTGAGTTCCGGGCGTTGCAGGTAGCCGGGGCTGACGTTCGGGCCGGCGATCAGGATCTCGCCACGCTCCCCTTCTCCGACCGGTGCGAGGGCCTCATCCACCGCCAGCACGCGGGTGCCCGGCATCGGGTAACCGACCGGCAGCGGGGAATACTTTGAGAGCAGCGCCCGGTCCACTCGGACGGAGGTTGTCGCCACGGTGGCCTCGGTCGGACCGTAGGTGTTCCACACCTCGGCATCGGGAAAACGTTCCAGCAGTTGGGAGGCCGTCTCGGGAGCAAGCGTCTCGCCGCAGAAAAGAAAGCGCCTGAGTCGAGGCAGCATCTCTGTCCGAAAACCTTTTTCAATCAAACACATCTGCGCGAACGAGGGGGTCGAAACCCAACTGGTCACCCCGGACTCCGCCAACCGTGCGTACAATGCCTTCAGGTTGCCCAGTTCCTCCTTGGTGATGCATACGAGTGTTCCGCCGGCAAGCAAGCTGCAGTACAAATCCATCACCGAGAGGTCAAAGGAGAAGGGCGCCTGGTTCAAAAACACCTCCCCTTGCGGATCAAACCGCTGCTCGGCAAACATCCAGCCGGTAAAGGCCTCCAAATTCTGCAGCGTGATCACCACACCCTTGGGTTCACCCGTGCTGCCAGAGGTGAATAAAATGTAGAACGGGTCCGCAGCCTCCACCCGTCTGGCGGGCCTCCGTCCGTCCGCCGGGGAAAGCGGATCCAGAATCTCCCGCACCCGGTTCGGGGTCAAAACAAGGGCGGCACCCGAACCAGCCACGATCTTGGCGATGCGCTGTTCCGGAATGTTGACATCCATGGGGACGTAGGCGCGCCCGCATTTTGCGGCGGCGAGAAAAGCGACGAGCATTTCAGGCTCTTTGTGGCCGTGGACTGCGACCGGGCCGGGCCTTCCCTCAAGCTCGGCTTCCAGCCAGAGCGCGAGTGCGTCGGACAGGGAGACCAGCGCGGCCCAGGTCAGTGTGCGGGCGCCGCTCCAAACGGCGGGGCGCTCGGGGCAGAGCGCCGCCCAGTGGTCAATGCGATCCAAAAGGTGCAGGGGATGGTCCATGGCTGGGAAGAGGGGCTTCTCAAAAAGGAAAGGAAGGCAGGCGCGGCATGGCTAGCTTCCGCGCCGGGAGCCGAACCCGGCTTAGAACTCCTGGTACACAAACGGCGGGGTTGAGAAATCCCCCCGCCCGTACATCAGAACCAGCGTCAGAATGATCGCCAGGTAGTAGAGCACCAGCGCCGCGCGTTTCAAAACAGGGCGCTTTGCAAATAAAGCGTCGAGATCCATGCCTGAAGAAATCAGGAGGCGAGGCGCTTTTCGATGTCCGCCACCAGTTTTGCGGGGGTCGCCCACGCTTCGCGCTCGAACTCCGCGGGGGAGACCTCCACGCCCACCTCCTGGCCGAGGGCCACGATGAGTTCCACAGTCTTCATCGAGTCCAGAATCTGAAGGTCATAGAGAGCCAGGTCCGGCTGCCTGAGCACTTCGTCGGTTTCTGCCACCCGGGCGAGGACTGCCAAAATTTGATCTTTCATAAAAACTTAAGGAATGAGTGCAGACTTGGCCGTCACCTGCTTGGGCCGAAGACGGTCGTGGTAAAAGTCATCTATGACTTTGTTATAATACCACCAGCCCTTCGAGCCGATATGATCGTGCTGGTCGACAAAAAATACCGGGTCGCTTTCGTGGTCCCTGAAATAGACGAGCGGCACCCCGTACTTGCCAACCAACTGCTGCAGCTTGGTCCCATACTCCTCTCGGCCGACCTCCGAGACCCCCTGCGCCTCCAGCACGTCCGCGTGCAGCGGCATGGAGAGCACCAGCGGCTTGGCACCGGCCTCCTTCATCAGGCGCAGCACCAACTCAAAATCACGCCATTCCTGCGCCTTGCGCAAGCTGGCCATGAACTGCTTGTCCCAGGTGCCTCTTGCACGGGTCACCTTGGGGGCGCGACGCGCGGACTTGGCGGCGAGCGCCTTGGAATGCTGTTCGGCTTTACGGAAAAGGTCGTCCCAATTCAAGGTGCGCCCGCGTTTGACTTTGAAGGGGTTGGCCGCCGGGACGTAGCTAGGGTCGTTCAATGCAAACGCAGCTTCAAAATGGTCCTGCAGTCGGCCCACGAAAAGATCGAGCATCGCATAGGGCCTGAGCACAGACAGGAGGATCTGGTTGAAATATCCGCCCTTCGCGACTGCATCCATTGCAACCTCCAGGATCCAATCCCCTTCCAGCACCTTCGGGTACTTGACCATCGCGCGGGCCACGTCCTGCTTGAGTGCGTCGCTGAATTTCTCACTCCAGAGCAACTCCTTAAGCTGTAGCTTGGAGGAGTTTCCCTCAAAATACTTGGAATCCACCTCTTCAGCCAAAAAGAAACTGGGCGAAAGAGAGATCACCACCTTTTTTCCCGCCAACTCCGTGCCGGCGGACCCCAGTTTTTGGAGTACCGAAAGCGCGGAGGTTCCCGCTTTGCCAACGGGAAAAACGGAAAAGCCGGTAGGCGCCTCCGCAAAAAAATCAACCCCCTTGAAGGGCACGTTGGGAATCAGCTCGGAACTACCGAAGAGCACCAGCGTGTCAGGCCGGGAAAGCGCCTCCCGGATCAAGGCCACCCCGTGAAGCTTGGCGTCGCAAAAATCGGGGGCGGCCGAATGAAGGAGCCGTTCCTGTTTGTCTACCGCCCAGTGAAAACCGCCCGCCACCGCCAGTAAGGCGGCTGCCAGAGCTGTTCCACAGGCTAGGAGGTTCGACCGTCCTGAAGGAGGTTCGGCGTTCATGTTCTGTTGAATCGGGGGATTCGGGGGGAGCGTATATTTAACACCGTTCAAAGGAACCCGCAATCCCGCTTTTCCCAACAAGCCTGTCCGGCACGAACCCTCGCCTCGCGCAGCGAACCCTCAAAAAAGGGCAAGAAGGACAACATTACAACAGATCTGGAGCGGGGGTGGGGCGGCAAAAATAAAGGTCTTCAGTGATCGGAGTCTAAATTCGTCCGAAGTGCAGCGCTTCGCACCAAGGAACCTTGTGAAAAAGCCCACTGATTTTGGACCGCTCACGGGTTATATTTATGGATCTCCTCCCCAAATGCGTCCGACCCTCACTGCCGCCCTTCTTGCTTTTGTCTGCGCCCCAGCTGCATCCCTTGCCTCGGTGGATTTTCGGCGCGACATCCAGCCCTTCTTTGCCGAGCACTGTCTAGAGTGCCATGGCGCGGACAAAGCAAAGGGCGGCCTCGCACTGACCTCCCGCGCCGGCGCCCTCAAAACCCTCGAGAGCGGAGTACCAGGCATCGTGCCCGGCAACCCGGGGGCGAGTGAAATCATCGCACGGCTGGAAGCCCCCCACGGCGAGGAGTCGATGCCTCCGCTTAAAAAAACAAAGCGGCCGACTGCTGAGGAGGTCGAAAAGGTCAAAAGCTGGGTTGCGGCTGGCGCCCCCTGGGCCGCCCACTGGGCCTACACTCCGATCCAAAAGCCCACGGGCCTCGCGGGAACTGCCCCACAGCAAATCGACGCGCTCATCCGGACCCGCCTCGCAAAGGAAGGCATCGCCCCCTCCCCCGAGGCGGGCAAGGGCACCCTGCTCAAGCGCGTCTACTACGACCTCCTCGGCCTGCCGCCCACTGCCGAGGAGGCGGCGGCCTTCCTCAGCGACGGGGCGCCGGACGCCTACAGTCGCCTGGTGGAACGCGCCCTGGCGTCCCCCCACTTTGGAGAACGCTGGGGCCGGCACTGGCTGGACCAGGCGCGCTACGCCGACAGTGACGGTTACGAGAAGGACAGCCCGCGCCCCGACGCCTGGCGCTACAGAGACTGGGTGATTCAAGCGATCAACCAGGACGTCCCCCTTGACCGTTTCACCGTGGAGCAGCTCGCCGGAGACCTCCTCGAAAACGCCACACCCGAGCAGATCCTAGCCACGGCCTTCCACAGGCAGACGCTCACAAACCGGGAAGGCGGCGTCGACCAGGAACAGTACCGGGTGGAAGCAGTTTTCGACCGGACAGAGACCACCGGAAGCGTGTGGCTGGCCCACACCGTGGGCTGCGCCCGATGCCATTCCCACAAGTACGACCAAATTTCGCAAAAAGAATACTACCAGCTGTTTGCATTCTTCAATAACACCGACGAATCGACCGCCAAGGTGGGCACTTCAAAGTCCGAACTGGAGGCGTTCGAACGCCAGAATGCGACGCATTTGTCCCAGGTTTCCGCCCGCAGAAAAGCCTATACCGAGGCAAGAAGCCCTCTGGCCACGATGCTTCCAGCCTGGGAGGCCCAAATGCAAAAGCGCCTCGCTGCACTTGCGGGGAAAAAAGCCGAGCCGCTCCCCCTCAAACCCGCCTCCACCCAAAGCGCCCAAAAGGCGCAGTTTTCACACCTCCCGGACGGCTCTCTTCTGGTGCAAGGCAAGGCCACCGGCCCCGACACCTACACACTCACCTTTGCCCTTGAGCCGGGCACTTACAGCGGCCTCCGGCTGGAGGCGCTTCCGGATGATTCCCTGCCGTCCAAGGGGCCGGGCCGCAGCGGCAACGGTAACTTTGTCCTCTCAAAATTCAGCGCGGAAACCAATGCCCCTGGCCGCCGCTCCACGCTTGAACTGCACACCCCAAAGGCAAGTTTTGTCCAACAGGGGTTCGCGGCCGCCGCCGCCCTTGACACGGATCCGGAAACGGGATGGGCCATCATGGGAGGAACCGGGAAGGCCCAAGAAATCACCTTTCAGCTGGTGGAGCCGCTGGTGCTGGAGACGCCCTGCACCCTGACCCTCCGGTTGGAGCAGGCCTACACCAAGTCGGCCAGCCACCTGCTTGGCCGGTTTCGTCTGAGCACGCTGCGCGGGGAAACGGTCGAAAGCCTTCTGACGCCGGAACTCAAACGCCTTGTGGACACCGGTTCGGAAAAATGGACCGCCGAGCAAAAGGAAGCCATTATCGACTGGCTCGCCCTCTCTGAGCCCCGCGCAAGCGCCGCGCGACTGGCCCTGGTGGAGGCCGAGGCGGCGGGCCCGAGGCCGCCCCTCATGGAGGTGCGCGTGCTTTCACAGAGGCGCAGCCCTCGGGAGACGCGCATTCTGCACAGGGGCGAATTCCTCTCGCCCACCGAGCCGGTTGCAACGGGCACCCCAGCGGTGCTGCCCCCAATCCGTGCACGGAACCCGGGCGGTGCAGACCGGCTCGATTTCGCCCGCTGGCTGGTGGAGCCCGGGAATCCTCTCACCGCGCGGGTGCTCGCCAACCAACTCTGGATGCGCCTCTTCGGGGAGGGCCTTGTGCGTTCCGCAGGCGATTTTGGGGTCCGGGGTGACGCGCCCACCC